>NZ_JBHTDH010000018.1:0-84882 GCF_042666555.1 Herbaspirillum sp. GCM10030257
TCAATGCGTACGCAATCTGTTCGTCGGTAAAGCGGGATTTCTTCACGGCATGCTCCTTCCGTTGCTGGTCGTCCATGCCGACTACTCTAGTTTAAAACGGGACGATTTACCGGGAGGGGATCACGAAGAACCAAAGCCACGCTGATCTACCGGCGCACGAAGAACCTGAGGGCAGTCCAACTACTTCTTGGCCATACGAAGCTGGAGAGCACAGTTCGCTATCTAGGCATTGAGGTCGATGACGCGCTGGAAATTGCAGAACAGACCGAAGTATGACGTATAGCCGCCGGTCAGTGTCTGGCAACTGCAGACGTTGACCGGCCACTAGGGGACGGTGGTAGCAATATCTCAGCTCTCCAAACCCGCCATTGGGTAAGGATCTTGAGCGCTCCCATGTCTGTGGGATGGCGAAGTATGTAAAAGCGGGTATACCATGTCGCCCGAGACACATAGACCTGCTTCGTCTGCAGACTGTAATGCTTAATTCTCAGGAAGCGGAGTAGCTGGTCGAGCAAGGAGGGAGGTTGCCAGGAGGCAGGATTCCGGATGCCGCTTTCTACGGTTAATTGATACTGCATCAATTTACAGCATAGGCTGCAGACCAAGCGGCATGCAGCTTGCAGACGACTAGGCGAAAATGATTAATCAGACACCATCCTGTTTTAACAGGCAAAGCCTGCCGTATAAACCTAGTTGGGCGACTGGTCCGACGTTTCTTTTTCCCTCAACTCCGGAGGCGGCATGGTAAATGCCGCGGATATCAGGCGCTGTGCGCTCGCGCTGCCTGAGGTTCAGGAGACGATCCATTTTCGCTTGCCAGCATTCAAGGTTGGCGAGAAGATCTTCGCTATGGTTCAGAGTGGTGACACTCACGCAATCCTGAGCGTGAGCGAAGAGCAGGCAAAGGCAGCGGAGGACGTGGACCCCCGCTTGTGCCAAGTTGTGCGACGTAATGGCGGGAAGATCTTCGTAGGTGTCAGGGTAGAGTTATCTCATGCGGATGAGTCGCATGTAAAGCAGCTGGTGGAGCAAGCCTGGATGCACAAGGCTCCGAAGCGCATCTCCGCAGGACGTCAGTAGTCCGACGGGTGCCGTGGGTCGCTGCATCTCCCTGCCGTCGCCCCCAACACAGCGTTGCAGGCGACAGAGGGCCACCCATTACGGCCTGACGTCACAGCTTGAAGTGTCCGAGCGTCTGGCTACCGTCCGCGCCGGCCCTCCGCACCTGAACTTGGTCGTTGAATGCCTGTTTTGGGACGAGGCGACAGGCCGCTTAGGATCGCGAGCCACGCTTCCGTTCTACGATAACGCCGCCTGGAATGCGGCGCCGACCTGCTGTTGGCTTTGGATGCCTATAGGACGCATGTCGGCCAAATCGGTCTTTGAGCGGGGCTTTATTGGCGCAAGGCGTGCCTCGATCAGCAGATGGTTTTTGATTGCAAAAATGCAATCACGCTAGTATCGTGCAGCCATCAATCTCTAGAAAGACGGATATGCAGCCCAACGAAAAGGCCCAGGTGATCCAAAAGTACATCGCTGCCTACAATGCGTTTGACGTGGACAGCATGCTAGAGCTCTTGTCGCCAAGAGTGCGCTTCGAAAACTGGTCGGGCGCCCACCTTACTACCGAAACTTCTGGCATCGAAGAGTTTAGACAACTCGCGGAACAGGCTAAGACCATGTTCTCCGAGCGCGAACAGCGCATCACAGCCATCAAACATAATCCAGATTCGGTCATCGTGAGTATTGCGTATCGCGGCCAGCTCGCCGTGGACATACCGGAAGGCCCGCGCGCGGGAACTGTGCTGGACCTTGACGGAGAATCCGAATTTTCCTTCGATGGCCCCCTTATCTCCAAAATTAATGATCGGAGCTAAGGCAGGAAATGGTTGAAGGTCACGTCAGCTAAGCCCCACACTCGAGCGTCCGCTTCGGGGACGGATACTGCGCTTTAAACCTCTGAGGGCAATAGCTTATATGGATGCGCAGCGTACTGTGGCACGCCACGTGGCATGCAGGGGCTCAAGTGAGATAGCCTATCAAGCAGACCCTGCCGTATATATTTAGTTAAATCCTAAGGAGAGATCGTGACAGTCAAGCGTATGGACAACGTCGGAATCGTGGTGGAAAACATTGATTCCGCAATTGAGTTCTTTACGGAACTTGGTCTTACCCTAGAAGGCCGGATGCCCATCGAAGGCGATTGGGCTGGCCGAGTCACCGGCATTCGTGGCCAGCGTGTTGAGATCGCAATGATGCGCACCCCGGACGGCCACAGTCGCATCGAGCTCTCCCGCTTCGACGTCCCTGCCATCGCGTCCGATCACCGCGCGGCTCCCGTAAACTCGTTGGGATACCTGCGCGTCATGTTCACCGTCGAGGACATCGACGACACTATCGTCCGGCTCAGCAAGCTCGGTTCTACGGTGGTCGATGAAGTCGTAGATTATGGAGACACGTACCGGCTCTGCTACATCCGAGGTCCCGAAGGAATTCTTATTGGGCTCGCCCAACAACTTGGGCAGCAGACTTCTCGATAGATCTGATAGAACGTAAAGTTTAAGAAATCAGGTGCGAACGTACAACGACCGGTCTCAACGGACGGGTCGCTTCGCGGCCCACCACTGGATCGCAAGGTTAATGACCGCTTACGAGCAAGGCGACAGTCCGGTCAGGGTCGACAGCGCGCCTTCAGCCGTGGCCTACGAATGTCTGAAAAATGGTCTGCAGCTGCCGTCGGCGCGCAGCTTGCCTAATGCCGGATCCGGCCATGAGCCGCCATACAAGGCTGGTCCTCGATGCCCGAAAGCGGCCACTCAGTTAAATAAATCGAAACCTTGACTTGGTTTTGCAAAACGCTTTGTATTCCTCGTATTGAAAAGTCAACCTAGTTAAACAAGTGAACTTCTGCGTGCTCACTTGGCATCGGGCTCAGTCATCTTGATCGATGATTAATTTGGCAATACCAGCGTAATACGCATCGTCACCCAAAACCTCCTTTTGCTCATCCAGGAACTGCAGAATGTGCAGCAGTTTTTTTTGGGCGATTGCATCAAAAACCTGCCTGTAGATTCGATTCCACTCCTCTTGGGCAGCGTCATAGTTTGCTTGACCTCGAACTGGGTCCAAGACAAGCATGCGCTTGTTTTCGGCCGCATTCCGTAGCTGCATGACAAGAGCTATCATCTGACGTCGTACGTTATCTTGCATGTCTATCTTCAGAAATTGTAAGCGGCTGGATTATATTGCCGATTAAGTCACACACGTTAGGCGGCGCGCAATTATTCAGGCATAGCTGGATGCAGCATTAATGCCGTGACAAAGCGATGGCTTTCTTCTGACAGCACCCCAAAGCGGATCCCCGTCTCCCACACGTCGCGCTCACCTTCGACTGAATAGACAGTCGTGCCCTCGCAGCTAAACTGACAGCCGGAGGAGCTCCCCAATGCGAGGGCAACCTGCGCGGTGGCCGAAATGGGACGACAAGAGAGAATGCTCGCGCCGCAAGTCGATATATTTTTAATACGAACAGCAATGACTTCCGATTGGAAGACGAGATGCGCTTCTATTGGAAAGGGTGTGGGCAGCGCAGAGAGCGATATCGACATGTGAGTAGTATTTCCTTGCGGCAACATATGGATTCTACACTAGCCTACCTCTCGTCAAAGTCTCATCTCCTACTTCGATGCGCCTTAAAAAGGTTGATGTATCTCAACTTCTCAACGTTTTGCATTGATGTCGGTAGGTCAGTTTGAAGAAAAGTAGTACAGTCCTGCCTGGACAAAAGCCCAGCCCCCGCCATGTCTACCTCTTCACAAGTTATCTATTGTTTATCACCCGAGTGCAGTCGCCCTTTTCATGTTGCGGCTTTCCGTTTTCTCGACACTTCCTGGAAGCGCGGCGTCATCTGCTGCCCTCATTGCGGAACAAACATGGTCGGCGCATCGGAATCAGTCTTTTTGGCATTTGCCATGACAGACAAAGACGAGGCACGGCACTTATCCAAATGACAGTGGAACACGAAGTACCAGCTAAACCACTAATAATGGTGGTGGACGACGCCGCTGACAGTGCCTACGCCCTTGCCACAATTTTGGAGATGTGGGGGTATCGGTCCGTTGTCGCAACTGATCCGTACACGGCCATCGCACTAGCCAAGGGCGAACCGGTCGACCTCTTCATACTGGACATCGGCATGCCCGGGATGGACGGCTATGAGCTCGGCGCGGCCCTCAAGAAGGAATACTCCGTTGCAGGTTTTATTGGCAATAGCGCCTGGCCCAGAGACTTGAAGAGGGAAGCAGCGCGAGGATTTGCCTTCGACGCCTACGTCCTGAAACCAATCGGCTTCACGACCCTTAAAAAACTGATACCTGTCGTACTGGCCGAGAAATTGGGTTAGGCACATGCCGGGCTAGAACTGAAAATTTACGCCGGCTAGGTCAATTGTAACTTCGTAAAACTACCAAGGTTCGTTTAACAAGTGGAGCCGACATGGCTTACTTCATTCCCCGTGCACTGCTTCGCGGACTGTCGTGTCAAACTTTGACCGTTCGCTGTCTGAAGTGACGACAGGCGGGTAAGGGACGCATTCCGCAGTTTCGAACTATAGACCAACTGGCAGGACAGCGGTCCAAAGCCGCCAATGTCCTCGAATCTTAGAGCGCACATATAGAGAATTGCCAGATAGTTAATACGGCACACGATTCCGACAACGGGTACAATCTCGCCCGCATTTCATTCAGTATAAAATCAGGCGGTTTCGTCATTCATTGACGCTGGACTGTCCTAATCCTCTTACCTTTGACACCAAATTTCCTATGAAAACGCGCAGCTATCTGAGCTTGGTGGTTGCGATCATTCTCGTTCCGGCGTTAGCAGTCGCCGGGTGGGGGCTCGTGCTACTGCTCGGAAAAGAACGCGAGGCGCGATTCAACGTTGCTGAAGCCCGGGCGTCGGCAATTGCATTGGATATCGACCAGGAAGTCGCAGCTGCGGAAGGCAAACTGCGCGTATTGGCTAACACCAGCTATATCGAAAAGGGCGACTTCGTATCACTGTATCAACTGATGCAAAAAGTGAACAGAACGCCGGATTCCTGGACAGTCCTCTATGACGAGAATGGGCAGACCCTTATCAATACGAAGTCACCTTTTGGTGCGGACTTCACGGGGTTGGTCTACGACTGGGTACCTTCCGCCATTGCGTTAAAACAGGTGACTACGTCCAACCTGCGAATGGGTTTAGTGAGCAAGTCGCCCGTGGTTTCCGTCAACATGCCGGTCGTGACAGCATCGGGCAAAAAATATCTGTTGGGCCAAGTATTCCCGTCTCAGTATTTCGCGGAGATGCTTAGCACCCACAACATCCCGGATTCCTGGATCGTAGGAGTCGTTGGTTCGGATGGCATCACCATCACGCGGAATAGGAATGCAAACACTCTGACAGGACAAGCGGTCGTAGCTGAAATACGCAACGCAATGTCCGAGCGGCCTAGTGGACGTGTAAAGAATATCAGCCGTGACAATATCCCCCTCTTTACCGTCTTTACGCATACGGAACGGACTCAATGGGTTGTCGCCATCGGCGTGCCTCAGGTCGACATCGAGGCTCCAGCCCGGAATGCCTTACGGTATAGCCTATTTTCCATTTGCCTGATATTTGGAGTCGCCGCATTTGTCGTATTTGCTTTGGCAAACCGGTTGACCCAGGCGTTCAATAACGCGGTCAGGGCCGGAAAACGCCTTAGCAACGGGGAGATACCAACCTTTGCAAAGCAAACGGTAAAGGAAGCCGATGTCTTGCTGGGCGTTCTTCACGATGCGGGTACAACCCTTGCCGCAGAACGTCATCGAAGGCAATCACTGGAGCAGGAGCGCGAATCCCTTCTTCAGAATGAAAAGGAAGCAAGGCGACTGGCCGAGGACCAGAATGCTGCAAAGGACGATTTCTTGGCCATGCTGGGGCACGAGTTACGGAATCCACTTGCGCCAATCAGCGCGGCAGCGCAGCTGCTCAAAATCGCCAAGCACGACGAAACGACGGTACAGCGAACAAGCGACATCATCGAACGGCAAGTGGATCACCTCACTGAACTAATTGAGGACTTGCTGGACGTATCTAGGGTAACGCGTGGTCTCGCTGAACTTGAAAAAGAGAACGTTGATATCAAATCGGTGCTTAGCGACGCGGTTGAGCAGGTTCGCCCCTTGATTGAATCACGTAGTCACGCACTTAATATTCATATCGATGCAACGCATGCATGTGCCCAAGGCGATAGGACGCGTCTTATTCAGGTAATTACCAATTTGTTGAACAATGCCGCTAAATATACTCCTCAAGGCGGTGTCATTGAGTTATCTGTCGGCGTTGAACGGCAGTGGATAAAAATCAAGGTGATAGATAATGGGATGGGCATCGAACCCTCTTTGCTTCCCCATATTTTTGAATTGTTCCGGCAGGGTAAACGCACACCGGATCGTGCACAGGGCGGGCTCGGTCTTGGCTTAGCGCTGGTCAAAAGTATTGTTGCACTACATGGCGGCACTATCGAAGCATACAGCGACGGACTAGGCAAAGGCTGTACGTTTGAACTCAGGCTTCCTGTGCTCGCGTTGGCACAAACAAGTGGTGTCGGTTCGGACCACCAAAAGCATGAAGACTCTCTGGCTGTTGCATTGGACATCATGATCGTCGACGATAACCTCGATGCGGCGCATTCGCTGGCGCTGCTTCTTGAATCAAAGGGCCATCGGATACGTGTGGAAGCGAATGCACAAAATGCGTTGGCGTCGGCGGCTATCGCCAACGCTACGATTTACATTTTGGATATTGGATTGCCTGACCTAGATGGATATGAATTGGCTAGGCGGCTGCGCGCAGGATCTGAAAACACCAATGCGTTGATGATTGCGTTGACTGGATACGGACAAGCGCATGACAAAGTCCTGTCTAAGGCAGCTGGTTTCGACCATCATTTCGTCAAGCCGGTTGCCATTGAACAGTTAGATAGAATCTTCGCAGCCTTTACAAAAGGCACGTCAGCCCTTAGCTAGGCACACATCGTTTCGTACTGGAGAGCATACAATCCATGCTCGAACAGACTAAAGTCGGCGGTGGTATATAAGGTGAACGTGGTTCACCGTTTCAACGCAATATCAAGCACGATGCTCATTCATATGCGGCATATGCGGCATATGCGCAAATGAAAGGGCAGTCTTTTGTGTTTTAGCTTGCCGCTCTGAGACTAACTTCGTTTCTACTGCATCGGACCTGATAAATCGGCACGTGCTAATTTGTGACGGGTCGGCGAGGCTTACCGCCCTGGTGTGCTGCTCGCGGAATAACGTCGACAGGGCAGTCGTCTACTTTCTCAATTGCTGCTTCGAGAATGTCCCGCATCGTTCGCCGATTGATTTCGTATTCCGGAGCGGAACAGTGACGTCGAAAGAGGCCGGCCTCGGTTGCCTTCTGGATTGCGATATCAAGAGCCGAATCAGTTATATGGAAGAATTTATTCATCGAGCATCAACGTTGGACTAAGTCATGAGGATTCATCATTTCGATCGACGTGAACGTACTACGTCGGAGGAAAGGAACCTGGAATTAATCCAGTCGACTTTGTCCCCTGACTCCAGCCACACAGTACCGAACGGCTCGATGAATTCTTCATTGTCTCGTATCTGTTCGTAAACTATCTTGGCAGAATAGAGATTGTCTGCGTAAAGCGCAAAAGCGCCCATAGTAAAAGGCGGCCGCCTGTTTGGATGGAATGTCGACATGATACGAAAGGCTTACGGAAACCACATTGTCGACATCTTTTCTTCTCCTGTCAGTCTGGTAGAAAACATACCTTTCGCTATCCTTTGCTGTTGTTCGGTGGTATCTATGTCTGGAAATGCGGAAACTCACATCTGTGATTTGGTAAAGTGAACCTCCCTATATTTGACTGCCCACGCCCATTTGCGACTGATAAAAAGTAGCACTATGGCGTCAGCCAGAAAGATTGGCTTCAAAAGCAAAGTACCGAGGTTCTAGTGACGCGTTTTGCAGCAGCATACGGCTACGAGTTGACACCTATCGCCATAACTTCCCATAGCAGTTCGCATCTCAAATCTGTTGCGTAGGCATACCAAATGCATCCGCGCAACACAGCCAGACACCTTCCTCACAATTTGTTACCCGCTTGATAGAATCGAATTCTCATGCAATTTTGCAAAACTTCCTATACATACAATATCTCGAATGATAGAAGGTTCCCATTGAAGAATTGCAGTAAGCGACATGGGCTTCTTAGGGCGAGGAAGAATGATGCAGTGGAATGTCTTAGAACTTATTGCGCTCTGCCGGCGCACCCGTTCTTCCCCGCAGGAGCTTCATTCAGCTTTAGCTTTGCTTAACGGTGAGCTGATTCAGTTCAAACACGTCACTTCCCGACTGGATAGTGAAAGTGCACTGCAACGCTCCGTCGAAAATTTGGCGTCAAGTAATTCGGACGTCTTGAATTTCCAGTTACGCGCGGTCATAGAAAATGATCCTGCCTGTCGTGATGCCGTTATGGCGGTTCGGCAGGCTCACTACGCAGTAGTCACGCTTCTCTACCAGTGGCATGAACTAATGCAGCCGAGGCTGCATGATACGCAGACACCCCATTGATCGGCTAGCGGCGCAGACGCCTACAAGTATGCGTCGCTCCGTGCCCTGCTCGGTTCCGCCCAGCTATAAGCAGTCTGGCAGATTGACCTGAAAATACTCTCGCGGTGGAATCGCAGCTGCTGCGATATCAACAAGAGTGCCATACATCCGTTGATTGATAGCGCTTTGGTAGCAGTCGTCCACATAGCCAAGCAATTACGATCTGTAAAATTGATGCGGGATTGTGGCCCCGTCATCACGATATCAAGTTGATTCTGCTGCCAATGTGCCAAATCAACAGAATCATTTCAACCAGTAGAGGCGATTAGGTGGAGGCATTGAAAGTGCGCAACATTCTAGATCAGCCTCAATCCTGGGATTTACATTGGAAAAATCGACTCAGTCCAGTTATGCATCCTGCTGCGATCTAGAGTTGAAAAATGAAACACTACGTACCAGCCATTCTGCTTGTTGAAGATGACGTTTCCTTGAGGTATTTAACGAGCGACATACTCACCGCTTTGAACATGTCGGTGCAAAGTGTTTCTACGGCTGAGAAAGCGCTGGAATTATTGATTGAGAACGATTACAAGCTTTTGTTGGCAGATATCCATTTGCCGGGCATGACAGGGTTGGAATTGGCCGCAAAGGCTGTAGCCATGCAGCCGCAAATTAAAGTGCTCCTGACCTCCGGAGCGGGCTTTCTAGTTGCGGACCGCATGAACTTCGAATTCGCTCTCCTCCCGAAGCCCTATAACACGCGCCAGCTCCAGCTTGCCATTCGTGAGCTTGACGAAGAAGCGTTCTCCCCGTCCGCGAAGTTAGAGACGCCGGCTTCCGTTGTGCAAAGCCGATCCCCAAACATATAAGCTGTAGCTCGAGAACGGTTCTTCCGCGGGGTCAAACGATTTACACAGACAATCTCCGGTTTCGTTACGTAGTTCAGTCGCCAGGGAGAGCGAAGCTAAATACGGAACCGATACCAACATCACTTTTAACGCAGATGTGGCCACCATGCGCCTCAATGAATGCCTTGCAAATCGTTAATCCAAGTCCTTTGGTTCTCTTCATCACGCCATCGGTCTCAAACTTTTCAAAAATGAGAGATAACCGGTCCTCTGTTATTCCAATGCCATTGTCGGCGACTTCACAAACCACCGCCCCATCCTCGGTCTGGAGGGCTGATATGACAATTTCGCCGCCTGGTGCGTGTTGCAGCGCATTGCCTATCAGGTTTTGAAGCACGCGTCTGACAAGCGCAACGTCAGCAAAAGCCCTGATGTCCTCATGCACGTCGTTAATTATCTTCGTACCTGCCGTCGCTGCCATCGATGAAAGGTCTTGTTCAAGTGATGCGACCAATGGCCAGAGATCAAACCATCGACGCACGACCTTGATGCCAATCTCCGTTTGCACGCTGGTGTTTTCTTCAAGTACCTTGTTGACCAGCGTCTGGAGATAGCCAACATTGCGGTGCAACGTTGTGAACGCACGTTCCGCAGCCTGCCCATCCGTATAGCTATGAGGTAGTTTCTGTAAAATTTCAGATGCAAGCGTCAATGCGTTGAGGGGAGTGCGCAGGTCGTGAGCAACGAATGCCAGGTAATCTTCGCGACGCTGCTGTTCGTCGAAAGCCTGATGTTCGGCAAACGTGCTTGCAGCTGACCCGATTGCTTCGTCAAGTGCGCGGTTAATAATTCTGAACGGTCTACCCTCAAGCGAAATACCGTGCTGGACAACTAAATCGTGAATACATTCCCGCAGCATGTTGTACTCGGCAATGACATCTCTCAGTTCAAAGCCGTTGCGATAGCGTTGAATGCCGTGTTCGGGCGGGAATCCATTCGAGAGTTTGTGCAGTGCGATATCATCAGCTGCACTTTCAAATGCCCAGGAAAGCTCATCCAGGAAATCGGGAATATGATCATTAAGAGTCGGGCGGTCAAGGGCCCGGCCGGCATCAAGCCGTCTGACTAACTGTCGCCATTTTGATAGCAGATCGGACTTTTTTGCTCTGATAAGAGAGCCAATTTCCGCACACGCGTTTTGATGATCGGTCATGATCTAACATCCGAAGGTCGTTGACTGCAAAGCGGAACGTTACGAAGAGAGGTTAGCGCAGTTTCCGTCGCTTAAGCTAGCGCGGTTTTTGCGATTTCGCATTCTTCATGCTTGGTTTAAGCAATCGCAATATCTTGGTTTGTTGCTAGCGATGCCTGTGACTGTTCGCTTGCAAAATTCGGATTTAGACGATACTGTTAAAGTCATTTCTAAATACTTGTTGTGCGGCATGTTATGCGATGTACGGCAATTCACTTTTATTGCTGGCCTTCTTGCGAAGTCTTCATGTCAGCGAAGGGGACTGCAAGAGCAAGGCAGGTTAAAACCAAAAGGGCAATCGCAGCACGCTCCCAGCTGGATTCTATTAAACCAACCTTGCGGTTATACACATCGCCTTCGAACGAGGTTTGGATGTCCCTGTCCGATTGGGCAACGGGGTTGCAAGCATGACCTCGTGCGACGCCACCTACTCGCATGACGCAATGCTGAGTGCGATCGCAACCAATACGATCGAACCGTTTATTGTTTTGGATGCGTCTTTACTTATTTGCGTATGGAACAAGCCGGCGGAACGCCTCTTTGGATGGGCTGCAGATGAAGTCATTGGTCGTGACATCACCAAGCAGATCATTGCTCCAAAACGCGTGACCACCGTTCGTAATGCAATCGCGGACGTGGTCAACGGTGTATTGGAGCCTGGGCTTCCCCTTTACGGAATAAGCACCATACGAAGAACTGGTGATGCGGTAAACGTCGACCTGATAATCGGAAAAATCGACATTAGCCCGTCGCCGCTATTTAGCGTGGCCATTCGCGAGGCCCTGGTCGGACGATCTTTCGATAGGGAGCAGGTGCTGCGCCACAGTTCACTTCTTGAATTCATTCCCGAGGGTGTGTTTACTTTCGGCACGGACGGCACTCTGCAGTCAGCAAACCGTGCATTTTGCGCACTTACTGGCCATCCGCGCGAGGAATTGATCGGGATGCATTACCAACGTATGGTTGCGCCAGAATGCGTTGACGATGCAATCACACGGTTTCAAGCACTTTGTGATGGGGCCGAGCAAAATTTCGACATTATTGGAATCAAACAGGACGGCACCAGGTATCACGCTCATATCACGTCAGTCCCAGTGATTGGCAGTGGTGAAATTGTGGGGGTACAAGGGGTTGTCCGCGACGTTACTGTCATCCGGGAGAATGCACATCGCGCGCAATACCTTGCGACTTACGACGTCCTGACTGGACTGCCAAATCGGACCTTACTGAACGATCGGCTCAGGCATGCAATCGCCCAGGCAGAACGACATGGCGGAAGCGTAGGCCTCCTGTATCTCGACCTGAACAGGTTCAAGGTCATTAACGATAGCCTCGGGCATGAAAAAGGCGACGTCATATTACGGTTTATTGCTGACCGACTTCAGCAATGTGTACGGGAAGCTGACACCGTTGCACGCATTGGCGGTGACGAATTCGTACTGGTCCTGGAGGACGTCACTTCGATCCAGGCATTGATTGCGGTGGCAAGAAACGTCGTTGAGGCGGTAGAGCGGCCAATGACTGTTGATGGGCAGGAAGTGACGTTGTCAACGAGCGTCGGTTCTAGCCTATACCCCAAAGATGGGCGGGATGCGGCGACATTAATCCGGCATGCAGATCTGGCAATGTATGAGGCGAAAGCTGGCGGGAACGGCTCAGTCCGGTTCTTTACCGCCGATATGAACGAAAGGGTCAAAGCGCGCCTCGTCGATGAAAATGAACTGCGCCGGGCACTCGACAAAAAGCAGTTGGTTGTCCATTACCAGCCGCAGGTTGATATTTGCAGCCAACGCATTGTCGGCGTGGAGGCCTTAGTTCGATGGCAACATCCAGACAGGGGGTTGGTAGCACCAAATGAGTTCATTCCACTTGCCGAGGAAATTGGATTGATCAATCGCTTAGGCGCCTGGGTCCTTGAAGAAGCGTGCAAACAGAACCGGCGTTGGCAAGTTGCGGGTGTGGATCCAATTAAAGTATCCGTCAATCTATCGCCTCATCAACTGGCACCCGACTCTCGTATTCTGGAATCTGTTCTTGATGCACTAAAACAAGCAGGACTTTCGGCCGAATTCCTGGGCCTCGAGATCACTGAGAGCAGCCTGATGCAGAATGTTGAGTCGACCTTGGCTAAATTGCTGAGTCTTCGAACTCATGGCGTATCGATTGCAATTGATGACTTCGGGACTGGGTATTCGTCGTTAAGCTATCTACGGCAACTGCCTATTGATGTCCTGAAAATCGATCAATCATTCATTCGCGACATGATGAATAACCGAGATGATGCTGCGATCGTGGCAGCGACGATCGCGTTGGCTCACACGATGAAATTGAAAGTCGTTGCAGAGGGTGTCACATCGTATGAACAACTCTCGTTCCTGCAGAGCCATGAATGTGATGAAGTGCAAGGATTTCTACTTGGTGCCCCCGTCGCGGCGGATACATTGGCAGCTCTCCTTTCCGCTCAGAGTTCATCACTTCGAAAGACGGACTAACATTATTATTATGCCGTTAACGACCCGGCGTAGGAAGGTCATGCGGTTCTCAACCGTCCCATTCCTGCACGCGGCCAAAAGCGGAAGGAAGCGACAGAGGCTCAGTACCCCACATCTGCGAATTTTATTCAGCCAGATGGGGAAAATCAGTGAGCAAGAATAGCGGTCTGATTACGTATCGATTGGGCCGAAGGGCTGAGCAGAAACCGCGCCTCATGAGTTGGGGCGATAAGCGGCTTTGAAAGGCGAGCCGTCACCTGACAGCCGGCAGACCACATGCCGTCCTGAGCGATGTGACATGACCACACTCGGCACCCCAGATTGTGTATGGGCTGTCCATTGCAAATGGTCGGGCCGCACTTTACCCTTGTTTTAAACTATTCCACGCATCGGAGACAACCATGAAGCTGCCCCTCCCTAGACGCCATGTCGCGGCCACCGCCGCAGTGCTCGGCCTGATGGCCGCCGGAGCCGCGCACGCGGGCACTTGCGAGAACCTGACCGTGGCTAACGTCGGCTTGAGCAGCGGCACCATCACCGGCGCGGTGACCGTGCCGGGGCCGAACTTCACCGCGGCCGACGGCGTCACCTACACGAACCTGCCCTCGTTCTGCAAGGTAAGCGTTGTCATGACGCCGACGAGCGATTCCTTCATCAACGTGGAGCTCTGGATGCCAGTCAGCAACTGGAACGGCAAGTTCCAGGGCGTTGGCAACGGCGGCTACGCCGGCACCATCCAGCAGGGCCTTTTCACGCTGGCCACCGGCTTGCAGCAGGGTTTCGCGGTGGCGACGACCGACATGGGCACGGCGCCGTCGACGGCCACCAACGGCGACGCGCTGATTGGCCACCCGCAGAAGTGGATCGACTGGGGCTCGCGTGCCACGCACTTGATGACGGTCGCATCCAAGCAGCTCATCCAGAGCTACTACTCTGCCCCCCCGAAGTACTCGTACTTCACGGGCTGCTCAACCGGCGGCCAGCAGGGGCACATGTCGGCGCAGCGCTATCCGGCCGACTACGACGGCATCCTCGTCGGTGATGCCGCGAACAACCGCACCCACGACCACGCTGCTGCGCTCTGGGGCTACCAGTACGCGCGCAGGACGCCGCTTGCGCCCTTCTTCAGCACTGGCCAGACCGGCGCGATGGCAAAGGCGAGCGCCAAGGCGTGCGCCGTCAAAAGCGGCGGCGTAGACGGCGACGGCTTCCTGACCGACCCGCGCGCCTGCGACTGGGATCCGGCGTCGATGCAGTGCACTGGCGCGCCCGACGGCACCTGCCTGACCGCCGACCAAGTCACGACCGCACGCGCCAAGTACCAGGGCCCGCGCAACCCGGTGACCGGTCGCCAGATCTTCCCCGGCCTGCCGTACGGCAGCGAGCCGCCTTCGACCGGCGGTTGGGCCAACCTCGACACCCAAGTTGAGACGCCGTTCGGATCCCTCTTCAAATGGGTGTTTGGGCCGACGTTCACGTACTTGAACTTTAACTTCGACACCGACATGCAGACACTGGACTCCGTGCTCGCGCCAATTCTTAACGCCAACAGCACCGACCTGTCTGCGTTCAAGGGCCGCGGCGGCAAGATCCTTGCGTACCACGGCTGGTCGGATCCGCTCGCCTCGCCGCAGGACAGCATCAATTACTACGAGCGCCTGGTCGCCACGCAGGGCGGCAGCGCGAACAGCGCCACCAAATCGGTGCAGGACTACTACCGACTGTTCATGGTGCCCGGCATGTATCACTGCTCGGGCGGCCCCGGCCCGAACGCCTTCGGGCAGCCGTACGGCACGTCGACGACGGTCCCCCGCCCGCTTAGGCCCGATGCCGGCCATGACGTCTTCCGTGCGCTGCAGCAGTGGGTCGAAAAGGGCGTGGCGCCGCAGCGTGTCGTTGCCACCAAGTACACCAACGACGACGACACCCAGCCCGTGCTGATGACGCGCCCGCTCTGCGTGTATCCGAACGTCGCGCGCTACAAGGGCTCCGGCGACACGGCCAACGAGGCGAATTTCGTATGCGCGCCCACCGTCGGCAAGACCGACCCAGCCCAGGTACCTGCGCCCGAATACATCAACTGAAAGCGATGGCAGGAAGTCGGTATCCGCTGCGCGACCGAGGGAGCCGCCGCATTCCATGGCGGCTTCATTGCATAGGTACGTTCGTCCACCGCCGAGCGGCGGTTCCAATGCAAGACAACGACGCACAGCGCGATGGCTTTCTGCCGTGAGGAGCTGTTCAAGTTGGCGTAGCGCATTCAGGGAAGGTCTGAACAAGTCCACCGAGCGCGATGAGCCAGAAGAGTTTCTCGGATGCGGGTACGCCGGCAAGCGCAAGAAGTCGCGGCTCGAGTGAGTTCTTGGAGTAGATGGAACCGGTCGTGCGGTGGAAGGCGCTGCTTGCTGCTGATCGAGCCGCACTACCGGGTGGATGGCTGCGGAACCCAGGCAAGTTGGCGATACCGTCGAGCGGCTCCTGGGTACCGTCATTCGTTCTCTGGAATGGTCCGTCAGTACCGTCACCGCGCATCAGAACATGTACTTTTCGCTCTTCGGCCCCTGTCGTGAACCAGCGACGCCCGGAATTGCGGCGAAAGAGCCGTGGGCGGGGCTGTCGCCACTTTGAGTGTTTTACAACACTCACCGTAACTGAGATCAGGCGCCTTAATCTGGCTATTAATATTGCATTCTCACGTAAGGCCCGGCTTTAGTCTAGGGCGTAGGTACCATGACTGCGTGCGACCACTAGAATGTGCAGATCAACGGCGGCTTTCAGGATGCAGCTGTGACAGCTTGGGGTCGCGGCACGTCGGTCAATGCTTAATCGGGAATGTCGGATGACGTAACCGAACCAGCCAGTCACTGTTTGCGACGTGACTTCTTGGAGCGGCCACTAGCGGCCGTTCGTAGCACACTTCAATGTAGTGCTATTGGCTACTCTTCGATATGGTATCGTCGCGTTTTTTGTAAGTCCACGCCAGATGGTCCGCCATTTCCTGGGAAAATTGCATACTGTTTTGCTCGCGCAGCCCCTCCCAAAGATTGACGGCTTGGTCATAGGCGGCAAGCGCCTCTTCGACATTGTTCGTGGTAATGCCGCGGTTCTTGTATGTGAGGGCCAGGGCGTTGACCATTAAGGGGGTAAATTGTATGCCCGGCTGCTGGCGCAGCCCTTCCCAAAGGTTGATGGCTTTGGCAAAGTAAGCAAGCGCCGCTTCGATATTGTTCACGCGCGTTAAGGCAATTCCGACGTCGTTGTATGCCCTCGCCAAGCCGTCTGCCATAGCCGGCGGGAATTGCAGGCCGGTCTGCTCGCGCAGACCTTCCCAAAGGTCGACCGATTTTTCGTAGTCGTCAACCGCCCCTGCGAGATTAACCATTCCAGCTCGGGTATTGCCACGGCCCGTGTAGGCCGCCGCCCAGTGAGCGACCATATGGAGGGGAAATTGATTTCCGGGTTGCTGGAGCAGTCCTTCCCACAGATTAATGGCTTCGTCATAGGCAGCAACTGTCGCTTCGCGATCCACCGTTTTCTTCATGGCCATTCCAAGGTTCACGTATGCACAGGCCAAGCCATCCACCATACTAGGGAGGAATTGCATGCCTGGCTGCTGGCGCAGCTCTTCCCAAAGGCTGATGGCTCTGCCATAGGCTGCAAGTCGCTCTTCGGTAACCTCCAAGCTGTTTCCCCGATTCATGTGCGCCGCAGCCAAGTTATCGACCATATCTGGGCCAAATTGCATGACCGACTGCTGCCGCAGCCCCTCCCAAAGACTAATGGCTTGGTCTTGCGCAGCAACCGCCGCTCGAAGGTCTCGCGTGTTCGCCAAGCTAATTCCAAGATTCATGTATGCATGTGCCAAGGCATCGACAAGGACGTTGTTGAAATGCGTGCCTAGCTGTTGGCGTAGTTCCTCACATTTAGCAATCATCCGATTGCTTTCAGCAATCGCTCCTTGGATGTCGCCGATCTCATTTAAGACCATGATGCGACCCTGCAACACGTCTAAGTGGTTACCATGTAGCGTCCCCGTTGTTTCAGTCGATAGATCCCTAGCGAGCTCATCAACGATAGCCTGCGATACCGCATAGCTTGACAGTGCACCGCGCCCGTTAGACATCTCTCGTTGAGCTGCGCCCTTGTCCATAAACTCCTTTAACAAGCCTTTCAAAGCTGCTTTGGATTCAGCATTGGTGTAAAATTCTTCCCGCAGCTTTGATGACAACAACGTAGCGAACCCATCAAAGTAATCGGCCACCCATTCCAAGTCTGCGGGACGAGACATTGGGGATTCACGTTTTGACGGGTATGCTAGAAGACGTCGAATGAGGTGAGCATATAGCTGGTCAAGGTCCGAGGAGTGGCGATCATGTATCATTTCGCGCAGCCCCTTGATCCCTAGCCGGTAACGCGACACGCCAATGTCACCTCGCCATGTGGCCAGCAGCGGTTTGAGCAGATACAACACATAAGCGAGGCGCGGGGTCATTCCAGTCTGGCCTTCGACGGCATGGCATAGTACCTCCATCGGTAATCCCATCCAGGGCGTTTGCGCCAAAAGCGGTAGAGCATTATTGTGCGCTGCATAGGCTTCCTCAGTCGCCACCAACCAGAGCAACACTCTCTGCAGAAGGTCGCCTGCAGCGGTATTCATATAGCGCTGCTGTAACGCAGTTATGTATTGTGGTATTAAATGTGCTGGATCCGCTAGTCCGTCGATGTCTTCAGCCTTCAGATCGCCGTCCTTCATGCGATGCACCAGAAAGGCGAAGTAAAGAAACCGGCCCTCGCTTTTTTCATGCAGCTCGCGCAGCAATGCCTCGTTTCGTAGTAACCCCTTTGCCAGATGCTTGCGCGCATACTCATCCATCAAGGCGACATAATCGACATCATCCAAAGCGATCCGGCGCTGTAGCGCGTCGTGCAAGGCACCGGTCCTTTCAATTAACCATGTGGGCAATTCACTCTGCAGGCGAGAAGTCGCCAGCAAGAACACGTTCGGTGGCATCATCGCGGATTGCGGAAGGTAGTCGGCGATACTTGGAGACTCTTCTGATAACTCGTCCAGGCCATCGATGATGATGAGAAGTGGGCGTTGGCCCAGTTGCTGAAACTCCCTGAAAAATTCGCACAACGCCTTCGGGTTGGGGTTTTTGATGCTTAAGTTCGGCAAGGGCCTTTTCTGGGCGCGAATTTCTAAGGCCTCCTTGAGCTTGTCGCGCAACTGGTCGGCAAACTGACCCAAATGGAATTGATACTCGCGGCGAATATAAAATACAGCGACGGCCAATCCTTCTTTTAGGGTATCTTCCCTAAATTGCGATCGGAAGGCCGGATCCAGGCCCCGTACGAAGGTCGATTTCCCGACATGGGCCGGTGCCTGCAGCCAGAATACGCCGCCTCGGTTCTGGTCTATTGACGTTTCAATAAACGTTTTCAGCGGGGTGCGCAGATAAACAGGGGACAGATAGTCATGCTCGACCGCTTGTTCATCAAGCATCCGGGCGACCTCTTCAGGAAGGCTGTCTTCATCAAACCCTTCCTTTTCTTCGATAGTGCCCAGGCTGCTGGCCGCTTGATAGTGCTCCGCCATCTTCTCATCGGCACTGAATTGTAGGCTGTAGCGGTGGCCTCTTTCGTAATTGATCAGACGGAAGTCTGGAATGGTTTTTTGCAGGCGCGCGGAGTCGTACAGGTAGATTTCCGATTGACCGCAAACTTGACAACGCCGTGTGCTGATCCAGGGGCGCAAATCCAATTGTCTGTCGGATCGTTGCAGTATGACGCTGGTCGTTTCAGCGAAAGTATGTCCGCCTTGTCCTTGCTCCACGATGCTGTCCGCACCCATGATCGGGCGGCCCTCGGCGTCAAGGAGTCTGACGTCGCGCCATAAATCCGCGAAAGGCAGCAAGACCGCATGCATGCTTGATGCGCTTTGACCAAGAAAGCCTTCAAGATCAGTCATGACCGGACCTACGTCGGCTCCCCGTACTCCATGGCCGATGGTTTGATTGCGCCAATTCACCACGCGTTCGCTCAGCATCGCATTGAGCGCGGTACGCTTTTCTTTTGGCGTTCGCCACAGACTGGCGATTTCGGGAAAGAGCAAATCTGCGGCTGTTAGCGCCTGCTTCGACCACGAATCGGCGTGCCTTACCCAGGTACCCATGCTTGGTGGACTCCCGAAGAACCCGGCACGAATCGTCCCAGCGTATTTGGAGGGGGCGTTCTGGAGGAGGTCTTGCGCCAGAATTTGTGCTGAAAGGCGCGCCAGCAGCTCGGCAAAGTCCTTGAATACGAGCGCGGCCGCGTCGATCTGCCCGGTGCGCAACACCTGACGCAATAGCCGGTAGGTGTAAGCCACTGGACCGGGCCACTTTCCTTCAATGTCTTCAATCCATCCAGCATGATTGGCCAGGGTCTTGGCGCGGTGTAGGAAGTCGGATTCGGACGTAACCAGTGGGTCCGGCGCAATGTCCGGCGGACTTCCCGCAAAACGGACTTCGCAGTCCGGGCACTCCCATGTTTGTGCCTTGGCTTTCCAGTAGGGGCGATCTGAACCGCAATGAGGACAGGATGGTGCCATAACCGCTACCCTTCTTTGATGCGAGTACCAAAGTGCCAGCTGATCCACAGGCCCAGCAGAGCACCAAGGATGCTGCCGCAGAAAATGCCGATATCCCAATGTTCCACCAGGGAGACCAACTGCTCTAGCCGCTCGGGCGAGGCATTACGAATTTCGACTGCCCAGACGCGCGTATCGGGGACGGCCCAAGAAGACAAGGCCTCCAATAATTCGTGGGTGAGCAAGAATCCGCCTATGGCCCCGGAGACGCGGGCGAGCCATTGTGTCCGCCGTGTCTTGACCAATTCCGCTACATCCCTAGTGGTGTGCTCGACATATTGCAAACGCTCGTGGATGTGGAAGGTTTCCTGCGAATGCCGGTAGAAGGCGTTGTGAAGACTGATGTGGCTAACCATTGGCAGGTGAAAATAGCGGCGGAACTCTATCGTTTGCTCATAAATTTTCTCCAGATCCTCTGACTCTCCCCGACTGCCTGCCTTGCAACGGTGCGCCGGAATCCATTCCGTCTGATTAAGTAGCCAGAAGTGATTGTGCAGGCTTGCTACTAGCAGGGGGACATAGATGTGAAGGCTTGTGCCCTTAGAAAAATGCTCTACATAATCGGAAGTTAGGTCGGCGTCAAAAATGACGCTGGCTCCGCCCTCCAGCGCGCTGCAGTGGCACAGATAAGGGAAGGGCTGCAAAAGCTCGCCTTGGGCCTCTTGTGAGGGCTGATAGTCCGTTGTTTGACGGTGCCCCAACCGGAGAGCTAAAAGGCGAATGGTCGACTTATCTGTCGGCTGATCCAGCTTCACTACGGAGTACAAAATACGCCGACCTGGATGAAGGATAAGCGGCTTTGCTTCCATCTCAGGTAGCAGTGCCTGAGCAATGGAGCGTAAGAGATTCGGGCTGAGTTCGTGGCGTTCGATTTCGACCCTGTCGTTCTCCGTGTAATTGTCGTGGCTTAGAAAATAGTTGCCTTCCAGTACCGCGCTAGCCTGCAGAGGGCCGTCCGTTTCGTAATGCCACCAGATGTCGAGAATCGCAATACCCGTACGAAAGGCAAACAACCGTGCACCATCAATACAGGTGTCTAGGGATGCAACACCGCATCGTCTGATGGCAGCCTGACGGAAAGGCGTACAAAGTAAGCGGTCTTGAGGCCGGTTGTTTTCGCCTTTCATTCGACGTAGCAATGGAGTTTTTAGAACAAAGGCCCGGCAAAGGCGGGACGCTTCGCCCTTTCTTCCCAGGATTTGCTGCACATGCGGATAGAAGTCGGGCGCGGCGTTATCCTTTGCCATTACTAGTTCCCATGCGGGCTCTTGCAGGGCTTTTGCGTCATCCGGGGACCATCCGAGGCGGTCGGACAGTTGGGCTACACTCAGATCCAGAACTTTTTCCTTGAGCGTCTCAAGCGACGTCTCGGCTCGCGCGTCTTTACCGTTGTCTAAGAAGGTGATGGGGAAGAAGGCATGGATGTGGTGGTCCCTCACCGCCATGCCGGCAAGAACCTGCTGCTGTGGGCTAAGCATTTCCTGCTCCATTTGTCATCCAGAGAAGCAACATGCGGTGCGGCATGCTGCTTGCCTATTTAGGCCTTGGAACCATAATAGGGCACGCCCACCAAACGTTGTACGTTTTCAGTTCGGGTCGCTGAAACCGGCTCGCGACATGTTCCATGAACAATGCCGGCGAACCGTTTGGTTTTCATTGGTTTTTTCGACAGCTGCTGCAAAGCAAGCCCTACAATCCGCATTGGGTGGACTTCGCCGATGAAATCCGGCAATAAGTCTCCAGTATCGTTGTGGTGCTTGCTGGACATGATCAGTCGTCTCCGCCTGACTATTGCCGCTTAAGTGCCGACGAGGTTTCGACGGCTTACATCGGAACTTGACAACATCGTCTTTCGGACGGTTGCTTTGCTCCTCTTGGCACCTAAAGAACAGATGGCCCATGCGCGCCGGAATGCGCTCATGCGGTTGCTTTTGGCGGATGACACGACGGTAGCAGTCCCGGAGGCCCTGCGTGGGGATCCATTCGTATGCCTTTGGGTCGACGATGAAACGCTGACCAGCGACCAGGCAGCAAAGCTCTTAAACGTATCTCGGCCTCACCTCAACAAGCTGCTAGACACGAACGTGATTCCAGGCGGAGAGCGCCTGATGTCCTCATGCTCTCGGTCTGTTTGTGGTTATGCCACAGTCCCAAAGTCGAACGTTGAGCGTCCGCTTTTGAGAAGTGCGACCGGCCCATTTGGGTCGATTTGAACCGGATCACTGAATTCGTACTACGGCTGCTTTAAGGCCTGCAGCAGCCGATCTGTTTAAATACTTGATCGACGGGTGCTGTCGACAATCCCGCTCCGACCGAGCACTGCGGAATGCACAGTCACATGCGGAAATCCCTACGCGCTTCATTCGGCCAACGTGGGCATGTGGTTAAAAAGCGACGCGGATCAAGGGATAGGAACTAAATGTTTGCCAAGTAGAGCATCGGCAGAATGTCAGTGTTTAGTTCGCAATTTGGCAAACATTTAGTTCCGAGCGCTGCGAGCCTAGGTTTACTTCTTGGCAGCCGTCGCTATATTCCCGCAAATACTGTATAAATGTACATATGTTTTGTGTCCATTTAGCAATAGCAACGGATAGTTATCGAAGAGGCAACCTTGTCCATTATATCGGGAAGCGACAGCACAGCAGCACAGAAGCGCGACCGGTTTTTTGCGCTGACAAACTCCTTGCAGGACTCGCTGTGGCGAGCTGATGCACTTGGACGGTCACGAATATCCACGATTTCAACTGGCTACTCCCATCTGGATGCCGAGTTGCCAGGCCACGGGTGGCATCCGTCCGCTCTGACCGAACTCCTGTGGGGACACCAAGGTGGAGGGTAGTTTCGCGTCCTCGCACCCGCTTTGAAAACGTTGTCCGAAGCGGGTAAAACCATTGTCCTGTTGGGTTCTCCGCATGACTTGATTGCGCCGGCGCTGGACCAATTCGGCATCGCCGTCACGAATGTGTTAATCGTCAATACAGACAAGCCTGCCGATCGCTTATGGACAAACCAATAAAAGAAAAACGGCCATGTTGCATTACTACGATTGGAAAGCGATCGACACAGAGAAAGCGCAATGTGCGCTGGAAAGAGGTGGAAAGCTATTTGATTTGCCAACCAGTTTCGGCAATGGTGCGGCAGTTTATAGGACCGGTCTCCAAATCAAGCGCGGGACGTGCTATTTGCTGAGCGATTGGGTCAAAAAGGGACTGGTCCTGCCCACCGCAAACTGAACGAGGAAAAACAATGATTTTGCTCTGCCATACCGAAGCAGGCGTCTTCACGATTTCCCAAAGAGAGGACTATCGCTTTGACCTCGTGTTTGAAGCGGAATGGCTTGGCACTTACGACGATGAACAACAGGCTATTGAGGCATTGTGCGATGGAGAAGTATTTCAGCCAAGTGCAAAGCATATCGACTTCAGCACATTGACGATTCCAAGAAATGTTTTGGAATGGGATTACATACGTAGCTAAGAGGAAAACGATGAGCATCAAGAGTGACTTCCCGCATACCTGGGCGAATATGCAAAAGCTTGAAAGGAAGATTTCAGTCAAGCTTGAGCGAGAACAGGGAGAGCTACCAAAGCGTGTTCGCAAAATCAGTAAAACTAGCCCACTTAAAGCTTTGCAGGCCATTTATGAATATGTGGAGCGTTATTTTGCTGGCGCAAAAAATTTGGCTGCATGTCAGAAAGGATGTGCCAACTGTTGCCATGGTCGCATCTGGATCAAACAAGTAGAAGCCGATTTAATTGCTAACACTTATGGTCTGAAGGTTCCACGGATTCTGGAAATCATGGATGACGGCACCCTCCCAGTAAGAGATTCGAGCCGACCATGTCCTTTTCTTTCAGCGGATCAAGCGTGCACTATTTACGAGGTTAGACCGCTTGTCTGTCGAACGCATTTCAACTTTGAACCCACGAATGTGCTTTGTCAGTACGAGAATGCTGATAAGCCAATGCCACTGTTGGATCGCCACAAAACGATTCCGGGCATACTCGACGCGATGGAGGAAGTTGGCCAGTCACACGGCGGCGGTGGCGGAGATATCCGCAGATACTTTGGCGAATCGCGTATTAACGTAGCGGCAAATGTATTTAGCGCGTCTAAGCCGAGTCAGAGTTAAAGGAAAACAATGGAAAATACGGGCGAATCTGAAATCGACATTTGGAAGGTCAGTGGCCAGTGCTTGTAGAGACGTAACCAAACTGCCTGGCGTGATTGCCTATGAACGTGCAAGAGCGGCAGCTGGAGACTTGGTCTGTATAGGCGCGTTTGACTTGTTCGTAAAGAACTTGGAGTTAGAAGCGTGATGTTTGCTCCTTGCAGAAATTGCATTCCCACCACAGGGTCACTTTTAAACTAAGGAAAAGGTTAAAAATGTCAGCAATTGTTCATGAACTAACAAACATGGCAAGCGACCCAAGTATTGCAACAACCGACCTGCTACGACGCGCATTAGTGGTTGCACGCCGACTAGAAGTGCCGGACTTAATAACTTGGATCAATTCAGAATTGAGTGGATACCGACAAAGCGAGGTTCCCGATTACCGGCGGGTGCAGGGGCAATTGGTTGCAGAGAATCCCTATCGTGGCCCTATCCCCTTCATGCCTCCCGCTGAAATGGCTGAACTACTGTCCGACTTTTCCATCCGCCAATCTGTCCCAGAGCTGGCAAAAGTAGCAGAATCGACAACTGGCATTTATAGCCACTTCCCCCCAGAGGTCGAGCAAATACTGATGAGGATGATGCAAGAGGGATCTGGAGTTGCTATGCGACCCGCGCTCCGGTTCTCGGTCGTTCAGGTCCAAGGTGTAATCGAAATTGTCCGGAGCCGCATCTTGGACTGGGCTCTAGACCTTGAGAGCAGAGGGATCATTGGAGATGGAATGACTTTCACGCAGGAGGAAAAAAATACCGTGCAACAACAGCACTACCATTTCGGCAACGTAAGCGGGTCTCAGATCCAGATCGGATCGCATGAATCCACGCAGTCTCAAACCAATAGCAACACCAACGACGTAGAAGCCCTGCGAGGGTTTATTAGTGCATTCGAAACTGCTCTCTCTCGAAGCAGTGTTACGGGCGAAGCAGTAGAGGAAATGCGCGCGGAACTGGCGACACTGAAAGCGCAAGCCTCTTCGCCAAAGCCCAAATGGGAAATCATTAAAGCGACCGCACGCAGTCTTAAAACAATTGCAGAGGGAGCGATGGGCAACGTTCTTGGCGAGCTAGCTAAGCCACACTTCGGAACTCTCATGTCGCTTGCTTCTTCCTAGCATCGAATACCGGACTGCCTGCAAGGATTGAAGAAGGCTGGTCCACTTACCCCCAGCATCGTTCGAAGAAGCCCCGTCCAAGCCGGGCGGCAGGCCTATTATCACGCGCTGCACGATGCCATCGCACTCGCAGGGCTCGCTGGCGTGGGCCACCGCTAATGAGACAGGGCCTTAAAGTGAACGTTTATGGGGACGCTCAATGAACTACACAAAGGGGGGGCTCCCTATTATCTCGACTAAGCTTGAGCGAGCTGTCCGAAGCTAAGGCCGCTCCGCCACCGTTCGATAGGTGGCTACGCTGCCGGCCCACGCTCGCCCAACAGAGCATGGAATCGAGGTCCACTTCCAAGCGGTCCCTTGGTTGCTAAGCATTCCCCCCTGTAGTGAACTTCAGTTTCTGGCTAAACAAAACCTTTAGCATTTCATCTTCCGTTATATCTAAGGGTGCGCTGACCCTCGCAGGCAAGAAACTGTGAAGTTCAGGGGCAAATTCCCGAAATGCTGGCACTGCCGCCATAGCATTTGCCAGTGCGTCTGAGAACTCCGGATCATCATCGTCTGTATAGGTGGTACGCACAAAGAATCCGCCAACGATCGTCTTAGGATTCGAATTCCGTCGAGCAATACAAACTGCGTAGACGTTAGGGAGTACTCGTAAGAGTTCCAGGTCTGTCGAAAAAGTATCGTGCAGCACTGAGTCAAAGCCGTTGAATACGCACCAGTTTAGTGGAACAGACACGCCTTCTTTTCCTGCCATTTATACTCCTTGAAGAAATTTTTACTCTAACGAGACTGGGTCGATCGCCAGATGCTCACGCATATCGCCCAACAAAGACGAACGACGACAGGACGACAACGCAGTTTAGCGGCGACGTCACTGCACATGATCTTAACGCTGGCAGTTCGGACTTGACCTGACTGGTCGCTTGAGGTGACCAGCTATTCTACCTCATTGCAAGTAGTAGGAAAATTCAGCATTCGTGCCTTGATGCCCTCATAGCCGGCAGGAGAGGGTCGCCCATGCTTCAATGAGGGATCTATACCGGTGCGAGGGTGCATTCTGATGCGGGTCGGAGCGCAGGGTGTGCATCGAAATATGCTGTCCTAGAAAGCATTGGCTGCTCAGCCGAAGTATACATGCACATGATTTCTCCGTTGACTTCTGCCTTTAACCTGTTCAGCCGTTGATACGCGCCGTCAGGGCTAACTTCAATAGCGAAAGTCATAGGGAAGAGCCCGATGTCCGTTTTGAGCCGGCCCAAAGTGAATACAAGCAACATTGCCATCTGGATATTTATGAGGTAGTCAGGCATGGCGATGTACCTTGATGAAACCTGCGGCTAGCAGGGTCAGTGTAGCCGCATGTTGGTGAAGTGCCGGTGTTGGGCGGGTTATTTTGCTGCGGTGGCCAATTCCTGTTCCACCAGTTTCTGCAGTTGCTCAGGACCAAACGACGGCAACGGCTTCCCATTCACGAAAAACTCCGGTGTTCCCCTAACATTCAGCGTTTTGACATCCTGAAGGTCTTGCTCGATCAGGCGCGCGAAATCCGGCGACTGCATATCAACTTTTACGCGAGCCATATCCAGGCCCAAGCCTTCGAGGTGAGGCCAAAGCAAGTCCAGATGCGCTGAATGATCGGGCGCCCATTGCGGCTGTGCGGCGAGCACTGCTTCGAGTGTTTGCCAGTACTTGTTCTGCTTCCTGGCGGCTTCGAGCACCTTGACTACTTCGTTCGCTCCCTTATGGAACGGTGCGTATCGAATCGTCAGCCGGAGTTTCTCGGGATTCGCAGCCATCATCTCTTTTACAAAGGGGTAAAACGCGCGGCAGGACTCGCACGCCGGATCGAAGAACTCGACGATGTGTACCGGCGCGCTCGCGTTGCCCAGGGACGGTGAATGGAACCGCACAAGCGCCTCGCTGTTCTGCGAAGTAGCCTGCGTAGCCTGTTCAGCTTTCTGGGATTTATAAAGGTTGATGCCGAGAGCAAATGCGATCGCAAGGATGGCGGCGGTCGCAATGAAGATAGTCTTTTGTTTCATTTTGAAGCCTTGAAATGAGTAACAGTAAGAAGTGCGGTGATGGCCGCGAACGCTGCAACCGAGAGCATCGGTATGGTCAGGAATCCGAACCATTCGATTTGCTCCTGAGAGCAGGGCACGCCTTGTGTGCAAGGCGTCATCGATTCGGCAATGACGCCTTCAGCAACCAGAAGGTGAAATACTGCAATGCCTAAGCCGATAACGGCCAGCGGAAGTGCGTATCGCACGACTTTTATGTCCAGAGGAAAGAGACCGGCGGTAAGAATGAGTACAAGCGGGAACATGCAGATGCGCTGGTACCAGCACAGCACGCACGGTGTCAGACCCATGACTTCCCCCAGAAAGATCGCCCCAAGGGTGGAAACCGTTGCCAAAGCCCAGCTCAGGAACACCAGGGGCCACAAGGAGGGGTTTGTGTTTGTCGTCGCCATTATGTTTTCAGCAGTGTTTTGAGGTCCTGGACGATGTCTTCGGCCGGCTGCGCATCCCTGAAGAACAATCGCAGGCGGCCCTGCGGGTCGAACGCGTAGGTTTGGCCGGAATGGTCGACCGTGTAGAAGCCGTCTTCATTCGGCTTCTGCAGCACGCGAATGACCTTGAACTCCTTCGCCACAGCATCAACTTGTTGCTCACTTCCGGTTAAGCCAAGGAACGACGGGTGAAAGGCTGGAACGTACTTGCCAAGCACTTCCTGCGTGTCCCGCTTCGGGTCCAGCGTGACCATGAGTACCTGCACTCGTTCGGCGTCCTTGCCGAGCTTTTCCATGGCCGAGGTCAGCTTTACCATCGTCGTCGGGCAGACGTCAGGGCAATTGGTATAGCCGAAGAAGAGGACTACCGCTTTGCCTTTGAAATCGGCAAGAGTCCGCGGCTTGCCGGTATGGTCGGTCAACTGAAGATTCTTGCCCCATTCGCCACCCGTAATGTCTACCGAGGCGAACTTCTGGTCAGGCGTGCTCTTGCTGTCACATCCGAGCAAGACGGTGCCGGCCAGAAGCAACGCTGCTGCATATCGCATTTTCATGGGTGATCTCCGTGTTATTTGCCAAGTGGGCGGACGGGCACTGAAACGACCGAGGTGTTTCTCACCTTCTTGGCGTTTTCGAACGTCAGCTTCACTGTGAGGTTTTCGCCAGCCGCCAACGGCTTCTTTAGGCCGAGCAGCATCAGGTGTAGGCCTCCTGGCGCGAGCTCGACGGTCTGCCCGGCTGAAATGGCCAGCTCACCGTGTTCCCGCATCTTCATGACGCCGTCTTGGTGATGCATGGTGTGAACCTGGACATCCTTGGCAGCATCGGTTTGAATGGCGACCAGACGCACTGCGTCGGAACTGCTGACTTTCATATACACAGCGCCTACGGGTTGGCTAGGCACTGTGGCCCGCGCCCAGGGTTCGTTAATGGAGACGTCTGCGAATACAAGAGGAGCCATCCCTAAAAGAATCGAGGAAAGTACGAAATTTTTCATTGTGAATGCATTGAAGAGTTGTACGCCTTGTGCGCGGCCGTAACAAAAGCGTGCGACAAACCAAGGCTTAAGCGGATAGGCCGGCACTGGTCGCAACCGGATGCTGGTCAGTCCGGTATGACGGTGCTGCAGCCTATTTTCAGGACTGCAGCGACTCAGAGGTAGATCAGGACCGCAGAGGTGGAGCGCGAGATTGCGCCGGCGCCCACATGAACAGTGAGCGGGGACCTTCGTAGAAGAGGGAGGGGGATGATCGCATCGATTCAGCAGCGACAATGCCGGCTGCACCCGTCGGGGGAGGGCCAAAGGAATCGCCTTGGATACGGCAGAACGGACAGTCCTCCGAGTGCTGATCGTGCTTGGCCGGAGAAAACGGCTTGGCATTCTCGCTAGCGATCTGCTTGACCTGCTTAGCGCCCGTCAACGTGCAGATTTCAATCCACTCCGTGGCAGACACTCTTTTCGCTGCGAGGGCATGAGAAACCGACGGCGCGAGCGCAACCAGCAGGATGGCAAAGCATGCCACCCACGCTGTCAACATTCTTGCTGTCCGATTCATTCTCATCCAGCTATTTTAGCTGAGTACCTCTTTTACCAAGTTAAAGGGAATCTGCGGCCGCTTACGTTGGATTTGCTAGCGTTATTCTGGAGCATAGGCAACGGAGCGGGGAATGGCCTGTCTAGGCCAATTTCCCATAAATCTTTGGCAAGGATTAGCTGGATGGACCTTGCATATCTGACATGTGACCTGTGGCTTGTGTGGCTTTTATTACATACTGGCGTAACTCATCTGCAATAACCCGTTGGGTGTCGAGCTTGGCTTGTGTAGTGACTAGTTCGAGTTCCAGCGCCCGGTGACGGGTCTCCAGCGCGTCCGATTGGGCGGCCACTGCAGTCATGCGCTCTGTCATGGCTTTGATTTGCCGATCCCTGTCCTGTAACTGCGCGGCCAGCATGGCGGCACGCTGTTCGACCCCTTGTAAGGTTTCGACCTTCTGTTCTAATTGCCTTAGCTGTGTCTGTGCATCGTACAGCCCCTTCTGCGCGTGGCTGAGGTCCGATACCAGCCGGACACCGTCCTGATTCAGGCGTGTCACTTCCTCTTGTTTGACGACAACCGCTTGCTGAGCCAGCCGCAGTTCCGCCTGCAGCTGATGAACTTGATGCTCGTGCCGTCGCTGCTCCTGCTCTCGCTGTTCCTTCGTCGATTGCCGGTAATGTTCGAGCGCCTCGCGCGCATGGCGGTGCTTGTCTTCGAGAGACTGCAAATGCAGATCGTTTTCCGCAAGCCGCTCCTTCAAGTCCGCAGCATGCTGTTCGGCGGTGTGGCGGAGGACAGTTTCCCGCTGCAGGGCCTCACGGGTCTGGGCATGCACGGACTGTTCGCCGGCCAGGGCTTGTTCCAGGCGCTGCGCTCGTGTTTGCCACTGGTCGGCTTCCTGCCGTGCTGCGGCCAAGCTTTCGGCGTAGCGGCGTTCCATTGCCTCTTGTTCGGCGCGCACTGTATTGATCTGTACGTTGGCTTCTTCTTGCAGCTGACCGGCCAGACGTCCCACCAGATCCTGCAATGCTTCGCTGATGGTTGCGCCAATTTCCTTGGGGCCAACGTCTTCTTCCTCAAGTTCCTTCAAGTACTTGTGAATGGTGGTTTTGGAGCCGGTATTGCCGAGCGCAATACGCACGGCGTCGACCGAAGGGCGAACGCGCTGGGCAAGCAAGACATCGCGTGCGCGCTTGACGTCGGTTTTATAAATGCCGGATCTAGCCATCTGGAAATGTTCCGTGAATATCGTACCGTGTTACGTATTATTGATTACGTGGTATTTTAACGCAGAAATTGACGCGAAAATGATCTCATATTGATTTAGAATAATAGGGAGTTATCCATTATGATGATGCCAAAAACCCGTTTTGTCGCATCTTCCAGAAGTAATACCCGGTTCGACCGCGACAGCGCTTAACGTAATGACCAAGCTTGACCAGTATCTTGAAGCGGCTACCCGGGACAACACCCGCCAAAGCTACCAGTCCGCGATCCGCCATTTCGAGATCGAGTGGGGCGGTTTTTTGCCGGCTACCGCAGACAGCGTCGCGCGGTATCTGGCGGACCATGCCGAAACGCTGTCGATTAATACGTTACGTCACCGACTGGCAGCGATCGCCCAGTGGCATATTGGGCAGGGATTTCCAGACCCGACCAAGGCGCCCATCGTGCGCAAAGCCTTGCGTGGCATTCAAGCCTTGCACCCGGCTCAGGAAAAGCGCGCCAAACCTCTACAGTTGGACCAGTTAAATCAGGTTAGTCAGTGGCTCGATGCCGCCATTGCGAAATCGCAGGAGGAAGGCAACCGTCGCCTGGAACTGCGTCACCGGCGGGACAAGGCGCTCCTGCTGCTCGGTTTCTGGCGTGGATTCCGGGGCGACGAATTGACTCGGCTGCGTATCGAGCATGTACAGGCAGTGGCAGGGGAAGGCATGACTTGCTACTTCCCGCAGACCAAGGGCGACCGCACCTACCAAGGGACCACCTTCAAGGCGCCAGCATTGTCTAGTCTGTGCCCGGTTGACGCTTATCTGGATTGGGTTAGCGCGTCACAGCTAAGCGAAGGACCGGTATTTCGGGCCATTGATCGCTGGGGACATGTAAGCAAGGAACCGCTATGTATCGATAGCCTGATTCCAGTGCTAAGAAGCATGCTGACCAATGCTGGGATCGCCTCGGCTGAAATGTACAGCGGACATTCGCTGCGCCGCGGCTTCGCCACTTGGGCATCGTCCAACGGCTGGGACATGAAAACCTTGATGGAATACGTAGGCTGGCGTGACGTGCAGTCGGCAATGCGTTATGTCGATGCTGCCGACCCCTTTGCCAATTACCGACTCCAGTCCCAACTGGCCAAGGACGACAAAACCCAGAATGAATAGCGCAGCACGCCAAAAGATAGGCAGCTTTCTCATTGGCGACGGGGATCGTCAGTTTTCCGTCTCGAGCTGGTTTGCGGTCTGTTTCCAACGCAAGGCGTACAAAGAAGTTTGGTACCATTCCGCCATGCGTGGCCCCGTCAATCGCTTCCTGGCTTATCTATTACTACTGCTGTTGCCTGTACAAGCTCAGGCAGCCGTAGCCGTTTTAGCTTGCTATGTGAATATGACGCAGGCGGTCATGGTCGTGCACGCCATGGAAGACTGCCAAGACGCCTCCATGATGCAGCAGACCATGTCAGACGCCGGCGTCCCCATTATCAAGCCACATCCGGAATCGCCCCTTGTATCTTACACCTCTCCCTGTGGCATGAGCAGCAGCTGCCTGGCACTCGCATCGATTGCGGTTCTTCCCGATATCCGCATAGTGCTGATCGACCCAGCGATGCAATCATCGGATTTTACCGATGAGTTCTATCTTTCCTATATCCCAGAGGGCCTAGAGCGTCCTCCTCGGCCCATCCGCGCGTAACCCCAGGACTGATTGCGGCGGGAGTTAGTCCGCCGCAATACCAATGGTTTCGTAAGCGTGGCACCTGGCCGTAACGCTTACGAGGACCTTTTACGTTGCAATACCAAGTCATGGACTCACAGATACTAGGAATCCTAGTATGAAACCATTTTCTCTTTCTCCAGTTGTCCCGTCATTGTTTGCCACTTTCGTGCTGTCCGGATGTGCAGGAGCATTGGCAAACTCCGGTACTCGTCCGGCACCCATGGCCGCCGGCATGGCCAACCATCATACGATGATGGCCGACGGGGGTTGCAGCTGCTGTGGAATGCATAAAGGTGGTATGTCGAATGACATGAAGCCGGGACAATCCTCGCCGCAGCACGGCGCGATGTGCATGCCCACAAAGAATGCCGCGGACAAGTCTGGATGTGGCTGCTGTGATATGGGCAAGATGGATTCAGGCGGGTGCGGCTGCTGTGGGATAGGCAAGAAATAATGCCATCCATGCAGATCCCCATAAACGGGTAACGTAATATTGGAGACGCCCGATAAACGTGCCAGGCGTCTCCATAGAATCTGCTCAGCCACCCGCCGCCAACCGACCGGCATCGATGTCCTATCAAAGGGCCGTTGCTGGCGACACCTTGCCTACGAATCGATTGGACGAGTGATAATAACGTCGTACAACGCCGCGTTATGGCAAGACAATCCTATAAAACATCACTGTCCTGCTGTAATGTCTTTTCTTTACTATTACCCTAAATCAAGTCAACGTACCGAATATTTGGCAGATTTGCTTCTTTAGCTACGGGAATTGACACTTTTCCTTCATAAAACAAGGCAGTTTTGCTTCACCGTACGGCAATCACATCATTAGATTTTTTGGGTGCCTAAAAAAGAGTAGGGCACGGATCGCACATCGCCGTTCAGCGAGGTGCAGCAGTTTCGGACCGAATTGCAACAATGACAGCAGTTGCTGTCGGCCGAGTAGGAAGAGGTAATAAGACTGAACTAGGAAGGCGCACGACTTCTTTCAAATTAGTCGCTTTCCTCAGATTTTCTAATTTCGTTCGAAGCTCTCACACCTGGAGGAAGACTCGGGCCCCGAAATCCTGTCTTCGCATTTCCAGGAATATGCATTTTTTGTTTCGGTGCTTCACGTTCTCCGGACAATTCAATGCCATTTGCTTCTGCTTGCATCCGTACGTACCCTCGAAGCATTTTCTCTTTGTAGGTGTACCATCCAGTGCGATTCGGAAGTGGGGTAAGGATTTCGCCAAACGCTTGGCCTTTCAACCTTCGGATGATATCCGAATATTTTTTTCGGTCCAGTTCAGGGCGTCCAAGACGCTTTCGTAATACCGCTTTGTACGCTTGATATAAGTCGTCTAGCGAGCGGAATAACTCTTCTCCATCCGCAGTGGACCAAACAATGTCTTCAAACTCCTCAGGCCTATGGCTTACTGCCATTTCGTATGGTCTTTTCAGCTCGGCATTAATACTTTCAATTGCAACCCGCAAACCGAGATGGAAGTGTTCCCATCCAAGGATTGCAATCTCGTCCTGATCCGAGAATGCCTCCCAAAGCATCTTCTCCATTAGGAGATGAATGTAATAAGGGAAACCATCGCTTACTGCCGCAATTCGCCAATTGACGTTATTGTCAACTGAAAGTCCAAACCGAGAAGCTGCTCGATCAACAATGGCACGTCGGGAATTCCAATCGAGGCGATTCAAGTGAACCGTGTCAAGTTGGCGGAATGCTGAATGGTGGGCTCCAAGTAACTCGTCAAGCGTGGTTCCAATTCCAGTAAAAATAAACTTTAAATTAATTTCTTGATCCCCAAGTTGCTTCAGAAGGGCAGCAAATTTTGCACGCTCGGCAGGATCAACAATCGTGTCAAATTCGTCTAAAACGACAATGGGGAGCTTGGAATGCTGATCTTGGATTTCTTTTAATAATTCGGCTGCATCCCCGACAGAACGAATCTGGCTGCTTATATCAAGGCTAGTAATTTCACTTCCTTTATTTGCCTTGACCTTCCATTCAAAGCCGATGGAGTTTGTTCGTTTGACTGATTCTGTTTTGGATCGACCGAGTGCCTGCTGAACGATATTGGTAATTATCGTCACGAAAGTATCAGTCATAGATCCTGAAACAAAGATAGGCGCGGCTTCAGGGCTTTGATATTGATACGCCGCCGTTGCCGCCAAAGAGCTCTTTCCTACGCCTCGATCGCCATAAATGAAAATATGCCGGCCCGGGGCGTAAAGCGACCGGCTGATGTTTTCAATTTCGCGCTCACGTCCCTCGAGAAGTTCAATGCTGCGTACAGGATGGGAAGGAGAGACGACTTCGTTCAAGCGGACGCCGAACTGATCTTTTGTGAAATTTTGAATCATCATTTCTCCGTTAAATTACCTTAGCACGGTAAGAGGGCGGTCGACCGAGCGCTATCATGGTCGTTCTGCTTGCTTGGCATCGAACCAGCGTTTCTGCCATCGGGTTTGCCGCAAGACCTTCCAATATGTCGACTAGCTAAGTGTACTGTTTTTTCGCGTGCAGTGATCCCGCCAATTCCATTTGCGATTGGTTTCGCGGTTGATAGCGCGGGAGCCGAGTACTCTTGTCTCGAATGCAGTTACATTTGAATGGTGTTTAGCCTAAGCCAGGCAGCGATCGGCGGGAGTAGGTTGGTACGCATTTTGACTGCTTTGCGCTCAGTGCGGATACACAAACATACCTATTATTCATGAGAAGCACTTTGTACGTGTCTGAGAATTACTTTTCATGTCTGTTTTAGAATCAAAGACTTACGATTCATCAGTGATAACAGTCCCAGCAAACCTTGTGTTTCCACCTCTTGTTCAAGCCATTTTCAGATGTCTCACTTGAGGCTATGTTCAAATGTCCTGTTTTATTCCCTGGGTTAGCCATATGTCTAACGTTAAACATGCGCGGCAGCTAGAGGCCGCAGGCCGGAAGCTGTCCGCTCGATGGAAGGGTTAGAGCATTTTGCTGAAAATACCAAGATTCTCGCCCTCGTGAATGACGGTCTCCCTAAGCTGCCACCCACAACGTTGCAGCAGACTCTGCGCGGTACTTGTGCCACACCATATGCGGCCGAAGCCGAGTTTGCAAGCCTGCTCTTCGAGCGCACCCAGGAGCAATGAACCGATTCCATGCCCCCGCAGTGAGGGATGAACGAATCCCGCGGCCGCCCACGGCGACACGTCTGCATAGCTTGAGATGGACTGTGCTTTGAGCGCAGCAATGCCGCAAACGCTGCCGGACCGCAAAGCAACAACTCCAACCGGAAGGCCGCCTTGGTTAGCGTAGGCACGTACATCGCGAAGTGCTGAGCCAGGACCGCCCGGGCCATAGTACGCAGGCCATTCGGCCTCAAACCAGCCGGCTATGGTTTCAACGGCCGAGGGATGATCGACCAAGGGTTCGACGGTGATCTCTTTGATCATGCTCTGCGCTCTAACTGGTACTTAGAAGGCGTGTTCTGCCGGTAAGCACGGACATAGGCTGATAAGCACTTTGGCTTGATGCGCCGCAAACCGCGCCAGGACTAGCCTCGGCAGTATACTGTATATTCATACAGTGATAATTTCCCGTGAAACAATGCGCATCCGAAACCATACCCGACCGTCCTCCCAAATTGCTTGATCAAATGCGCATTCGTATCCGCGAGAAACATTACAGCTTGCGGACCGAGCGCGCCTACGTCTATTGGGCTCGATGGTACATTCGATTCCATGGACTTCGCCATCCCAAGGAGATGGGAGGACCTGAAATTCAGGCTTTTATGTCGTTCCTCGTCAACGAACGTCATATTTCCGGGTCCACTCATACACAAGCCCTGTGTGCCTTGTTGTTTCTCTATAAATCGGTGCTGGAGATTGATCTGCCCTGGATCGAAGGTATCCATCGCCCGAAGCGCCCACCGAAACGACCAGTTGTTCTGACGCCTCAAGAAGTCAATCTTGTATTTGAGCAGATGACAGGCGTACATAAGTTATTTGCACAAATGCTATATGGCACTGGGATGCGGTTATCCGAGTGTGCGGGTCTGCGCATCAAGGATGTGGATTTCCAGCGCCGGGAGATCACCATTCGAGAGGGCAAAGGTGGCAAGGACCGCGTGACGATGCTGCCGTTGTCACTGGTTTCCCCTTTGCGCGAGCACATCGAGCAGTCCCGATTGTTATGGAATGAGGATCGCACTGCCCTTCGGCCGGGTGTCATGCTGCCTCATGCATTGGAGCGCAAGTATCCGAAAGCAGGGGAGCAACTGGGTTGGTTCTGGGTCTTCCCGTCTGATCATGAGTCCACCGATCCCCGTTCCGGTATCGTGCGCCGGCATCATATCTATCAACAAACGGTTCAGCGTGCCATCAAGCGCGCAGTCGCAGCCGCCAAACTAACCAAGCCAGCAACGACGCATTCATTTAGGCACTCGTTTGCCACGCAGTTGCTGGAGTCAGGTTATGACATCCGGACTGTACAAGAGCTGCTCGGACACGCGGATGTCTCAACCACAATGATTTACCTGCACGTACTAAACAAGGGCGGCCGAGGGGTCACATCACCGATGGACCAGGCGAGTCTTCAGGCTTAGCAAAATGCCACGGTAGAAATTCGTCGACGCGGTTGATGGGGTGGTCGGCGATGTGCGTCAGGACATGGCGCAGCCAGGCTTCTGGATCGACTCCATTAAGCTTTGCCGTCCCGATAAGTGAATAGATTGCCGCTGCACGTTCGCCGCCCGAATCAGCACCGGCAAAGAGATAGTTGCGACGCCCAATCGCGACACCGCGCAATGCACGTTCGGCGGCAGAATTATCGATCTCAATTCGCCCATCAGCGCAATATCGTGTCAGCGCCGGCCACAGGTTCAATGAATACAGAATGGCCAGCGCCATATCCGACTTGCGCGACAGTGTGGCAAAGGTCGTGCACAGCAGAACGTGCAGTCCGTCGAGCAGCGGCCTTGCCTCAAGTTGGCGAATCCGTTTGCGCTCATCAGGGGGGCTGCCGCGGATATGGGCTTCGATCGCATACAGTTCCGCTATGCGACGCAACGCTTCTGTAGTGAAACCAGACGGTCGGGCGACATGTAAATCATGCAGCTTTCGACGGGCGTGGGCCCAACACGCCGCTTCGACGATGTTGCCGGTGTCATAGAGCCGCGAGAAGCCGGCATAGGCGTCGGCTTGCAGCACACCTCGGTAATTGGCCAGGTGCGATTGTGGATGCATTCCCTTGCGGTCAGGGGTATAGGCAAACCAGACAGCAGGAGCAATGGAGGAGCCGCTCGGTCGGTCGTCACGGACATAGGTCCACAAGCGCCCCGTCTTTGTCTTGCCGCATCCGGGTGCCAGCACCGGTACCGGCGTATCGTCGGCATGCAACTTGTCAGCGGCCAACACATGGTGGCGTATGGCGTCGACGAGCGGACGAAGCAGGGCGCTGGACGCACCAACCCAGTCGGCCAAGGTAGCACGATCAAGCTCAACGCCCTGGCGGGCATAGATCACTGATTGGCGGTAGAGCGGCAAATGGTCCGCAAATTTGCTAACGAGGACGTGGGCAAGGAGACCTGGACCAGCTAGTCCACGCGCAATGGGACGGCCGGGCGCCGGTTCCTGCACGATCTGATCGCAGCAGCGGCAAGTGTATTTCGGCCGGATATGCCGAATCACCTTGAAACTGGCTGGAACGTACTCAAGCTGCTCCGAGACGTCCTCGCCGAGGTAGCGCATACCGGCTCCGCAGGCTGGGCAAGCGGATATGTCGGGCTGGTAAGTGCATTCCTCGCGAGGCACGTGCGCGGGTATTGGCTTACGCGACGGCTTACCGGTGTTGCGGCCCGGTGCCTTGGTGTCGACTAATGAATGGTCGCCGGCGTCGGCCTGTAGATCTTCCAATTTCAGTTCGAGCTGGTCGATCTGATACGCTACCTTCTCTGACTTGGGACCGAAATGCATCCGTCGTAGCTTGGCAATGAGCAGTTTCAGTGTCTCAATCTCGGTATCCCGATCGGCGATCTGGCTCCGTAGAGTCCCTGCGATAGCGGTTTGTGCGGCCAATTCATCGTCTCGCTGTGCCAGTTCCTCCATGGTGGCAGACAGCATCGCCTTCAATACAACGGGATCATCCGGCAGGCGAGGTTGATAAATTGTCATGACTATAGTTTACAGATAATCAGCCACGTTTACAACGCCATTTGTGGTTGCCAGGTACGGGCAGGCTGCCGCCAGTCGATCCCTTCTAGCAGCATCGACAGCTGGGCCTGCGTCAGTGACACCGTTCCGTTGGGCGCCTGCGGCCAGATGAAACGCCCCCGTTCTAGCCGCTTGGCCAGGAGGCATAAACCATCACCGGTCCACCACAAGACTTTCAGAATGTCGCCACGGCGACCGCGGAAGACGAAGACGTGACCGCTGAAAGGCTGAAGTTCAAGGGTTTGCTGTACCTTGGCCGCAAGGCCATTAAAGCCGCATCGCATGTCGGTCACTCCTGCGGCAAGCCAGATGCGTGTGCCCGCCGGCAGAGCCATCATCGTGTCAACATCCCTAGTACCGTACGCAGTAGCTCGGGATCCGGCGTTCCCTTGATGGTCATCCGCACCTTTGCAAACTTCAGGCAAAGCACACCGACCTGTCGAGGCTCAGGCTGAACTGGCGGAGTAACGGAAGTTGCATTGGCCGGCGATGGAGCAATCTCAACAGCAAGCATTCCGGTATTGGATACCGTCACAGAGGTGTTGACTCGGGCTTCTTTGAAAAGCTTTCGCCATCCGAAGAGTTGGTTGGCGTTGATGCCGTTGTCGCGGGCAATGCGAGCCACCGAGGCTCCAGGCAGGAACGATTGCTCAACCAACGAGCGTTTGAACTCGTCGGAATGGCGACGATGCGTACGCATTGAGTCGGATTTGACTGGTCGGATCATTGTGTCCACGATGGCATTTGTGGGCACAAACCGGATGGGTGCCCCGCTGCTCATCATCGACCGATTGGATTACCTCGTCTAGACGGCCAAGACCTGACGCTTACAAAAGAATGTCCGTGGACGCTTGGGTGACAAATGCCGGGATTCCCGGTGCCTGCATGTCGGGACTATTGCCGTCACAATACGAAACCGGACTATGCAAATACATCCTGCGACTGAAGTCACTGCTGACTTGGTTCTTTGTGCTCGCATCCACAACCGCTTGATAATAAAAGGGTGCTACACGACCACCTTTAAGACCAAGGCCGGTAAGCAAGGTCAAATACTCACTTTTGGGATGATTGAACAGGCTATATCGAAGATCGTGCCAGGTAGCTGCCGGCACGATGGCATCTATCCGACGATCTACTCCCGATCCGATTGTCTGGAAGCCACCTCCATACGAGGCACCCACCGCGCCAATGACCGGATCGGACAAGCCAGCGCTATTTTTCCGGTAAGCCAAGCGTGGCAGGTGGGATTGCGCCCAGTCGATGATCGCTTTGATGTCCTGTCCTTCCAATTGGGGATCCATCAAATTGGCCAGTCCCCCAGACTCTCCGAAACCTCGCTGGTCGAAACTAATCACATACCAGCCGCGTGTCGGCCCTTTGCCACCTTGCATGCCGCTGTCAAGAGCAAGTTTTGCCCCCTGCAATGTGACGTCAGGAGCCGCCTCGTAAGTCGTGCTGTCAAGATTTTTGGCACGCTTATCACCCCATCCATGGCCATGGAGTAATAGCGGCGCGGAATTTCCTACTGCAATGTTTGGTGCATACACAGTGAACGAGATGACAGTTCCGTCTAAAGACACCGTCGTCGAATCGTAGCGATTAGCGGTTTGAGGAGGCGATAGATCATTGATCAAAGCTAAGGTGCTTTGATCAAGATCCGTATCTATAGGAAGTGAAACCATGCTGATCGGCGCAATTTTGGTTGCCTCCGGCCCGCTGGCTGCTTCTAAGCCGCCATTGCACGCGGCAATGGCACATGAGAGAAATGCGACTACGGCAAACTTTCCAATGCAATCTTTCATGGGTCTCGCTCCAAAATTCTCGATTTTCGAACTTGTAGCATTACGTCATCGCTCGCCAGGTTATTGAATCTATTTGCTCCTTTGTGCATTGATTGATATTTATCCAATATCTCGATGTGTTGAAACATATGAATGCCGGCTGTTAGAAGACGCCCGGCCGACATTCCGGCCATGCAGATGCCATTTCGTCCGGACGAGGTACTGGTATGAACACTTAAAAATAGACAGTCTGATGACTACCCATTTAAAGTCGCTCCGTAAGCTCGAAGAGATCGAAACGGACCTTCCGCTATTCCTAATACTCCGGCATTACCTTCGACGATTGGAATGCACAGGCCTAGCGCCTACATCAGGAGATGATCGGCAATGCAACGTGCCACCATGATCTTGGTGGCATCCGACCTTGCAAGACATTGGTATATCGCGATCTTATGCTCGGACATCAACGCCATCTGCGCCCCTGCCGGCGGCACAGCACCATTTAACCGGTTTGTAGCTTGTACTCCTTGAACTGTTCACGAATCCGGTTTTTCAGTACCTTGCCGGTGGCACCGATTGGCAATGCATCAACGAATGTCACATCGTCGGGCGTCCACCATTTTGCAATCTTGCCGTCATAGAACTTGATCAGTTCTTCCTTGGTGACGTCGGCTCCTGGCTTCTTCACCACGACGAGCAGCGGCCGCTCGTCCCATTTCGGATGGAAAACACCGATACATGCAGCCTGCTGCACGGCGGGATGCGCCATCGCGATATTTTCAAGATCGATTGTACCGATCCATTCGCCGCCGGACTTAATCACGTCCTTGCTGCGATCGGTAATCTGCATATAACCATCGGGATCAATGGTGGCCACGTCGCCCGTCGGGAACCAACCGTCCTGCAAGACGTCACCGCCCTCGTTCTTAAAATAACTGCTGATGATCCAGGGTCCTTTAACCAGCAGATTACCGTAGGTCTTGCCATCCCATGGCAACTCGTTGCCGTCGTCGCCAACGATCTTCATGTCCACGCCATAAATCGCATGGCCCTGCTTTTCAAGAACAGCCTGCTTCTGCTCTTCCGGCAAATTCATGTGATGGCTTTGCAGCGTACCAGCCGTACCAAGCGGCGACATCTCCGTCATACCCCATGCGTGCACCACCTCCACACCGTATTGGTGACGGAAGGTTTTCATCATCGCGGGCGGGCATGCAGAGCCGCCGATCACTGTGCGCTTGAAAGTGGAAAACTTCAGGTTATTTTGCCCGACATAGGTAAGGAGGCCAAGCCAGACCGTGGGGACGCCCGCTGAGAAAGTAACTTTCTCCTGCTCGAACAATTCATAAACCGATTTGCCGTCGAGTGCCGGTCCTGGGAACACCAGTTTGGCACCGGTAAGCGGTACGGAGTATGGCAGGCCCCAGGCGTTCACATGGAACATTGGAACCACTGGCAAAACCGCATCCCGTGCCGACACGTTGAGCGCGTCTGGCATTGCCGAGGCATAGGAGTGCAATACCGTGGAACGATGCGAATACAGTGCGCCCTTGGGATTGCCGGTGGTACCCGAGGTATAGCAAAGGCTGGATGCTGAGTTTTCGTCAAACTGCGGCCATTCGTACTGATCCGAGCTATTTGCAATCAGTTCTTCGTAGCACATCAGGTTAGGAATCTTGGTTTCCGCCGGCATGCGGTCCTTGTCGCCCATCAGGACAAAACCTTTGACTGTCTTGCAGTGGGCAGCGAACGCTTCGACTAGCGGCAGGAAGGTTATATCGAAGAACAGGTACTGGTCTTCGGCATGGTTCGCGATATAGGCGATCTGCTCGGGATGGAGCCGCGGATTGATGGTATGCATGACCGCATCGGAACCGGAGATCGCATAGTACAGCTCCAGGTGACGGTAGCCGTTCCAGGCCAGCGTGGCAACCCGGTCACCCATTTTTACGCCGAGCCCAGCCAAGGCGTTAGCCATCTGGCGGGCACGGCGGTGGCAGTCACGATAGGTGTAGCGATGGATATCGCCTTCCACCCGACGCGAAACGATTTCATTACTGCCGTAGTAACGGTCTGCATGCTTAATGATGCTGGAGATGAGCAAGGGCTGGCTCATCATCTGGCCCATTAATGGGCTCTTTGGATATTGCGACATATATTGTTTCCTAGCGAAAGAGTTGTATTGTTAAACGTGTCTGCAGACATCCGCCTAATTACTTAACACCAGCGCCGATGTGTTACTCGTCTACCATGATCAATGATCATATACGCCCAATTTTGCCGTGCAGTAAGTACCACACCGCCTGCAAGGATATCTATGTAGAGGGCGCATGCTTTCTGCCGCCTTTGTTGTAAGTGCTATACCCACTGACAGTCGAAATTATCGCCGTGTAGTAATGAAAGGTATTTGCCAGTGTAAGTCAGGCGGTCTGGTTCCTGCCCTTAATGGGATCTGTCGCAACAGGCAAGAGGAACTTAGGCAAGAAGGCGCCCATAAAGACACATCTATAGATCGAGGTTCACACAAAGGCGAACCTCGCCCAAGCAACGCTTTACTCTATGAACGGCATGCTGATTGTCAGGTCCGTGACATTGACATTGACTGGCGTACGGCTGTACACCTTGTAGTAACGAGGATGGAAACCATACACTATCGCGGCGATGCTTTCACCGGGCAGGAGAGATGTACTCATTCCAGGTAGGTCGAAGGACTTGTCACCGAAACCTTCTACCGGTGTAACCTGATCGTGCAGAACTTCACGCGAGCCATCGGCACGAACACGCACCAAGCCAACAAAAACGATCGGCGCGTTGGCACCTGCATCTGTCGGAGACGCCGCAGCCACCTTCATGGATACTTTTGGAATACCTACAATTGTCCGCTTCGAGGAGCTGGCGGATACAAGGGTAGCTAACTTGCCGGCGTCTGGGGCAAACAGCGAAACGGTAGCAGGCGAAGTAAGCAATTCCAATGGCGCTTTGTCAATCAGAGAGCTTAGTGACGCAGGCAGACCGGCTGTCACACCACCAACCTGCGCAGCGAAATTGCTTCCTCCGCGTTTAAATATTTGTCCGTTCGCTTGCGCTGTAGCAGATGCAACTTCGTAACATCCACTTTCAACGCTTTCGCCCGTGGTGCGTAACGCTTTGCCATCGTCCAGCACCACACGAATGTCAGGCAGAGTTAGGTACCGGTTCGAATTAGTAGCGTCCAGACGTGAATCCACAAGGTTTTGTGCAAGGAACGAGAACTGCAGTCTTGCAACAGAAAGAGAGTTATTACCACACGAAATCCTATTCTCCTGTACTGTTTTAGGAGCCGTAGGAATGAGTGCATCGTAGGTATGCCATGCCCGGATACCCAAGAATTTTGAGTTAGGATTAGCTTTGCGAAGGCACTCGAAGTTGTTAATACCCTCGGTGAGGTTGAACAACGTATCGCCGGCGCCTTGAATGACAAAACTCGGGATATTGGGCCGGGTCATCCTGGTCGATTTGCCTTCACAATAGGAAGCCGGAGAATGCTGGTACAGCTCCGTTAGTGCGGCATCATTGACCTTACCGACTGATAATGCTTCGCCTAGCGCTTGTTGTACAAAGGGCGATGCCTTATCGGTAAACAGCAACGCCCCCCAAAGGCTCTTCGGCTTGTCGAAAAGGGTTGTTGACAGGTTATACCAAGTTACTGCAGGAACCATTGCATCAATACGCTTGTCCACGCCTGCGCCAATTGTTTGGAAACCGCCGCCGTAACTTCCACCCAGCGTCCCGACGACGGGATCCAATCTGCCATCTGCAGTTTTGCGATAGGAAAGGCGAGTGAGGTTTTTTTCAGCCCAGTCAATAATGGCTTGAATGTCTTTGCCTTCGATTGCCGGATCTTGAATATTGGCTACTCCGCCGGATTGACCAAACCCGCGCTGGTCAAATGCGATGACATACCAGCCTTGAGTCGGTTGTGCCCCACCCTGAGGACCTTCAGCCAAGGCGAGCTTGGCGCCCTGTTGCACGAGCTCAAGGGTGTCCTCAGCAGCGGTATCCAGGTTTTTAATGCGCTCATTTCCCCAGCCCGGCCCAGTGATAACTAACGGCGCTGAATTGCCTTTAGCAATACTGGGAGCATATACCGTAAAGGCGATGGGAGTGCCGTCTGCCGATGTAGTCGCCGCATCAAAACGCGTCGCGGCCTCGGCGTTGACATCGTCTGTGCGCATGACAAGGCTTGAAGGGTTTACGCGAACGGAAGGCGACGCACCATCGCCACTTCCTCCGCATCCTTGCAAACCGAGTGAAAGTGCAATTGCTACTGCATGATACAGTTTTGAGAATTTGAATGACATGCCTGTCTCCTAATTGTTCTACGTCGTTCGATCGTGGATGCGAGAATAGCCAGAGATAGGGTCACATTTTTACGGGAGAAAGAATTGAATCTATTTGACATCCCGGAAAATGGAAATGCGCGGTATGATGGTTGACGGCGCGCCACAGCGAATAGGGTTTATTGCCGATGGTGACGAAGGCTTCATCCAGATGTCAGGACGAGCCGGGAGATGGCTGCCGCTGTTTGACCCGCCACATGACGTGCGCAGCAAACTTGTAGCACCAACGCCGGATGGTTGGCCACTGAACCACTGGACATGCGGGCAAGCACAGAGAAATAGCTAGCCCGTGTGGTCAAAGTGTTCAGAGCCGCCCGCATGCACCATGCCTTTCTGTTCGTCAACAGGAGCGGCACACGAATGAGGGTGCTGATCTACGACGGCTTGAGAATCTTGCTGGCGGTACGCAAGTTCAGTCTCGGCCACTTCGTCTGGTGCAATGGTCTTAACGGTTAGCGTGAATGGGTATCGGACATGAAAGCGCGGTGGCATACCCGAACGCGAACGCCTAAGCGACTAATAGTTGCTGGCATTAATCCGGACCATCCATGCCGAAGTCATGAGCGCATACGGCTCGTGGCGCATGACGGCAGAGATACGGGCACGCGGGTTCCCGGCCAGTAAAAACCGTGTAGCGAGGCTCATGCGCAAACAGGATATCCGGACTCGCCACAAGTTCCAATATCGTACGATAACCGACTCCATGCGCAAGTTGCGGGGCTACCAACATGCTGGACCGCCACTTTGCACCGAGAGCACTGAATCAGGCCCCAGTGCGAACATCACATACGTGTGGACCGATGAAGGTTACCCATACTTGGCTGTTGTACTGGACTTAATTAACCGAGAAGGGGTCGGCTGGTCGATCTAGCCACGCACCATGACCGATATCGTCATCGACGCTCTGGCCATGGCGTGGTTTAGCTGCAAACTGGTGTCAAGTGCTCGGCATCATTCCGACCGCCCAGTACGAAAGCCACGATCACCAACACAAGCTGGCCGAATACAGCATGTGTTGCACAAGGAGTCGCAAGGGAAATGCTGGGACAGCCTCCACTCCATTCTTCAACAGCCCGAGGAATAGAGTGGTTCCTCCACGGCGCTACTCAAATCATGAACCGCTCAGGCCGACGGAGCAATTGCGTCCGCTGCGAATACTGTCCATCTCTATAAGCGCCACCTTACGGATTTGAATGCAAACGACGGTGAAATCCTCGGGCTTTCCGGCGCAGACGGAAGGCCCGGAAGTCTATTAGCAAGTTGAAAATCCAGAAACACCTTTAAGTCGGGCTTCTGGCAGCCCGGATTAATCCACGCTGCGGATTATAGCCGGCCACAGCCAGGCAGAACATAACGACCGTCGTGATGCCAACGACGAGCAGCGACGTCTTCTCCAGCTGCCCGTACAGCGCAAAGCGCAGCAGCTCGACCGCATGCGTGAAGGGATTGAGTTGGGCCACGGTGTAGATCCACTCGGCTCCGGATTCCCGGACCTTCCACAACGGATACAACGCGGAAGACAGGAAGAACATCGGGAAGATGACGAAATTCATCGTGCCGGCAAAATTTTCCAGCTGCTTTACATGCACGGAGAGCGCCAGCCCCAACGCGGCAAGCATGACCGCGCCGAGCAAGGTGACCGGCAGGCCAATGAGCAGCTGCGTCAGCGTCAGATCGACGCCGAACAGCAGCACCATGGCGAAGAAGGCCACCGCCTGCAGCATCGACAGCAAAGCACCAGCCATCAGCTTGCACATCAGCAGCCAGGCGCGGGGCAAGGGCGCCGTCAGCAGCAGCCGCATCACGCCCATTTCGCGGTCGTAGACCATGGCCAACGATGACTGCATGCCATTGAACAGGCAAATCATCATCACGAGACCTGGCACCATGTACACACGGTACTCGATATAGGTTTCATACGGCGGGACGATGGCCACGCCGAATACGTTCTGGAATCCTGCCGCAAATACCACCAGCCACAAGGCCGGCCTGACGAGCGACGAGAGCAGGCGTCCCGGCTGCCTGAGGAACTTGTGCACCTCACGCCCGCAGATGGCACGCAACGCAAGGATGGCGTGGCCGGCTTTCATTGCTTTCCGCTCTCTGTGGACGAAGCGCCCATCGCACTGCACGCCGATTCCCGCTCATCCGCCCCGAGCGTGTCGAGATTGTTCTTCGCATGCAGAAAACCGTCGAACGGCGCGACGCCGGCGATACCGCCGCCAATACCGCCATGGGCGAGGAATATCGGCTGGCGCAATTGCTGGTCCCAGGGGCGGAAGGACAGGCGGGCGCCCTTGAATCCATCCAGCACCAAGTCCGCGCCGCGCAGCATGCGCTGGTGCTCCCGGCTGTCGGGTGAGCGCAACGCGACATCGACGATTGCCTTGGTCGCCATCCAGGCTGCCCAGTCGGGCGTGGACATCCAGCGGCCCGACGCCTTTCGGAAGCGTCGATTCAGCTGCGGCGCGCCGTGACGTTCCCATGAAGCGTGCCATGCTTCCGGCACCAGCCCCGCGCTGCCGACCACCGGACGCGGCGCGACCGAGGCGTAGGGAACCTGGCGCGCAAATTCACCGTCGGGATCGACGACCCAGATCACGTCGGCATCAATGCCGGCGGTGAGCAATGCGACATTGCCCAAGTCGTGTTCGCGCGGATCGTTGGATAACTTGAATGTCTTGACCGCAGCCAGTTTCAATCCGTAGCGCTTGATGGCTTGCCGGGCAGCGCCGATGGCCGGCTGGTCGTCAGCCAGAGTACTGGTCAGGAGCAACACCTTGTTCCACTTGCGCACCGTCAGGAACTGGGCGATGGCGTCGCTCCTCATCGCATCATCAGGCAGTGTATGGAACAGGTTGGCCGCGCATGCCTCGCGCCGCAGCCGCGCCTCCGGAGCCGAGACGTTGAACAGCAACACATCCTGCCCGGCGACCGTCTTCGACAGTTCTGTCAGCGATGATCCGGGCAGGTCGGCCAGGAAATGTCGGACGCCTTTCTTCGCAAGCGCCTCGATCTGCGCACGGGCATCCCTGGCACTGGCCGCTGGCACCTCTTCCAGCATGACACGGAGATTGGCCTGTTCAAGCTGGAAGGCGGATTCCGCAATCGCGAGCTCCGCGCCAGCCTTCGGCCGGCCCATCGCCTGGCCGGGATAAAGCTTGTCCAGCCGCTTGCTTTCATACCGCGGGTCAGCCGGATCGAACACGATGCCGATCTTCAGGTCGCGCGCCTGTACGGTGCAGGCGAGTCCCAGGAGCGTAAGGCTGACGGCGAGCCGCAGGGTGCGGAATGCTTCAGTCATCGACCACCACGCTGTGCGGCACCCGGCCTGCCTTGACGGATTTCACTGCGCGCCCCTTGGCGATATCAACAACCGACACATCGTCCGACAGTCCATTGGCGACATACAGCGTCGCTTCATCGCGCGACAGGCCCAATCCCCACGCACGTTTGCCAACCAGGACCAGGTTGCGCACGGCCCGAGTCCCTACATCTACCACGGCCACATGATTGGCCTTGCCCAGGGCAACGAAAGCGGTCTTGCCGTCGCGGCTCATGGTGACGCCGACCGGAGTGATGTCGTCAGCGCGGAAACCCTTGGGTTCGAAACGGACGGTATGGGCAACGGTATGGTCAGTCGTACGAATGATGCTGACCGATGCACCGAGTTCATTGGTCACCCACAACTCCTTGCCGTCGGGCGTCAGCGCAAAGCGGCGCGGGCGCTTGTCGACTTGGATATTCTTGATCACCTTTCCGCTCGCCGTATCGATCACGTGGACCAGGCTGGCGACTTCCGACGTGACATAGATGATCTTCCCGTCTCTGGAAATCAGCACACCTTCAGGTTCCTCGCCGACCTTGATCTCCTTCGACACTTTCTTGCTCGCCAGGTCGACCGCCACCAGAAGGGCATCATCTTCATTAGAGAAATAGAGCGTCTTGCCATCGGGCGAAAGGTCGAACATCTCCGCGCCCTCCTGCAGTTTGATCTTGTCGACGACCTTCTTTGCCGCGACATCGATGATGGCGACGCTGCCGTCGTCACCGCACAAGACCAGCAATTTTCCCTTGTCCCCGGTCAGACGCATGTCGCGCGGCCGCTTGCACGTCTTAATCACCCCGACCTGCTGCTGCGACTTTGCATCCAGCACGGTGACAGTGTGGTCCTTCTCGCTGGAGATGAAAACATTGCCGGGCTCCTTGGCGCTCGCGGCCATTGCACATGCAAGCAACGGAACGGCAAAGAGGATAGCGGTGCGAAGCGGTTTGTTCATTGTCAGGTCTCCCTTTCTTAATTATTGGATAAATACGTTACGGCGCCGCCTTTACGCTGCCCCGGCTTCGGCACCTATCTCCGGGGCGCCCTGCGTCAGGTGCAAAAAAGCTTCCGTCAGTCCAGCATGCCCGTTCAATGCCAGCAGTTCCTGCGCCCGTCCATTGAATTTGACCGTGCCCTTTGCCATGACCACGATGCGATCGGCTGCTTGCGCCTCGTCGATCAGATGCGTTGCCCACAGTACGCCGATGCCTTCGGCGCACAAGGACTTGACGTCGGCAAGGATCTGCGCTCGCGACGCCGGGTCGATACCGACGGTGGCTTCGTCCATCAGGAGCAGTTTCGGACATGTGAGCAACGCACGTGTCAACTCCACCTTGCGGCGGTTGCCGCCGGAGAGGTCACGCGCCTTGTCTTGCGCGCGGTCGCTCAAACCGAAGCGCTGCAGCCAGTGCGCGATACGGCGGCGGGCTTCCCCGCGCGGAATACCGTGCAGGTCCGAATGGAACTGCAGGTTGGCAGCGACCGTCAGGTCGAGATCCAGCGCGGGCTGCTGAAACACGATTCCCAGATGCGACAGTGCGGCAAGCGGCTCTGTCGCAAGGTCATGCCCGACAACCTGCGCCCTGCCCCCATCGGCGCTGAACAGGCCGGACAGCATCTGGAACAGCGTCGTCTTGCCGGCACCATTCGGACCAAGCAAGGTGATGAATTCTCCCTCGCCGACAGTCAGGCTGATGCCCGCGACCGCCTTGCGCGCGCCATAGGATTTGCTGAGTGCGTTGATTGTCAGTGGTAGCGGCATGGCCGTTGTCCCGGAGTGTCTCCTGGCGCTACGTCTAGCAGGTTTCATACCACTGTGCCGCGCACGTGACAAATCGAGTGCAGAATAGAGACGTACTTTAATCTTTCATTCGTTCCAAATTCTTTAGAGCGACAACTGGACGGCTCCGTCCTCCTGTAAGGGAGAGAACTCGGGCGGGGATGGAAGATTTGAAGCATTTTAAGTTATGTCTCGAGCGCACTACCCCTATCCCAATCTTCCCCTGCAAGTAGGGAAGAGCTGTCAGAAGCTGCTTGAACAGTCACTGGAAATGCATGGAGAAGACGTTTTTTTCCCTGGCAGAATCCGCACCTTTGCAGAGGGGGCAGCCAAATACCCATCCCTTTTTGGCACAGATGTTGCGCTCCAACGGTACAGGTGTGTCGTTCTGACACACCTGTACCTCCAGAATACCTCCAGATTTGCGCTACCGGGACGCCAGCGGCGGCAGAAAGCGTACAGGTACGGCAATTGCTATCCACTCCGTCCAGAAGCGATGGCTTCGACTTCATCCAACGTTTGGGAAACGCATTCATGCATCATCGATATTTGCACCACTTCCTGATTGCCCTGGTGACGCTGTCGCTGACCGCGATTGCGCACGCCAACCCCAAGCCGGCCGTCGTCCGGGTCGGCGTGCTGGGGTTCGGCACGGTCAACTGGGAACTGGATGTCATGCAGGTACACGGCCTGGCGAAGAAGCGCGGCGTCGAGTTGAAGATCGTTCCGCTGGCATCAGCGGATGCGCCGACGGTGGCGCTGCAGGGCGGCGCGGTTGACGTCATCGTGGCCGACTGGATCTGGGTATCGCGTCAGCGGGCCGAGTCGAACGCTTACACCTTCGCCCCATATTCCAATGCGGTCGGCTCGCTGATGACGGACCGGCACAGCGGCATCAAGTCGCTGTCCGACTTGAAGGACAAGAAAGTGGGCATTGCCGGCGGCCCGAACGACAAGACATTGCTGCTGTTGCGCGCCTATGCGCAGCGCAAGCTGGACCTTGACCTGCCGCGCCACGTTAAGCCGACGTATGCCGCGCCTCCCCTGCTGACCGAACTCGCACTGCGCAACCAGATCGATGCCGCGCTCAACTACTGGCACTACGCCGCGCGGCTGGAAGCCAGCGGCATGACGACGCTGATCGACATGCCCGAGATCCTGAAAGGCCTGGGCATCGACAAACCGATTCCCTTGATCGGATGGGTATTCCACGAGGAGTGGGCATTGCGCAACGCCGATGCGGTGAAAGGATTTCTCGCCGCCTCCTATGAAGCAAAGGCCATCCTGGCCGGCTCCGACGCGGAATGGAACCGGATCAGGCCGAAGATGCGTGCCGAAAACGATGCCGTCTTCGCCGCCTTGCGCCGCGGTTTTCTGAAGGGGATTCCGACATGTTCAGACCAAGAGACCATGACCGCGGTTGGCAAGACTTTCGGCATCCTGGCCGAGACCGGCGGGACCCAACTAGTCGGCAGGTCATCGGAACTGCCGACCGGAACTTTCTGGCCAGGCTTCCGGCTGCCGCCATGCTCCGCCGGTTGAGCGCACATCGCATTTCGTTCGCCTTGGCCTGGCCGAGACTCGCGCCCCTGCTGCTCCTGGCATGCATATGGCAAACCTTGTCGATCACGCTCGACAGCAAGAGCCTGCCGTCGCCGGGCTCGGTACTGCTGACGCTGCAGCGGGAAATCGTCGATGGTGAACTGCTGCTCCATCTCGGTAAGACTCTCGGGCGCGTTGCCGTTAGCTTCGGGCTCGCGATGGTCACCGGAGTGGCGCTCGGCATATTGATGGGCCGCTCCCCTCGCTGGGACCGGCCGCTCGACAGCCTGGTCATCCTCGGTCTCAACACCCCGGCGCTGGTGGTGATCATCCTGTGCTACATCTGGTTCGGACTGACCGAGACGGCCGCCGTCCTTGCCGTCACGCTCAACAAGCTGCCCTCCGTTGCCGTCAGCATCCGCGAAGGCGCACGCGCGGTCGACACCAAACTACTGGAAGTTGCACGTATCTACCGGCTGTCGCGCCGCGACACCCTCTTCCAGATCTACCTGCCGCAACTCTACCCCTACCTGTTCGGCGCCGCCCGCAACGGCCTGTCCCTGATCTGGAAGGTCGTGCTCGTGGTCGAGCTGATTGGCCGCAGCGACGGCGTCGGCTTCCGGCTCGGCAGCCTGTTCCACTTCTTCGACATCGCCGGCATCCTCGCGTACACGCTGGCATTCATGCTCGTGATCTTCAGCATCGAGGCGTTGCTTCTCCGCCCGCTGGAAACACGGCTTCACAGGTGGCGCGCATGACTCCGCTGGCAATTGACATTCTTCAAAAGGATTACCGGAACGGCACGCGCGCCATCGAGAGGCTGACCTTTCACGCGAGTCCGGGTGAATTCGTCGCAATCGTCGGCCCTTCGGGGGCAGGCAAGACCACCCTGCTCAACCTCGTCGCCGGTCTCGACAGCGAACTGGACGGGACAATCCGTTTCGGCACGGCGGACGATGCCATGCACGCACCAAAGACAGGTTTCATGTTCCAGGAGCCGCGCCTGATGCCCTGGCTCACCGTACGGCAGAATCTCGAACTGGTGGTGCGACCCTATGTTGCCAACGGGACGCTGCCGCTGGACGACGAGCACCTGAGACAATTATTGAACAGTGTTGGCCTTGAGGGCTGTACCTCCATGTTTCCGGATCAGTTGTCCGGGGGCATGAAGCGCCGTGTCGCGCTGCTGCGTGCCTTCATCATCGAACCCCGTTTGCTGCTGATGGATGAACCGTTCGAATCCCTCGACAGGCCGACGGCCGACCATCTTCGTGCGCTGCTGCAGGATCTCTGGCTGCGGACCAGGCCAACCGTGCTGTTTGTCACGCACAACCTGAACGAAGCGCTGTCCCTGGCTGACCGCGTCCTGTTCCTTTCTTCACGTCCTTCACGGGTGATTCTGGATTTTCATGTGAAGGTGGCAAGGCCACGCGAAATGGGTGGCGCTAGCGTGCAGGCGCTGCATGACGAATTGATGGCGCTTTATCCGCGCCTGTTGGAAGGAATTGTTGCGGAGGCGTGAACTGATCCCTATTTGCAATCCGGCGGGTACTTCCTGCTGCTTCCCCGTGATTAAGGTAGACAAGTCGGAGGTGATCAGTTCTTGATTTTTCGGGACACCTCGGTTCCAACAATTCGATGGAAAGTTGGAAAAATTTTTGCAGCTTCCTAACGATGATCATGGAGTGTGCGATGTTGGACATAGTGAGAAAGGCGGCGGGGCAGGACTGGACGGAAGAGCTCAGCGCCTTTCGCCGCATGTGAACATACTCGATATAACAGCCAGCATGTCCGTTTTCCATCCGGTAGAACCCGTTTCGCTTTTCCGCCCTTCTATGAGTCGTGTCAAGGTCTTTTGCAGAGACGCTCTTAGCTGGACTGTGTCCATTTTTGAGCGGTATGGAGTTTTGTCCACATGGCTACCCTCCATGCGATTCTAACGCATCAAATTACCCGCTTACCCCTTCTGTGCTACGTTTGCAAACAGACACTAAGCCCTTCTCGCAGCGCCTCTCAATTCGCGCATATATACTTACTGGCCTCTTTACCTCCATGCCCCCTCATCTGGCCAGTCGCGTACATCGTTAGGCAATGGCCGGGTAATATATGTAAATTCAACATTCGCTTCAAACCTTGCGCTACAACGCGGGCATTTGATGACTCCAGGTTGAATGCGATCGCTAGGAGTTGCACTCAAGCGCTCCATTAAAAAAACAAAGCCACATCGTTTTTCCGAACATTTTTCCAAATGAAGAGACATGGACGCTTTAGGCAAGTGAAAATCAAAGACGTAGAGAATAAGCTTTTTGTGAAAATGCATAACAAGTGTTTTGCACCGTAAAACGCAGTCGCATTTTTTATATATCCGAAAGCGCCGCCATTTCAACACAAGAGCTGATCGCCTTCCGCAGTGCATTGCGGATTAGTGGATCGGAGGCCGTGTGAGTACCGCGTGCCACCCATTCCAGCCGTGCCTGAGGCATCCAACGCTTAATTATGGCCGCGTTGCGCGGCTGGCAAATCCAGTCGTGAGTCCCATGGATCAAGATTGTCGGAATGTTTGACGCACGCTTGGCGGCACCGGCTAGCGCCGTCGTGTTGGTAAAGCATTGCTGCGACAGGTAATGTGCCTGCAACCGGTATTTTGATAACCACTTCGACAGCGGTGGCTCGCGCCCCCCAGCCAGAGTGCCGAACATTGCGTGCATTACACCTTCTTCATATCGACCCCAGCGTAAGGCGGCGTTCTCCTGCTCCATCCTTGTTCCGTTTTGGAGCATCGCTGCCAAAGTTTGGAACACCTCGCATTGTTGCATTGTGGACCAACCGGCGGTCAGTTCTCCCCATGCCTTAGGTACCAGCGGTTTCAATTTCTGAAAAAACCAGTGGACATCTGCATCAGCGCCTAGAAAAGCTCCGCGCAAGATCAGATTCGAAACTGCGTCCGGCATGTGGCCGGCATACAGCAAGGCCAAGCAGGCGCCCCAGGAACCGCCGACGACGCTCCAGCGCTCAATCCCCAAGGATTTGCGTATCATTTCCAGATCGTTCACCAGCTCAGCAGTGGTATTGCCATACAAAGGATCAGCTGCGGTGCTTCTACCGGCTCCACGCTGGTCTACCAATATGACGCGCCAGCATTCAAGGTCGAACCACTCCAGCATGGAAGGATGACATCCGCTACCCGGTCCTCCGTGTAACACGACTACGGCAGGTGCATTTTCCCGTCCATGCTGGGCAACGTAAAGACGGTGGCCATGTCCGACGCTAAGAAAGCCATCATCAAATGGGAAACTTGCTTGCTTGGGCATAGATGTTGCGTTAAGGAGATTCGATTGCATGACTGTTTCACGTCTAGAAGTTTGAAACAGATAATCGATCAAAAACCATACCACCTATTTTTATTCAAGGAGATCACTATGCAATGGTCAAAGCCCGAGTTTACCGACCTGCGTTTCGGATTCGAAATCACGATGTATATCTCTAACCGCTGATCGCTTCACGCAGCGCCTGGCGAGGCGCCTCGCGGAAAAAAAGAGTGCGCCTCGCATACCGGACATCACCATGAAAATTCGCGTACTTGGTTCAGCGGCTGGAGGTGGTTTTCCTCAGTGGAATTGCAATTGCCGCAATTGTGATGGCGTACGGCATGGTCGAATTCGTGCACGCAGGCGTACGCAATCATCGATCGCCGTCACGGTTAACGACGTAGACTGGCTACTAATCAATGCTTCACCGGATCTGCTCGCGCAGATCGGCGCATCTCCGTCGCTGCAGCCAGGACGCTACGCGCGCGACACTGGAATCGTCGCGGTCGTCTTGATGGATGCACAAATTGATCATGTGACGGGATTGCTGATGCTACGCGAGGGGAAGCATCTATCAATCTACTGCACGGCGTCGGTATGGAAGGATTTGACCGAGGGCTTGTCGCTGACTCGTGTACTGTCCCACTATTGCGACATTCAGTGGCATCCAATTGAGATGAACGACACGATGCCGCCCGGGGAAGGAAAGCCGTTCACATTACCGCAACTTGAAGGAATCGACTTCATTCCAGTCCCTTTGAGTAGTAAGGCGCCCCCTTATTCTCCGCATCGAATGTCACCTTCGCCGGGTGATAATATCGGTCTGATAATCAGGAACGCACGTACCGGAAAATCGGCTTTTTATGCGCCAGGACTCGGCCAAATAGAAGCTCATGTGGAGTCCGCAATGCGGGCAGCGGATTCCGTACTGGTCGACGGTACCTTCTGGCGTGACGACGAAATGATTCGACTGGGCCTGTCCAAAAAAAGGGCCCTCGATATGGGTCACCTCCCGCAATCCGGACCTGGCGGCATGATAGAACTACTCGACAGTCTAGGCGACCGTCGGAAAATACTCATCCACATTAACAATACCAACCCGATCCTTGACGAGGATTCGCAAGAGCGAGCAACGCTTGCGCGCGATGGCATCGAAGTTGCGTACGACGGTATGGAGATCGCCTTATGACCACCACCCCCGGACAATTTATTGCTGAGGTCGCACCGTGGTCGCGTGAAGAATTTGAAATGCATTTGCGTGCCAAGGGCGAGCGCTATCACATTCATCATGCTTTCAATGTGAAGATGAACAGCGGCCTACTAACACCCGACCAAATTCGCGGCTGGGTTGCCAACCGATTCTATTACCAACTTAACATTCCCAACAAAGACAGTGCCATCCTCACAAACTGTCCAGACCGGGATACGCGACGGAAATGGGTACTCCGCATACTTGACCATGACGGCTGGGAAGGCAATCCCGGCGGTATCGAAGCCTGGTCACGCCTGGGCGAAGCGGTCGGTATTTCACGCACGGACTTGTGGTCGCAAAGACATGTAGTTCCTGGAGTGCGCTTTGCAGTGGATGCTTATGTCAACTTCGCGCGGCATGCACCGTGGCAGGAAGCAATCTGTTCTTCGCTGACCGAGATGTTCGCGCCGAAAATTCATCAGCAGCGGCTTGCGAACTGGCCACAACATTATCCTTGGATCGACCCGGAAGGCTTGCATTACTTCCGTAGTCGTATCTCCCTGGCTGAACGCGATGTGGAGCACGGTCTGCAAGTCACGCTCGACCATTTCCTTACGCGTGCTCAGCAGGAGCGAGCAATACATATATTGGAGTTTAAGCTCGATGTACTGTGGTCCATGATGGATGCGATCGAGCGCGCCTATCCCTGAGGAGAAACGGAATGAGCATCGCCACTGAAAAACCTCGCCTATCCCGTCTCTTCCGTCTGCAATGGGAGGAGGTACAGGGAGCATACGTGTTGCTGTATCCCGAAGGGATGGTGCAGTTAAACGATAGTGCCGCGCAAGTGCTCAAGCGTTGTGACGGGCATCGCAATATCCGCCAAATCGTGCAGGACCTGGAACGGGCATTCTCCACTAGCGGATTGCGGCATGATGTGGAGGATTTTCTGCAGGTGGCCATCGAGCGCGGTTGGGTGGTGTGACATGGCTGCCACTCTTCCCGTCACGCCACGGCACCCGCTGTGGCTGCTTGCAGAAGTGACTTATCGCTGCCCCTTGCATTGCGTCTTTTGTTACAACCCGGTGGACTTCGCGCGACATGACAAGGAATTGACCACTGCGCAATGGTTCGATGTTATGCGGCAAGCGCGGACATTGGGCGCGGCCCAACTGGGATTTTCCGGCGGAGAGCCGCTGCTGCGCGATGATTTGGAAGAACTAATAGGCGAAGCGCATCGCCTAGGGTACTACACCAACCTGATCACCTCCGGCATCGGTCTGACCGAAGTAAGAATAGCACGCATGAAAGAACTGGGCCTTGATCATATCCAGCTTTCCTTTCAAGATTCCACCCGCGAAATGAATGATTTTCTGTCGAGCACGCGCACCTTCGAACTCAAGCAGCGGGTAGCGAGGTTGATCCAGCAGCATGACTATCCCATGGTACTGAATGTCGTGCTGCATCGACATAATCTGGATCACGTGGACCGTATAATCGAGATGGCAATCGACATGGAAGTCGACTATTTAGAACTCGCAAATACGCAATACTACGGCTGGGGAATGGTCAATCGAGCGCAATTGATGCCGACGCGCGAGCAGCTTCAGCGTGCTGAAGAGACAGTCAATGCCTATCGCAGAAAGCTAGGGAACCGCTTGCGCATCCTGTTCGTTGTACCAGACTATTTTGAGGATCGCCCGAAGGCTTGCATGAACGGCTGGGGCTCGGTATTTCTGGCCGTGGCCGCGGACGGCACCGCCCTCCCCTGCCACGCTGCACGCTCGCTGCCTGGCATAAACTTTCCCAACGTCATGACCGAAAGTATTGCAGACATATGGCTGCACAGTGATGCCTTCCAGCGTTATCGCGGCAGCGACTGGATGAAGGACCCTTGCAAAACCTGCCCTGAACAGAAAAAGGATTTCGGTGGCTGCCGATGTCAGGCTTATGCATTAACGGGTGATGCTACAAATGCCGACCCCATCTGCAGCAAATCGGCACATCATGACGATATTCACAAAATTGTGATTGATGCGCAAGCGTTGCAATCACGTCCAAGAAATGCTGAGGAACACCCTTTAGTATTTCGCAGCAAGACGAATTCGCTTGCTCTTACCGATAAGTTGCCGCTCACATCGACACCCGGATCTGGAACGGAAAAATTATTTCGTAGAGGACAGGAGTGAGGCGGTTACTAATTGACGGCTGCCATGCTTCATAAGCAGTTACGATGCCAACCCTTTTCGGCACTACCTTGAGAAAGCAAGAGAGATGTCGCCCGACTTGTCTATAGGTTTAACTTTTGCCAAATAGAAAAGCTTTCGATGACACAAGCTTTGATCGGGTGTATGAAAGCTGGTGGAGTTGAGGTACATAAGTCTTCCTTCTACCGGGAAGTTGAGTCTGCCTTCGTGCCCTTCCATATCTCCTTAAGTAGTAATCGTGCCTGACCAATGGCCTCGGCACAACATTCTGGCAGCCACGTTGCCATGTACGGCATCATATCCATATAGCCTGATTGTTCGACACATGGATGATCGCCACAGCGGCGGCAAGCCTTATTCAAAGTGCACTCTTCAATAAGATTTGTACTAAAAATCAAGAGCGACGATGTTGAAAGCGCCACGATTAAACCGTACGTTACTTCTCTTCATGGAACTTTTGTAGAAGGAACGAATTTTGCTCATGGAAAGCAGGGGGCAAACACGTTCTGTAACAGAATCAGCCAGAAAGTTTGCTCTAGTAGAATCATCTAGTTGTGTAAGGTATGAATAATATAACAACTTTCACGGGCTAACGGTCGTAGTATACAAAAGAGATACGCGGCTTGAGCAGTATTGTCCGGTGTATGATCTATTTCACGTGCGTATGTAAAAAGAAGCGGCTACAACCGGCGGCAGATTGTGTCACAACAGGACTGCTCCAAATTGACACAGCGTCACAATTTGGAACGCTAGTTAAAAGAGCCCACCGCACGCGATTCGGCGAAGGAGACAATGGTGGAATACAAAAATGTAGACGCGCCGCTGGCGGTTGGCGATATCCGCGTGCAGGCTAAGCAGCCTGGGCACATAACCAGCGCTGCAAACCCTCGGTTTGGCATACTTCCTGCTGACGATCACAGCATCATGGTAGAAAAATCACACGAGCGATCCGCCGCGTTCGGTTTGAGTACGATCGACAAACCTGACTTTAATCCCCTAGCCAAATCCGACCTATCGGCAGTGATCGAGCAAAACCAGGCATTGCACACCTATGCGCTGCCGGTCATGGAAACGCTGTACGAGCAGATCGTCAACACCCATAACATGGTCATACTGACCAATGCGCAGGGTGTGATCATGCATGCGCTGGGCGACGACGACTTCCTGGAAAAAGCCAATCGGGTCGCACTAACGCCTGGCGTCGCATGGTCCGAGCAACTGCGCGGCACCAATGCGATTGGCACTGCGCTCGCCGAAGGCGTGCCGACGCTGGTCAACGCTGACGAACATTACCTGCGCGCCAACCATATCCTCACTTGTTCGGCAGCTCCTATCTTCGATCCGCGAGGCGCGGTTATCGGCGTGCTTGATGTCACCGGCGATTGCAACACTTTTCATCGACACACGATGGGACTGGTGCGCATGTCCGCGCAAATGATTGAGAACCAGCTGTTCACGGCCGCTTACCAGGACGGCATCACGCTACATTTTCATAGCCGACCGGAATTCATTGGTACGCTCATGGAAGGCATTGCTTCCTTCACGCCTGGAGGACGTTTCATATCGGCCAACCGCAGTGCAATGTTCCAGCTTGGCTTGTCACCACAGGCACTCAGCGTGAATACGCTTAATTCCCTGTTCGGTCTGGGCGTGCCTGCGCTATACGACCATTATCGGACCGCAGCACCCGGTCTGCTGAACATGTGCCTATCGAGTGGCGTTCGTGTCTACGCACGGGCGTCGGTCAGGCTTAGCAATAATACTATCTTTAGCAGCGAGATCGGCCACCCCGTAGCGCCTGCGGGGACGGCGAAGCAGCATGCTGCCATCACCGAGAGCGAAACTTCATACAGGCTTTCCAGCCTGCGCTACCTCAATACCGGCGATCCACAGATGACTGCCATCATCACCAAACTCAACAAGGTGAATGGACGCGACATTCCGATCCTGATCACAGGTGAAACTGGCACTGGCAAGGAATTGTTGGCGCAGGCAGTGCACAACGATTCTCCGCGTGCACACGGTCCCTTCGTCGCGGTCAATTGCGCCTCGATTCCAGAGACGCTGATCGAATCGGAGCTGTTTGGTTACGAAGACGGTGCCTTCACCGGCGCGCGCAAGAAGGGCAGCACCGGCCGTATCCTGCAAGCCAACGGCGGCACGCTGTTTCTTGACGAAATCGGTGACATGCCCCTCAACCTGCAAGCGAGGCTGCTGCGTGTGCTGCAAGAACGCATGGTGACGCCACTGGGTAGCGCCAAGTCGATACCGGTGAACGTATCGGTGATCTGCGCAACCCACCGAAACTTGCGGGAAATGATTGCCGGTGGGGAGTTCCGGGAAGACCTTTACTATCGCCTCAACGGCCTTGTGGTGAAGCTACCGCCGCTGCGTGAACGGACCGATTTTGAAATAGTGGTCAACAAGCTGCTTGCAGCCGAAGGCAATGGCGAACATTATTCGATCTCCCCTGATGTAATGCAGATGTTTAAACAACACAACTGGCCGGGCAACTTCCGGCAGCTGAGCAATCTGCTGCGTACTGCAATGGTCATGACTGGAAATGACGGCGAAATTCGCATGGAAGACCTTCCCGATGATTTCCTTGATGATGTGAAAAGCTTGAAAAAGGAAGTTCCCGCACAATTGACAGTCGCCGTCGATCAGGCTCCCAACCATACGACGCTGGAAGACGTGGAACTGTCAGTGATCCAGAAAGCGCTGCAAGCGCATGGCGGCAACGTCTCAGCCACTGCGCGGGCGCTCGGCATTTCACGCAATACGATCTATCGAAAGATCTGCTGATATTTCGTCGCGTCGATGCATCCGAATTGGACTTCATATGACAACGGTCCCATGCAGGAAACTTAAGACAATAGGCGCCGAATCCGCATACTGAGGATCAGGCGTATTTGGCTTCTGCCTTCTTCATAATTCTGTCTTCAGTGAGGAGACATGCGCCGTAGAATGGTTCGACCGGACTTAACCAAGTGATACACCACCGCCAGCATATGTAGCACTATCAACGCGAAAAGCAGCCAAGCTAGCGTCGCATGTGCTTGACGAAACAAGTTTTGCAGCAGCGCACTTTCCCATCCCAGCTGTGGCAGCGCATATCCGAAAGACTTTACCGGATATTTGCCAAAGTTCGACCCCGCATAACCGGACAGCGGCATCAGCGCCATACAAGCGTACAAGAGCTGGTGCGATGCCTGTGCAGCCTTTTCTTGCAATGTCGATCGATGCAGCCCCGAGAAGGACGGCGGCGGCTTCCTCCAGCACTATGCCAATCCGACTGCAATCAGTATCAGCGCGATCAGTCCGAACGACTTGTGCAGGTTGTAAAAATAGACTACCTCTGGCGTGCGTTTGGCCAGATCCACCATGTACAGACCAATGATAATCTGGCCGATCACAGCAGCGCCATTAGCCAGAAAAGAATGATCGCCTGAAGACTGTAGCGCTAGTCGCTCGCGGCACCAGAATGAGTGCCGCCGGTGACTGCCCCCATTGATTCGCTTACTGGATGGCTACGTTCCATGGCGGTCTCCCACGCTGATTTCCTTGGTCATCTGACGGCTGTCGGTGTCGCTCACCGAGACCAAACCCGACCGTCCGTTGCCTTCAGGAGGTTCTTGCGACATGAGGCGCTCGGCCTCTGCCTGCTTCTCCGAGTTGACGATCAGGATATTGCTGCTCTGGTCACTCATATTTAAGGCATTACCGTCATCACCCACGACCAAGCCATACTGCTTGACGTCGGTCTTGAGGGTACCAGCCAGGGTATCGGTGGCTAGGTCAGCTACCGATTCTGTGCCCGACTTTTCGTTCAGTACATAAGCAGACGTCGCCGGCAGCGCAAGCCCAGCAGCCATCATCGGTGCGATGGCTGCAACCGCGAGCGTCAACGTTCCTCTTATAAATAATTTCACGGTGTCTCCTCATGGTTTTGTGGGTGCATGGGTATGTAACGGCGTGCATTTAGATCGAAGCGCGAAAGCCAACGTAGAAGCGTCTTCCCGGCGCAGGCTCGAAGAAGCGGCGGTTGCCGTCATTGACAATGACCGAGCCAACATAGTCGCGGTTGAACAGGTTGTCGATGCGGCCGAAGAGCGTCCAGTTCGTTGCGCCGGCCCGGAAGTCTTGCGACGCGCGCAGGTTAAATAGCGCATAGCCGGACGCGGTTTCACTGTTGAGATCATCGACATAGGTCTTGCTCTCGGCCCGCATTTCCAACGCGGTGCTCAGCCCGTGCAAGGGACGGGCTTCAATCTGGGCAAACAGGCTGTGCATCGGTGCGCCCGGCAGACGGTTGCCTGCGGCAACTGCACCATTGGCGCTGGCGTAGCCTTGCTTGAAACGCGCGTCTAGCAGCGTATAGGCAAGCTGGATGCCGAAGTGCCCCATGTCGCTGCGCCAGCTGGCTTCGATACCGCGACGCTCCACGCTATCGATGTTCTGGAAAATCGAGCGGCCGTTCTCGGTGGCCTGCGGCACGATTTCATCGCGGCTCTGTGCGGTGAAGGCCGCCAGGTCGACGCTCTGCGCGCCGGAACGCCATTTCATGCCGACCTCGCCCTGCCGGCTGCGCGAGGGCTGCAAGCCGAGATTGGGACCGGTGGAACCTGCGCGATAGGCCGATTCCGCCAATGTTGGTGTTTCGAAGCCGCGGCCGAGATTGCCGTAGAAGTTGAGATTGTCGTCGGCATACCAGACCAGGCCGAGTACCGGACTGGTATTGCGGTATTCGACACTGCCACTGTCGTCGGGGCTGGCCGCGGTGATATAGCGGTCATCCACTGATAGCCTCACCCGGCTGGAGCGCAAGCCGGCCGTGGCCTTCCATTGCTCGGCGAAAGTCCAGTCCACCTGGCCGAAGACGTCGAGATTATTTGCATTGTCGCGCTCGTCGCGGCGCAGTGCGCCCGGCGTGCCGTTGTTGTTAATGAAGCCGCGGCGGGTCTGGCCGAGGTCGTCGGCTTCCATGCCGACAGTCCAGTTGAGCGGCATGCCGGCGGCCTGCATGGCATGGGTCCAACTCAGGCCGGCGCCGCGGTAATGGTTGTCGAGATCGACCACACCGCCCGAAGAGTTGGCGGCGGCACCGGAAAACGACAGCGTCTGGAATACCTCGCGAGTGCCGGCGTACAGGCGTGCATTGATGATATTGCTCCGGTCCAGCTTGTGTTCGACAAGGAGGCCGGCCTGCTGCTGATCAATGGTCTTGCGGGTATCGAAGGTCAATGCGACCGGCGCGACCTGGCGCGGATTTTGTTCGAACTGCGCCCGCGTCAAGCCGAGCGGATCCTGTGCCAGCGGCTGATCGAAGATGTTGACGATGCCGGTAACTTTGGTCGATGAGGAAGGTTGCCACAGCACCTTGGCATTTACCTGCGTACGTTCGGCGGCGCTGTGGTTCCGATAGCCGTCAGTCTCATAACTGGCGACGTCGAGCAGTCCGCCAAGCGACTCGCTGCCGCCGGCAAGGGTGAATCCGAGCTGGCGCTGGCCGTCGCTACCGACGCCTACCGAGGCGCTGGCAATCGGCTTCTGCGGCGCCAGCGGCGGCTCGACCGTGAACACCTGCACCACGCCCCCAGCCGCGTTGCCGTACAGCTGGGCCACCGGGCCACGCAGGATTTCAATGCGGCGCGCAGAGGTCAGCGTGGCGGTGGCGGCCTGACCCTGCCCATCGGGCATGGTGGCGGGAATACCGTCGACCAGCACGCGCACGCCACGTACGCCGAAGGTCGAACGGGTGCCGAAACCACGTACCGACAACTGCAGGTCCTGCGCATAGTTCTGGCGTTCGCGGATCTGGATGCCAGGCACCGTGCCCAGCAGTTCGGAAAGGTTGACGAGCGGTGATGCGGCGCGCAGCGGGTCGACCTGTACGGCGTCGATCGAAGTGGCTGCATCGAAGCGCTTCTGCTCGCTTCGGCTGACTGAGACGACGACTTCCTGGAGCTGCTTTTCGGGCTGGGCGACGGCGTCCGCTGCAGCAAGGGAAACAGCGCCGGTTGATAGTACAAGCGCGAATACGCGAGCTGGAATTTGGGTTTTGTCCATGATGCCTATGCTTCAATTTGTAAAAAGGGGCAGGCAGTTCCAACACAGCAAGTTGCATACCACTTTAATCGCGAGATTGGGATTTCACGGACCGCTGGGATTCTGGTTTCGTATGACGGTAGATAAAGCGCGATTGAGGCCACATGAATGCGTCATATTGCGACATTAGCGCGGATTGTCCCAAATCGGCACAACAGCGATCGTTGCTGACAATGCGTCACGCTAATTGACCATAAAAAAACCGGTGGCGAACGCCACCGGCAAAATGCAGTCGTCAGAATGATGGCCGGCGACAGTCCGGCCTCTGAGCGAAAGCGGAGACAACGACTCTTAATCGATACTTGATACTCGTCTGCGAAGGTCCTTAAATCGAAGACAACTTGAACACCCATACGGAGCCGCCCTGCTCCAGGAAGTTCACGCGCTTGGCCACCTCGCCGCCCCACAGCGGCACCGCGCCGCCCCAGCCGGAAACTACCGCCACGTATTGCGTATTACCTTCTTGCCAGGTAATAGGAGGCGCAACTACGCCAGAGCCGGTTTGAAATTTCCAAAGTTCCTTGCCGGTCTTGGCGTCGAGCGCCTTGAGGAAGCCTTCCGGCGTGCCGTAGAACACGAGGTCGCCAGCGGTGCTCATCACTCCTCCCCACAGCGGCGCATTGTTCTTCGCTTCCCAGACAATTTTGCCGGTCTTCGGATCGATCGCGCGCAGCGCACCGATGTACTCGTCGCTGAGCGGCTTGATGGTGAAACCAGCGCCAAGGAAGGCCGCGCCCTTCTTGTAGCTGATCGGCTCGTTCCAGATATCCATGCCCCATTCATTGGCCGGCACATAGAAGTAATTGGTCTTCGGGCTATAAGCCATCGGTTGCTGATTCTTCCCGCCAAGGAAGGACGGCGCCGAGAATACCGTCTCGCCCTTCTTGTTGTCAGCACCCTTGGTGGGATCCCCGGGACGGCCGTTCGGCGTGTAGTTCGGACGGCCTGTCTTCAGGTCGATGCCAGTCGCCCAGGTAATCTTCTTCACGAACGGAAAGGCATTTTCCAGTTTGCCGTTCTTCGCGTCGATCACATAGAAAAAGCCATTGCGGTCGGCCTTGCCACCGAGCCGCTTGCCGTTCATGTCGAAGGTGATGAACTCATTAACGCCGTCGAAATCCCAGCCATCGTGCGGCGTGGTTTGGTAATGCCATTTGATCTGTCCAGTGACCACATCGATAGCGACCGTAGCCGCTGAAAACAGATTGTCGCCGGGACGTAGGTGGCTGTTCCAGGGAGCAGGATTACCGGTGCCGAAATAGGCAAGGCCAGTCGTTGGATCATAGGTGCCACCCAGCCAAGTCGCCGCGCCACCCGTCTTCCACAGATCGCCCGGCCAGGTCTTGTTGGTGGTGCCGGAAATACCGTTCTCAATTTGCTTGCCTTCCTTGTCATATTTGTAGCCCATGTGGCCTTCGACCGTTGGGCGCATCCAGACCAGCTGCCCGGTGCGCGGATCGCGCGCCTCGACGCGGCCGACGATACCGAATTCGCCACCGGAGACACCGGTCAGCAGCAAACCCTTGGCAATCAAAGGTGCAGCAGTGTTGGAATAGCCGGCCGCATAATCGTCGACCTTTTCCTTCCACACTACGTCGCCGGTCTTCTGGTCGAGTGCGATCAGCTGCGCATCAAGCGTGCTGAAAATAACCAGGTTTTCAAACAGCGCCGCGCCACGATTGACTACATCGCAGCAGGGCATGATGCCATCGGGAAGGCGGTGCTCGTATTTCCAGAGCTTTTCGCCGGTCTTCGCGTCGAGCGCATAAATCCGCGAATACGATGCGGTGACAAACATTTTTCCATCGTGGATCAGCGGCTGCGACTCCTGGCCGCGCTGCTTCTCGCCGCCGAAGGAAAACGACCAGGCCGGCACCAGTTTCGACACAGTCTTGGTATTTATTTGCGAAAGCGTCGAATAACGCTGACCCTGCGGGCCCATGCCCCAGGTCAGCACATCGTTGGCCGACTTGGCGTCGGCTTCGATCATCGCATCGGTCACGCCTGCCGCATGTGCAGAGAACGACCCCAAGGCTATCGCGGCTGTGATGGACAGCCGTATCAGTTCACTTTTCATAGACTCCTCCTATTATTTTGAAACTCACTCCACGGGCTTTGACACGTTTTCGTATTGAAGCCCAGCCGTTGCCAGCATTCCTATGCATTCACATCCGACGGTGTCTGACGTACACGATCACGCTCCGCCTAGTGCCAGCTGCTCGCATTCTTCATCAGTGAATAGCCTTGAACGCGTGAAGAACCTCTTTCCCGTTCCGTTCTCCAACGAGAACATGCCGCCCATGCCGTCAACTACATCGATGATCAATTGAGTATGCTGCCAATATTCGAATTGCTCGCTTCCGATATAGAAAGGCGCTCCGTGCAAAGTGCCGAGCAGGACATCGGTTTGGCTGATGCTGAAATCACCTACGGCATAACACATCGGAGAGCTGCCGTCGCAGCATCCGCCGGACTGGAAAAACATCAGCGGACCGTAACGTCTGGTCAGGGTATCGATCAGTTGCGTTGCAGTTTCGGTGGCAACCACTCGTGGTGGCGCGTTATGAGCCATGCTTTATCCTATTTTGAGTTGCCCACCGCCGCCACATCTGCGGCGGTGGGCATGGTCTTCGTTAGCGCGAATCAGAAGAAACCGAGCGCCTTCGGGCTGTAGCTCACCAGCAGGTTCTTGGTCTGCTGATAGTGATCGAGCATCATCTTGTGGTTCTCGCGGCCGATTCCTGACTGTTTGTAGCCGCCGAATGCTGCATGTGCCGGATACAGGTGGTAGCAGTTAGTCCATACGCGGCCGGCTTCAATCCCACGGCCCATGCGGAAGGCGCGGCTGCCGTCACGCGTCCACACGCCTGCGCCTAGGCCGTACAGTGTGTCGTTCGCAATCGACAGCGCTTCATCTTCATCCTTGAAGGTGGTGACCGATACCACCGGTCCAAAAATCTCTTCCTGGAAGATGCGCATTTTATTGTGGCCGCGGAACACGGTCGGTGTCACGTAATAGCCGCCGGCCAGATCGCCGTCCTGCATCTTACGCTCGCCACCAGTCAGCACCTGCGCGCCTTCCTGCTTGCCAATATCGATGTAAGACAGAATTTTTTCCAGTTGTTCCTGCGAGGCTTGGGCGCCGATCATGGTCGAGGAATCGAGCGGGTTCCCCTGCTTGATCTTTTCTACACGGGCGACTGCACGTTCAATGAAGCGGTCGTAGATCGATTCCTGCACCAGCACGCGCGACGGGCAGGTGCACACTTCACCCTGGTTGAGCGCGAACATCGCAAAGCCTTCCAGCGCCTTGTCGAAGAATTCATCATCCTTGTCCATCACGTCGGCAAAGAAAACGTTGGGCGACTTGCCGCCGAGTTCCAGCGTGACGGGAATGAGATTCTGCGAAGCGTATTGCATGATCAACCGGCCGGTGCCGGTCTCGCCGGTGAACGCTACCTTGGCGATGCGCTTGCTGGTCGCCAGCGGCTTGCCAGCTTCCAATCCGAAACCGTTAACAATGTTGACTACACCGGGCGGCAGCAGGTCTTGAATCAGCTCCATAAGAACCATGATCGACGCCGGCGTCTGCTCGGCCGGTTTCATCACTACGCAATTGCCCGCGGCAAGCGCCGGTGCGAGCTTCCATACCGCCATCAGGATCGGAAAATTCCAGGGAATGATCTGACCCACTACGCCCAGCGGCTCATGGAAATGGTAGGCATAGGTTTCCGCATCGATCGGCGCGATGCTGCCTTCCTGTGCACGCACTGCACCGGCAAAGTAACGGAAATGATCGATGGCCAGTGGAATGTCAGCGGCCGTCGTTTCGCGAATAGGTTTGCCGTTGTCAATGGTTTCGGCAGTCGCCAGCAACTCAAGATTGGCTTCCATGCGGTCGGCAATCTTGTTGAGGATGACTGCGCGCGCCGCTGGCGAGGTCTTGCCCCATTCCCTCTTCGCCGCATGCGCCGCATCGAGTGCGAGCTCGATGTCTTCAGCTGTCGAGCGCGCTACTTCGCAGAAGGTCTTACCGATCACCGGGCTGATGTTTTCGAAGTATTGACCTTTGACGGGTGGGACAAATTTGCCGCCGATAAAATTGTCGTAGCGCTGCTTGAACGGATTCTTAATGCCGAGTTTGCTGATGTCTGCCAGATTCATGTCGTCCTCCGAGTGGCGATTGTGAGATGTGTGATCCAGGGAGTCCCTAGATGTATTGGTATTGGCAATTGGCGTGCCAGCAAGGAATTTGCAGTTGAATCACGCTGTGACCGGGCTCAGCACGTATATTTGCGGTTTTTTTCAATGTCGTGGTCGGTGACACCACGAGCAAGTGTCTTTTTTTCGCGCAGTCGCTCAGGAAGTGTCTCAATCTGCAACAACCGGCAAAGCGCTTATTCAATTACAACATAGGCGCACATCCGCCTGCTGATAGGCGCTCTCGCGTTGCGTTTCTGGGGTGAGAAGGTGGTATGCGGCCGTTAGATTCAGATGCATAAGGGATAGCCTCGAGTCCAGAGATGCTTTTGCGAGACAATAAGGCTCATGCATCCAGTGCCTTGGGAATGGAGCAGGAAGAAGTAAAGCTTCCTACCAGGGACAGCACTACCGAACCGTTCATGTTAAGTGTGCTCAAGATTCGCATCTGCCGTTGTTTATTGCCGGATAGACGCAGAGCATTTTCCCACATGCAAACGGTATCGATTGATTAAGCAAATCGCAAAAGGAATCCGCGACAGGGCGATCTCGCAAGAATCAGGTCAAAGCGTTCATGAGCTTCGATCACTACGATGGATGGCCTTTAGGAAAATCATTGGACTGGTGGAGAAAACATTCCACCGGATCTGGCAGAAGCCGGTGCTTATTGCAAAACGGATCGATACCAGTATGCGGCCTGGGAGGTTGAGGAGCACAATCGGCTTCGCGATTGTGTCGATTAAATACAGTGATCCCCGCTTTCGTATGACCTAGTGACGTGGAAGCATGCTATCGATTGGACGATGTGGCTTAGAAGCTCATCAGCGTTACAACGATTGACAAAGAGTTCAGGGAAGTCGGTGTCGGCCGCTTACCAGGAGAAAGTCCACTCCAAAAGCAAGGATCTGTCCGACTACGCCAATTGATGGCTGAAGTCGGACAACCGTGTAGCCTAGAGAAAAATTGTCTACTGATTTGAGGCGGCGCCTATTGCACCTGCCGCAGCTGCTCCAGGATGGCCGGATTCTCCAGTGTGGACACGTCCTGGGTAATCTGCTCGCCTTTTGCCAGTACGCGCAGCAAGCGGCGCATAATCTTGCCGGAACGGGTCTTGGGCAGGTTGTCACCGAAACGGATTTCCCTGGGCTTGGCGATCGGGCCGATTTCCTTGCCGACCCAGTCACGCAGTTCCTTGGCAAGCTGTTTCGCTTCTTCTCCCGTTGGCCTTGCACGCTTCAATACCACGAATGCGCAGATTGATTCACCGGTTGTCTCGTCCGGCTTGCCCACTACCGCCGCTTCGGCCACCAGCGGATTGGCCACCAGCGCCGATTCGATTTCCATGGTGCCCATCCGGTGGCCGGATACATTGAGCACGTCGTCAATGCGACCGGTGATGGTGAAGTAGCCGGTCTGCTCATTGCGCACAGCGCCGTCACCGGCGAGGTAGATTTTGCCGCCCAGTTCTTCCGGGAAGTAGCTCTTCTTGAAGCGCTCAGGGTCATTCCAGATGGTACGGATCATTGATGGCCACGGTCGTTTGACCACCAGGATGCCGCCCTGCCCGTTGGGCAAGTCATTGCCGGTCTCATCCACCACGGCCGTCATGATGCCCGGCAGCGGTAGCGTGCAAGAACCAGGCACCATCGGTGTGGCACCCGGCAAAGGCGTAATCATGTGGCCGCCGGTCTCCGTCTGCCAGAAAGTGTCGACAACCGGGCACTTCTCGTTGCCAATATTTCTGTAGTACCACATCCAGGCCTCTGGATTGATCGGCTCGCCCACCGAGCCAAGCAGGCGTAGCGAGGACAGATCATAACGCTTCGGATGCACATCGGCATCGGCATCAGCCGCCTTGATCAGCGAGCGGATCGCGGTTGGGGCGGTATAGAAGATGGTGACCTTGTGTTTCTGAATCATGTCCCAGAAGCGGCCGGCGTTTGGATAGGTAGGGACACCTTCGAACACGACTTGCGTAGCGCCGACAGCCAGCGGGCCGTAGGTGATATAGGTATGGCCGGTAACCCAGCCGATGTCAGCGGTACACCAGAAGATGTCAGTGGGCTTGATGTCGAAGGTCCACTTCATGGTCAGCATGGCCCACAACAGGTAGCCGCCGGAGGCGTGCTGAACACCCTTGGGCTTGCCCGTGGAGCCGGAAGTATAGAGGATGAACAGCGGATGCTCGGCATCAACCCATTCCGGTTCACAGGTCGATGGCCGATGCTCGGTCACGTCGTGCATCCAGTAATCGCGGCCACGTACCATTTGGATATTACCGCCGGTGCGCCGGTAGACCACGACATGTTTCACCGTATCGCATTCGCTTGATGCAAGCGCCTCGTCGACGATGGTCTTCAGGGGAAGCTGCTTGCCGCCGCGGACCTGTTCATCGGCGGTGATGACAGCGACTGCGCCGGCATCGATGATGCGCTCCTGCAGCGATTTGGCCGAGAAACCACCGAACACCACGGAGTGCGTCGCACCGATGCGTGCGCATGCCTGCATTGCGGTCACGCCTTCAATGGACATCGGCATGTAAATAACGACCCGATCACCCTTCTTTATGCCGAGCATTCTCAGCGCATTGGCGAGCTTGCAGACGCGCTTATGCAGTTCGCGATAGGTCACTGATGTCACCGCACCATCGTCAGCCTCGAAATGAATAGCCGTCTTGTCGGCATTTCCGTTTTCCAGATGGCGGTCGAGGCAGTTGTAGGAGACGTTGAGTTGGCCATCGGCGAACCACTTGTAGAAAGGCGCGCTGGATTCGTCAAGCGTTTTAGTAAAACGCTTGTACCAGGTGACGTTGTCATGGGCGAGCTGAGCCCAGAACATTTCATAGTCCCGCTCGGCGTCAGCGCACATGGCCTTATAGGCATCCATGTCGGAAATGCTGGCGTGGCGCGCGAATGATGGCGAAGGTGTGAAGATTTGCATTTCTTGTTTCGGGGTCTTGATATCGGACATACTTTTTCTCTCTGTCTGCTTTTTCAATTCTGTCGCCGGCGATGGAGGCATGCACGGCACTTCACGCATCGCCAAGTAATTCCCGGAAGAAAAGGACAACGCCGACCGACACTACCTGCTCCCCGGCCTGAAAATCGACTGCATGCGACAATGGGCCAAATGCAAAGACGAACCCGCCTGTCAGCAATCCATTATTCATGTACTTCTTCCAGTTACTAAAATAGATCTTGGCCAATGTGTTGGCCCGATCATTAGGGGCAAAAGCTGTGCCGAGGGGTGATGACGACGTCAACGGCTGCATAGCAGACTTTAGATGCAGTGATTAGCGATACGAAACCGCGACGTTCCTTCATGTGCAGCCCAGATTCTAAGTGATTGATTTATTGGGAAAAACACAAGGCCTGCGACGATAAGACGGGATCGCCATGAAGGAAAGTGTTTGCTCTTAGCTGGGCTGCGAATGCGGTCACTCGCATGCAACCACGACCGCCAAGCGGCTTGTCTAGTGTTAAGATTTGAATCAACTCCGGTTAGCCGGCGTCCAAATTTTGATCACTCTGGGACAGTGAACATGCGTTCGGTTTTCAACAGTGCACCTTTGTAATTGGGGATGGATTTGTTTGCTTCGTCATCTCGCCCGCGGCCTCTATCGAAGAAGGCTTGCATTACTAAGCAGGCCCACAAAAGTCTTTTGGATACACTGCGCTCGTGGTCTTCAATAAAATGAAAGGTACACTATGATTACGGTAGAGCTGATGGCAATGCGACCACCGTCACTTCGGGCGCTATTGCGGTACGCCGGCGATGCATGACTGTGCCCGCACTTGCTAGCGATTTTAGTGTCTGACTGTGGAATGTCCGTGAACGACGTCTACTCCGAGTAAGTGACGGACTACGTTACTTAGGCGGCTCGCGCAACTGGGCGATACGTCAGCCTATCGGGTCCACGAGGGTTTAGTACCTCAAGCAAGCGCATTGCATACCTTACATTACCTATATGCCGTTCACGATGTTGGGAATCTCTTTGCGCATTCTCTTGTTCTGTACGGAGATCGCGTCTCAATGCTTCGAGCAGCGCTTCCATCTCATGCTCGAAAATAAACGGTACCTTAAGCATACTACCTCCTGCATCATGGAAAATTTATTAGAGTTAGGGCAAACAACCATTAACTAGCTAAGGGTTCATACTGGCATTTCTTGAGATAGCGCCCGGAATGCCGGAAACTCGCCTGCTACTGAAGACCATAAGCAGGGTTTATGCCAAATACCCTTTGCGAGCCTACTTAGAAGTATGACGTTCTCAAAACTATGGCCATTACCCATTAGCTAGTTTGACTATAGAAAACGCAATGACGGTAGTAAAAAGCATGCATCAGCGTCTAGGCCATCAAATCCACGGAAAGCCACCTGATGCACGCTGGACTCCATCCTTTCCTACAAATAAGGCATCGACTCCCGGCATCTTTCTCACGAGCTCCATACCGCGCTCAGTTCCCATCACCATCAATGCCGTGGACAAGCCGTCCGCCAGCATTGCGGTGGGTGCCGCAACGCTGACGCTAGCCAATTCCACTGGCGACTCGCCGGTAGCGGGATCAACAATATGGTGCAGGGAAAAGTCGCTTCTGAATGCCGTTGCGTAGTCTCCGGACGTCGCAAGGCTGCGCCCATCTAACCGCACCGCGTGCAACATTTGCTCACTGGTCCGTGGGTCAGCAATGCCAACCTGCCAGGAACGCTCAGAAGAATGACGCCCGCTACCAAAGAATTCACCGATATTAATCAGTGCATCGGCAATACCGTGAGCCCGTAACATCGCCAAAGCAGTATCGGTTGCATAGCCCTGCGCAATACCATTCAACGTGATCGCCATGCCGGTCCGCTGCAAGCGTACCGCACGCTCGTCTGCAAACACATCATGCCATCCAACAAGTTCCCTTGCCACGGCGCGGTCGCAGAGACCATGCGACGCATGCCACAGGGGCTGCACCGTGATATCGAATGCGCCATCTGTCAATGCCGACATCCGGTACGCTTCACGCAACACCGCAAGCAGGTGCGGATGGGGCATATCGAGACGACCGCGGCGATTGAGGATTTGTACCTGACTATCGTTGCGATGAACGGTCATCAGACGATCAATGACGTGAGCCTCTGCGAATGCTTCCCGTATCGCCGCCTGCGCGGCAGCTTCGTTGTCATGCACGACCTGTATCGTCACCGTGGTACCAAAGGCAAGGTCGGCTCCACGATAAAGGTGCCGACCGGAGCTCAATGGGGCTCCCTGATCGATCTCGCCGGGCACAGGCGCACCCGGCCACCCGATTGAGGCGAGCCCCAGCAAGCCTGTGGCCGCCGCCATGAATCTCCTACGTTGCATGCATACCTCCATCTGGTTACGCCGGCTTGATCGGCACCACCACACGCCGTTTCTTTTCCAGCATCAGCGGCGCGCATTTGTCGTCGCTGCGATAGATGACCACGCAATCCATACACTGGAAACATTCGTCATATCGGACCGTGCCGCTTGGCCTGATCGCTTCATAGTCGCAACGATGGCGGCACGTCTGACAGGGCGTGCCGCAGGCAGAGCGGCGTGGCAACCAGGCAAACCTGCGCAAGCTTCCCATCATCGCCAGCCCGGCACCGAACGGACACAGATAGCGGCAGAAAAACTTGTAGCAGAATGCGCTGGCTGCGAGCAGTCCGGCCGCGTACAGTACGAAGGGCCAAGAGCGGACGAAGTTGAGCGTGATCGCGGTCTTGAATGGCTCGACTTCCACCAGCCTGTCTGTGGCGGCCGGTACAATAAAGACACTCGCAAGGAGTGCCGCCAGCACGCCATACTTGAGTAATTTGAGCCTAGCATCCGCCGCCGGCTTTAGCCGAAGTTGCGGCAGGCGCAACCGCTGCCCCAGCTTGCCAGTGAGTTCCTGCAGTGCGCCGAACGGACACAGCCAGCCGCAGAACGTGCCTCGCCCCCAAATCGGCAGCGCTATCAACACGCCGCACCACAGCACGATGGATGCGGGGTCGTAAAGCATGAATTCCAGGCTGCGACCTTCCTTTACCGCCTGGATGACGCCGGTGATATTGACAATCGACAGTTGGGCTTGCGCATGCCAGCCGATGAAGAACAGTGTGTAGGTGAGATAGACAATGCGGAACCGATAGAAGCGTCTTGCATCAATGGTCAGCCACTTCTGTGCTGCCAGTCCCGCGAACAGCAGCGCCAGTCCAGCTACAATGATGGTGAGATCCACCCAGCGCTGCTTCCATACCGGTAGCCAAGTCTTGTTGTCGCTCGCAGGTGCATGATAGTAGCGTTCGGGCAGTAGGTAGGCGAAGCGAAACTCTTGCCCGATGCGTTCAGGGTAAATCATGCCCTTGAGGCGGGTCACGCGCAAGCTTAGATCCAGCGGCTGCGATGGATCAAGCCCCGCCTGGCTAATGACGCGAAACACCTTCATCTGTCCCGGTGACATGCCGTTGGCGTCCCGCAGCCGCAAGTCGAGGTTAAGGTCACGCATTTCGATTGGCAGGCCGCCTTGCGATAGCACGAGCCGGTCGGGCACGGTCCCAGGGATGAAGTTGTCCGAGACCGGGCTGTAACGTCCGGTCCAGCGCACCAGCAACGCATGATCGCCTTCTTCGAGGCGGCCCTCGAGCCGCTTCCGGCTGGCATCGTCGAGCAAGCTGTGCGCAATCGAGGGAACCGACACCATGGCCACCTGCATATCGATGAAGGTATCATCTGGCCGAGCCAGCGCCTCGCTGTCAAGGCCCTCGCCCGGCGTATCCCTGAAAACCTTTTCCACTTCGCCGTTGCTGTAACGAACCGGCTTGAGCAATGCACGCTCGCGCAGCGCTGACATGCTCAGCAGTTCATCCACATCAGCACGAATTCGCGCAACCTGATCAGGATCCCGGGTCCCGGAAAAACCAAGTTTTTTCCGGGCCACCTTGAGCGCAGCGGACAGCACACTCTGGTTGATAATGCGTACAGAAGCGGTGGCCTTGGCGACACCGTCGATATGCACATTGCTTCCTTCGCCGGCATTGGCGCGTGGCGCTGAATCGATTGCGATATTCTGCTTCAGCGACAGGCCGCGATACTGACTTACGAAACGCTTGAGCGGCGCTTCACCCAAGCCTTCGAGGAACACCGGTTCATGATGCGAAATCACCTGTACATCCAGAAAGCCGCCCCTTGCATCCAGTGCCACCAGCAGGTTGACAGGCACCCCGGAAAAGCCCGGCACCGCGGCGAAGTCGATGGACTCAAACAGATAGCCGACCAGTTCGGTAGCGGTTGCATTCTGGCGAAACACCGGCCAAACCGGGATGTCTTTGTCCTTCTCGCCCACCGTCAGTGGTGCTGGAAACTGCCGCTCCAGCAGTTCCCGAGTCATGACGCCTGCCCCGGCCAGCGGCGATACGGAGAGCCATAGTAGAAGTGCTGCGGCGACGGCGCGTAGGCGATGCGACAAGGCGGTCAGCATGCGATTACGGCTTGGTCGGCGTGACGCCGTACTTCGCAAAGATCTTCGCTAACTCCCCGGTAGCGTTCAGCTCGTTCGCGGCCGCCTGCAATGCACGCGCCAGTTCGATATTGCCCTGCTTGACGGCCATGCCGACCACCCAGCCCTGGCGCGGCAGTCGCGGGAAATTGAGTTCGGCCAACGGGAAATTGGCATCGCCGCGCACCGCTGTTTCGATTTCAGACTGGTTTGCGAGCACCGCATCGAGTTCACCAGCCTTTAGCGCTGCCATCGCATCGGCAGCAGTGTCGTAGATACGGACGCTTTCGCGCACCTTCCCGTCCTGCTCGCCGAGCAGCACCATGGCCGCAATAGAAATCTTTTCCACGCCGACCCTCTTTCCAATGAGGCAATCGACGGTGTCACAGCCCGGAATCTTGCGCACGTCGCGCACCAGTTGTACGCGCTCGCGGTAGTAAGGCGCGAAGATTGACACGTTCTTGTTTTCGGCCATTAGCCGATTATCAACGGGCACATGCATCATTACGTCGGCAGGGCCGTAACCGAGGTAATGCCCCTTCCACACCATGTTACGCAGGTCGTCATTGAGATTCTCGCCTGCCTCGAAAGGCAGTAGACTGACGCGCACGCCAAGTTTAGCAGCGAGAGCATTGGCGATCTCGACGTCGATACCGCTGTCCTTGTCGGAAAACGGCTGCATGCCCTTATAAACTGCGACCTTAAGCACTCCAGCCTGTCTTACTTTGTCAAGATCAGCTTGCGCCGCGTGCATGGTTGCGTTAAGTCCGCAAAACAGGGTGCCGAGCACGGCCAGTTTGCGCCATGTGATCGTTGTCATGATGGTCTCCTTGATTGTTAATTTTGTCTGTCGTTCCGTACGGATCCGTTGAAGGGCTCGAACTCCTACTACATTTGTGATACTTGTATTGCTACCGTTGTATCTGCGCTGCCAATTAAGGCTTCCATACGACGGCCGTGACCGCCGCATTGTCCTTGCATAGAACGGTACTTACCGCCTACTTCGTTTCGCGACGCGTATCGAGATAAGCCTTGATTGTCCACATGGCTTCCTGACTCAGAGTGCCCTCGAACGGCGGCATATAAACTGCACCGTTGCGTACCTTGCCACGCCGGACGGAGGTCATGTAATACTGCTCGACCTCCTTGAAGCAAGCCTGTTTCTTCGCTTCGATCTTTACGTTCATGCAGTCACGGTCCATCTTGCGCAGGTCGGGTGCGATACCACCGGACACTCCTTCGATGCCGTGGCAGCGTGCACAGTTCTGGTTGTAAGCCGAGCTGCCGATGCGGATCGCATCCTTGTTACCTCGGTATGGATTCTCTTCGCGCCATTGCTCACCAAGCTGCGGCAGCGACTTGGTGTCGACGGCCTGCGGCGTCACGTCGCCATGAGCATGGCTGACAGGCGAATGAAGAAGCGTTGCCATCGCTAGTGCTACGGTTGAGATCGCCGCAAACGCGGACCGGGATCGATGTGTATTCATAATGCCTCCTCAGCGTTAATTAAGAATTAGGTAGCTTCGTCAAGGCAAGTAGCGTGCCACTGATGATACAGACCAGGACCGTGTATGCAAATGCAATTGACGCTTGATAGTCCCTCGGATGGTTATAGAAAGACGGCAGCAATGAAGCACGCAGGGTGAGAAAAGCCGCATACATACAGTGTTGAAATGGCATCCATACCGACTCCATGCAGATTGATCCAATATGGAGCAGGCTGTTGCTAACTGAAACAGCTGATTGACACATCGCCGCTGCGGCGCCTCTATAGGCATTAAAGTCTTTATGCGCATTGGCTCAAACGGCACTTCAACAGAATGGCATGGAAATTGCGCAGCATCAGGAAAACACTCGACCGTTCCAGCGTCATCATGCGACACTGCGTTCGCCATACATGAGGAGACATCATGACCTTTCCGCGTGCCCCCTTGTGGCACCTTCTGCATCCTTCCCGGAAGGCATGCGCGCCGATTGCGCGGGAGTCAGCTTACAACCTGTTTCACCACTGGCTGTCGTTTGCTGGCCTGCTGCTGTTTGCCGCCTATCTTCTGTGGCAATACAAGGTATGGGCTACGCTGGCGAGCGCCGATCCCACTGGCATCACGCTAATCATCATTGCAATCTTTGTCGGGTGCACGCTATGGTGCGGCTGCCGCGCCTATCTTCTGTGCGCAGAAGCGGAGGACCTTGCATCCTGGCGGCACTGTGCCGGCATACAAACCTTGAACGCAGGTGCCGTGCATGCGTTTCTGTCGATGCGCCTAAATGGACAGGCCACTGGCCCGGCTGGGCAACTGGGACAGCCGCAGCATCAGGTAGACGTGCTGGCTGAATGTCTACATGGTCCGAGCGAATCCGCATGGTGGATTAACGGCGTACAGATCAAGCTGGGGCTGCTTGGGAAGGTAATCGGCTTTAGCATTCTCGCCTTGCAAATCGCGCGCATCGACAGCTTTGACGCCGCCCAGTCACAGACCTTGCTTCGTAGTCTTACAGGAGGGCTTGGCATCGCACTGCTCACCACCGCTGTAGGCCTGGTGGCCAATATCCTGCTTGGCTTGCAACTGGTACAAATAGACCGCTACGCAGACCGGCTGCTGGCCGAAACGCTGGCCTATGCTAACAGCAGGAATGAAGCCCGCACTCTTTCCCATGCGGAGCAGTGATGGCAATCGGACGCAAGCGGCGAGAGCCTGAAGTCGATCCGTTCTATGACATGCTGTTCAACATCTTGATCGCCTTTGTGTTCTGTTTCATCATTGCGCTGCTGGCGATGAACCCAGTCGCCATGAAGACCGGGGACATTCCTAGCAAGGCGGAATTCATCATCACCGTGTCTTGGCCCGACCTGAACCCCAACGATCTGGATACGTGGGTGCAAGACCCGGCCGGCAATCTGGTCTGGTTCCGTCAGAGAGAAGCAGGCTTGATGCACCTCGACCGCGACGATCGCGGCAGTGTGGGGGAAAGCCTGCTAGTGAACGGCAAGGAAGTCATTAATCCGCTGAATCAGGAAGTGGTGACAATACGCGGTTTCGCGCCCGGTGAATACTCCGTCAATGTCCAGTATTACGAAACGCGCAACCGGGAACCGGTGGAAGCCACTATCTCCGTAATCAAGGTGAACCCGAAAGCCGACGTCGTCTTTTACGGCACGGTGCAGTTGCCGGCCAAGGGCGTCGAGCGCACCGCCGTACGTTTTACAGTGGACTCGAACGGTGCGGTCGCCGACATTAATACCCTCCCCAAGAAGATCGTGGAAAATCTATGAACGACAGTCCCTTGCTGCTGACGCTGTGTTACGCCGCCGTTACCTTCCTCCTGCTGGTGCTCTGCCTTGCCACGCGCTGGCCGCGTTGGGTCAAGGTCGGCATGATTGGCATGGTGAGCCTGTCCTACCTATTCGCTCAAGCGGGTTTTCAGCGCATGCTTGGCTGGCCAGCAGATGAACACCTTCCAGAAAAGTTTGTCGTGCTGGCGCTCGTCACGCAGGAGCCTGACAAGGACCGCGGCGTCACGGGTGCCCTTTATCTATGGGTCAACGCGATCCAGGATAACCGCCCCACACCTGAGCCGCGTGCCTATCGCCTTGCTTATCGCAAGGACCTGCATTCCGTACTTGGCGACGCTATCCGAAAGAGCCGGCAGGGCATCAGCCAGATCGGCTCGACCGAAGCGCCGGCTGGCGGAAAGGTTGGCTCATGGTTGCGCAATGCCGCTGACCCCAATGTCAAGATAAAAATAAGCGATGCACCTTCACCTTCATTGCCGGAGAAATAACTATGCGTGCGACTACAGCAGGGATGCTGACTTTGGTCTGCGCACTTTGCTCCTGCAAACAGAAGGAAGACAGTACGAATTCCTACTTCCCGTTAACAGTTGGCAGCCGCTGGACTTATGCGGTCAGCAGCGACGTGGACGGCAAGGCCCTGCGCGACAGCCACGTGATCAGTGTGATCTCCGAAAGCTTGAAAGGTAACGAGCCTGTTGTGGTTCGACGCAACGAGACCGAAGGCAATATCGGTATTGAGTATGCGCTTCGGGTAAATCCAACCGGCATCGAGCGCATCGCGCAACGCAGCGACCTGGAAGAGCAGGCGACGCGGGACGAGCCGCCTCGCACCGTACTGCCCCTACCGCTAAAAGCTGGTGCTTCATGGCGCACGCAGACGACTGCGTACTTCATCCTGCGTAAGAGCGAACACCCTCGCGAGCTCAGGTATTCGCACAAGGCGCTGATGACATACACTGTCGAGGCGATAGACGAAACCGTAACAGTCCCAGCAGGTACCTTCAGACACTGCGCGCGCATCACAGGTGTCGCTTACCTGACGCTCTATACCGATCCCGTTGCCGGTTTCCGCAAGGTGCCGCTAATTACCAATGAATGGTATTGCAAGGGCATCGGCATGGTGAAGCTAGAGCGCATCGAGGAAGTTTCGACGGCGTTCTTTAGCGGTGGGAAGATGCTGATGGAGCTAATAAAGTCAATTAGACATGAATAAAGGTTAATTAAAAATGGCGCCGGATCAGAACCTTGGCAAGTGCGAGACGAACAAAGGCAATTTAATTTTGGACGAGGCAATCCCAGTGTGTAATGACGCTCTCAAACTTGCTATGCCAGCCACATATCCGCGCAATCAGCTCACTGCGGTGCTCTGTGCATCTATCATCATGCAGATCACTGTCGTAGACATCATCCCAATTGACAGTCGTTGAAATGAGTAGCTTAAAAAACGCCGATTGTCCATCGACAAATTCTTCTTAGCGCATCATGACAAACCCGCTATATCGTAATGATAATTGGCGACAGATTCAAAGGAAGAGTTCTAGTGATTTCTAACATTAGGAATTTTTCATGAGCGGCCTGAGATTGGAGGTAACGTCATCTATGTTGATTGATGAGCTTCGAAAAGTAATCGGTTCATCCAATGACATGAGTCGAGGTAAACAGGCGTCAGCACGAAGCACTTTATACCTCATGGCCCGTGGCGATGGTAAGCATAAAATGGGGGACACATTTCTAGAAGATATACTTTTAATGAGGTCGCGTGGTGAATCCTATGCGAAGAGCGCAGCGCATCTTAATCGATTGGGAATCCAGTCAGTCAGCGGCGGAAGGTGGTATTGCGCATCGTTGTACAAGTATATTAAGGAACGCTACTGCGAGTTCGTCTGTGAATGGCCAACCTGAACGCAGCATCTGCGTCAACTAAGCGGCGTCGATGGCTTTTCTAAAAGCGCCTAACAAAATAAGAATTTTGGAGTCATAACAGCTTCCATGAGGCTGATGGAGAAGCGCTATGGCACGCGAACTGGTTGATGATGAATTGTGGGAAATAATCCGACCGCTGTTGCCAATTGCACGGCGACGAAAGGATCATCCGGGCAGGAAACGCCTGAACGATCGGCGTGTACTGACCGGCATTCTCTTTGTTCTGCAGTCGGGCATTCCCTGGGAGATGCTGCCGCAGGAAATGGGATGTGGCTCAGGTATGACCTGCTGGCGCCGCGTGAAGGCATGGCAACAGGCGGGCGTGTGGGCCCGGCTGCATCAGGTCTTGCTGACGAAACTACGTGGCGCCGACAGGCTCGATTTTTCCCGTGTCGTCGCCGACAGTTCTTCGGTACGCGCGGTACATGGGGGAAAAAAACTGGACCGAACCCAACCGATCGCCGTAAGGCGGGCAGCAAGCACCACCTCCTCGTCGATGCGCAAGGCACACCGCTCAATGTCATCCTGACCGAAGCCAATCGGCATGACGTCACGCAGTTAATGCCACTACTTGACGGCATCATGCCGATTGCTGGCAAACCGGGGCGACCATTGTACAAACCCAAATGTGTGCAGGCCGATCGCGGATATGACAGCAGTTCACATCGGCGGGATCTGAGAAGCCGGGGTATTGACCATCAGATCGCCAGGCGCCGCACCGGTCACGGCAGCAATCTTGGCAAGACCCGGTGGGTCGTTGAACGCACCATCGCGTGGTTGCACCAGTTTCGACGACTGCGTGTGCGCTATGAACGACTGCCTTCGATTCATGAGGCGCTGCTGCGGATCGGATGCGCCATCATCTGCTGGCGTAGTCTTAAAAACTTATTTTGTTAGACGCTTTAAATAATGTTGCAAACGTTCTTCATTGATGGCGTGTGTATTCTTTGTGTCAGGGGCCTGAAAGCATGTGGTCAGTTTCATCATGCCGACAACGTACGCTCGGAACGCCAAAGTTAAAGCTACAAATAACCAGAATTACTTCCCTCTGATACGACACTCCAAATTTACTTCTTTCCGTGCGCTAGTAAGTTTGGCTGGAAATCGCTAGCTGCAGGGGAGAGATGGCGAAAAGATGTAGCTAAAATTACTTTGCTCTACGCAGGCCGGAAGCTGTCCGCTCGATGAAGGGGTTAGAGCATTTTGCTGAAAATACCAAGATTCTCGCCCTCGTGAATGACGGTCTCCCTAAGCTGCCACCCACAACGTTGCAGCAGACTCTGCGCGGTACTTGTGCCACACCATATGCGGCCGAAGCCGAGTTTGCAAGCCTGCTCTTCGAGCGCACCCAGGAGCAATGAACCGATTCCATGCCCCCGCAGTGAGGGATGAACGAATCCCGCGGCCGCCCACGGCGACACGTCTGCATAGCTTGAGATGGACTGTGCTTTGAGCGCAGCAATGCCGCAAACGCTGCCGGACCGCAAAGCAACAACTCCAACCGGGAGGCCGCCTTGGTTAGCGTAGGCACGTACATCGCGAAGTGCTGAGCCAGGACCGCCGAGGCCATAGTACGCAGGCCATTCGGCCTCAAACCAGCCGGCTATGGTTTCAACGGCCGAGGGATGATCGACCAAGGGTTCGACGGTGATCTCTTTGATCATGCTCTGCGCTCTAACGTTTGACATGAGGGGCGGCTGGAAGCGGGCGAAGCCCGCTGGAAGACGTCCCCTCGATGGAAGGGTTAGAGCTCAGTTGGCAGTGCCGCACGGTGCTTGAAGTAGACAAGCTCTGGATCCCCTTCGTCAAGGTTGTCGATGCGTCCACTTGGAACGAAGCCTGCGCGTGCCAAGAGTTTCTGAGCCTCGATGTTGGACGCATTAGTGGACGCAAATAGCTTCTGGGTTTTGCAATGCGCCTCCGCTGCAGCGAGCAAGCGCTGACCAATGCCACGCCGCCGAACACTAGGTGACACCGCAACGAGAGCGACAAAACCGTTTTCGAAGAAGTTATGTGTGAGAACGACATACCCGTGCGCACCAGCGTCCGTGAACGCCGCTATGCACTCTCCGCGCTGTATAGCAGCCGAAAGCATGCGGCGCCTTTCCGGATGACACACGGCATATGGATCGCAAGCAACAAGACCCGGCAGATCAGCGGCCGTAGCGACGCGAGTAGTGAGTGCCTCAGACACTTGCATGAGCTCTAACTCGTTTTATACGGCATGATCTGCCTGTTAAGCTGGGATGGTGCCTGATAAAACATTTCGCTTGATCCTCCGCAAGGCACAGCCTGTAGGGCTTGCGACAGTATACTGTACATCTATACAGTAGTAATTAACCATGAAAAACGGCAGCCAAAATACTGCTACCAGGCAACCACCAAAGTTGCTTGACCAGCTACGACGTTGCCTGAGAGACAAGCACTATAGCCTCCAGACTGAGCGCGTTTATGTGTACTGGGCAAGATGGTATATCCGCTTCCACAACCTGCGCCATCCCGCAGACATGGGAGCGCCGCAAATCCATGCCTTTCTGTCGTACCTATCCAACGAACGGGACGTTTCCTTATCAACCCATCATCAAGCCTTATGCGCCCTGTTGTTCCTGTATAAGCATGTCCTGCAGATCGAGCTGCCCTGGATCGATAACCTTCCTACACCAGCAAAGCCGGTGCGGCAGCCGACGGTTCTGACACGACAAGAAATTGATCTGATCTTTGCCCAGATGTCCGGCACGCACTTGCTAATCGCCCAACTGCTGTACGGCACAGGGATGCGCCTGATGGAATGCGCGCAGTTGCGAGTCAAGGACATCGACTTTCAGCGCAGGGAAATCACCATCAGGCAAGGATAGCGAAACAAGGACCGGCTGACCATGCTTCCGCTGTCGTTGGTTCAGCCACTGCGCGACCAGTTGGCCTATGCGAAATCGTTGTATGGGGAGGACCGGCTGTACCGGCGCAACGGCGTGATGCTGCCCGATGCATTGGAGAGGAAGTATCCGGCCGCTGGTACACAATGGGGTTGGTATTGGGTCTTCCCATCCGATCACGAGTCTACCGACCCGCGTAGCAGCATTGTCCGGCGCCATCACCTGTACGGGCAGACGATACAACGTGCAGTGAAGCGAGCAGTCCTGGCAGCGAAACTGACCAAGCGGGCGTCGAGCCACACCTTTCGGCACAGTTTTGCGACCCATCTGATCGAAGCTGGTTACGACATCCGAACCGTACAAGAGTTGCTTGGCCATACTGACGTATCGACAACGCAGGTGTACGCCCATGTACTCAACAAGCCTAGTTAAAAGTAAAATTGGCTGAAACGCGTAAGTAATTTTAGCTACATGTCTCTTCTTGGGAAACTTCTCGCATTGAATCAATAACTTACGAGGAAATGCGCTGAGATCGTGTGGAAGACCGACTGCGAAGTAAATTTGGCTACAAATTTTCGCTTTTATCTTCCCAGGAAATATCCATAGCCACTTTTATCCGAATCGGGCACGCGTAATTGCGGTTCGCCCCCACTTCTGCATTGGCGACCTCTTCGGTAATGACGGCAGCATGCCAGAATAGATTTCACGACACTTACTACACCGGTATGGTGCATCCAGTAGCAATGCATTCAACCAGTATGGGGTGCATGCCCCACAATTCCGACAGCTGGTTAACAGAGCAATATCATGGATAGGACACTTCTCAACCCTATTGAGCTGATGTACGACGCTGTGATAGTCCGCATTAAGGCACTTTCGACAATAACGCAGCCATGGACTGCTTGATCGGTATAGTGCTTCTGGAAGCATCGATTCGCGTACCGTTTTCAAACGCAGCCCTAATGCATTATGTACTTCGCGGATGTCGACCTGCCGTTCGCATGCGGCAATGCCTTCGTACGGGTCTATCGGCTCCCTGGTGAGCTGCACGGTGATCAAGTGACCGGGCAACCGATTTTGCTTTGCGTATTTCCATAGGATGGAGACGATTGACTCGTATGGTTCCAACCAGTTTGGGTCAAACACATACCCGAATG
>NZ_JBHTDH010000019.1:0-81138 GCF_042666555.1 Herbaspirillum sp. GCM10030257
CGCGACGCGGCTTGCGGTGCAGGTTGAAGCGCAGCTCGGCCAGCTTGGGGTCGTTGAGGCGCTCGATGCCGTATTTCGATGTCGGTCCCGGCAACTCCTCGGTATCGTTGCGCTCGGCAATCCAGCCAGCGCGCAATGCCGCCAGGCCGGAACGAATGTCGATCTTCACCGCCGGGTCGCTGTACGGACCGGACGTGTCATAGACGGTGATGGGCGGATTCTTTTCCGCGCCGAAGGAAGCCGGTGTGTCGGCCTGGCTGATTTCACGCATCGGTACGCGAACGTCCGGACGGGAGCCTTCGACATAGATCTTGCGGGAATTCGGCAGGGGCTGGATTGCGGCTTCGTCGACCGTGGCGGTGGCGGCGAGGAATTGCGGATTGGCGTTCATAAGGTTCCTTTGCTCAAAAAAAGCGAAAGGAACCTCGGAATGGGGGTGTGTTTTCCGATTGCTTCCCTTCGCTGGCATTACCCAGATCAGGTTCAAGGGTATTTCTCACCCGGCTGCTTAGTTGTTTTAAGCAGGCCAGGACCCCTAGCTTTGCCAGTGTTGACTGGCAGGGTGGTTATTACTAACTACTAACTCGTTCGTGCGACGCGCGCCAAACTCCGTCGCGCCGGCATGGCCGGCGACATGCCGGTAAAGACAAAATCGACGTCCGGCCGCCGGCCGCTGACGATGTCCGCAATCGCGCGGCCCGAGCCGCAGCCCATCGTCCAGCCCAGTGTGCCGTGTCCGGTATTAAGGAACAGGTTGTCAAATTTCGTCTTGCCGATATACGGAACATTGGACGGCGTCAGCGGACGCAGGCCAGACCAGTACACTGGATGATCGTAGTCGCAGGCAGCGGGAAAGAGTTCGCGTACGCGGCGTGTGATTGCCTTGCATCGCGCGTCGTTCAACTCCCGCGTGTAGCCATTAAGTTCGCAGGTGCCAGCTACGCGAAGACGGTCACCCAGCCGTGAGAACACCAGTTTGTAGCCGTCGTCGGTCAGCGACACGGTCGGTGCGGCGTTCGCATCGAGGATCCGGTAAGTCGCTGAATATCCTTTGCCGGGGTAGATCGGCAGCGCGATGCCGAGTGGTTTGAGCAAGGGCGCGGAAAAGCTTCCGGCGGCCATTACATAGGCATCGGCGTGGACCATATCGTGCCGACCTTGCGCATTGATGATTTCCACCCCGGCGATCCTTTCGCCCATACGTTGGCCATTGGTCAGCAATCGCGTCACTGTTGTGTTGAATCGAAAATCTACGCCGGCTTCAGCAGCCTTGGCGGCCAATGCAGTGCTGAACTTGTAGACATCGCCCGATTCATCCGTTTCCGTGAAATCGCCGCCGACTATCTTGTGGCGCAGATGTCGCAGTGCCGGCTCCATGCATACCACTTCATCCGCGCTCAGCGAGTTGCGCGGACAACCCAGCTTGCGCATCAGCGCGGCAGCATGCAGCGACTTGCGGAACTCTTGTTCGTCCGTATAAAAATGAAGGATGCCGTGTTGCAGGGCGTCGTAGTCGATACCGGTTTCAACCCGCACCGATTGCAAGATGTGGCGGCTGTAGTCGGCAATCGCGACAATCTGGCGTATGTTGCCGGCGACGCGGCCTGGCGTGCATTCCCGCAGAAAGCGCAGGCACCATGCCCATTGCTGCCAATCCGGCCGCAACCGCAGCAGCAGCGGGGCTTCTTCCCGTCCCAGCCACTTGATCACCTTGAGCAGCGTCGCCGGATTCGCCCATGGCTCCGCATGGGAAACCGAAATCTGGCCGCCGTTCGCAAAACTGGTTTCCATTGCAACGCCCGGCTGACGTTCCAGTACCGTCACCTCGTGACCGGCCTTGCGCAGGAACCAGGCCGACGCGGTACCGACAATGCCTGAACCAAGGACAATGACTTTCATGGGGCTCCTTCGCACGAGGAAACGGATTTAGCGGCTTAGCAGAATCGCACCGGCGACCAATAGCGCAATCCATACGGTTTCCATCACCAGCATGAACACCGGACGCCAGCCCAGCGACGCCAGCGACTGGAACGAAGTCTTGACGCCCAGCGCCGCAATCGCAGTAACGAGGCAGGCGCGGGACGCGCCGTTAATCCAGTCGGCTGCCTGGGGCGGTATGAAGCCGGCACTGTTGACGATTACCAGCCACACGAAGCCGATCAGAAAGAATGGTACCAGCGGCGGAGTATCGATCTCGGTCTTGCCATCCTTGGTCTTAAAGAGGATGGCCAGCGTCAGCACCACCGGAACGAGGCAGGCCACGCGCGTCAGCTTGACGAACGTGGCGACATCGCCGGTATGGTTGGACACCAGGTAGCCAGCACCAACCACCTGTGCGACGTCATGGATCGTGCCGCCAATGAAGACCCCCGCTTCGGTGGGGTCGAGTCCGAGCAGTTTAACGATGAGTGGATAGACGATCATCGCCAATGTCGACAGCGTGGTGACACCGACCACGGTCAACAACGTGAATTTTTCATTTTCCTTGGTCTGCGGCAGCACTGCGGAAATGGCAAGCGCTGCCGATGCGCCGCAGATTGCGACCGAGCCCCCCGACAACAATCCTTCCGTCGCAGGGCGCTTGAGCCAGCGCGACAGCAGGTATCCGAAGCAGAGCGTCATGACGAGTGCGCCGGTTACGATCACCAGCGGCGCCACGCCGACGGACTCGATCTGCGCAAAGGTGATGCGCGCGCCCAGCAGCGCGACCCCAGTCCGCAGTAAGACTTTGGAGCAAAATTCAATGCCAGGTTGGGCGGTACGGTCTTTTGACAGGAAGTGGAACGCAAGACCAAAAAACAGCGCATACAGTAGCTGCGGACCACCGTAACTGGTCGAAATGAATGTCGCCGACATGGCAATGGCGGTCGCCACAGCGATCCCAGGCCAGTTACGCCGAACAGACTTTGGGTGCCAAATCGCAATAGTGGAGGAGAGATATGGAATATTCATATAGGGCGGCCGCGCAGTAACCAAGAATAGGGTTGCATAAGCAAGGCTTTTAAATATCAAAAAACGGCACAAGGCATCTCGGTTTTTATAATATACCAGTGAAAAGACTTTTTAAACGTTTTTTATTAAATTTTGGAATAAAAAGTTCCGCTATATGAGATTAATGAAATGCGAGCACTCAGATGGTGCTAAAGCATTTGCAAAAAGCAAGCTTGTTGATTTCCTTGCGGGAGGAATAAAGGAATGAGCGTAAGCGGGATGAGTTTGCCGCTTTACCGAAGCGGCGCTTACGCCGAAAGACACGCAGTGACGTGACCGGCCCGAATCTTTATCTGGAGATGAAGGGCAACTCTAGGGTTGGGACGGTCGTTCTTGCCGAACTGGAATGGGTGGCAGCGCGCTATGGTTGCGCCGCTGCAAGGAGATCTAGGCAGCGTGCGCAGTGCACAGCCACCGTCAAGCCCCCTGAGGCCGACGGTATGGCCGCGATGCAACCGGTTTAATTGCCTGGAAGACGGCAAGGACGCTGGCAGTCGTTAAGTGTAAAGCCCAGCTCGGGCGCCGGGCAGCGCGAGGAAAGCCTACCGCTCAGGTCTGCGATTTTCCGAGGCATAGAATCAGGCTGGAGGTGTCGAACTTCCCGCCGCCCATTTTTTGAACTTCCGCATAGTACTGATCGATGATTTCCGTAACAGGAAGCCGACTGCCGTTGTGTTTTGCTTCCTCCATGCAGATCCCCAGGTCCTTGCGCATCAGGTCAACTGCGAAGCCAAAGTCGAATTGCCGCACCCGCATGGTATCGGCGCGATTTTCCATGGTCCAGGATTGCGCTGCACCCTTGGAGATGACATCAATCACGCGCCTTACATCCAGTCCGGCGTTCTCTGCAAACGCTATACCTTCTGCCAAGGACTGGATGACTCCGGCGATGCAGATCTGGTTCACCATCTTGGTAAGTTGGCCGGCACCGGCCGGTCCCATGTGGGTCACCGCACGTGCATACGACTCAAGCACCGGCGCGGCGCGCGCAAATACGTCGCCATCGCCGCCGACCATGACGGTCAGCTTGCCGTTCTCAGCACCTGCCTGGCCGCCCGAAACCGGCGCATCGAGAAAATGAAAGCCATGCTGCTTCGCCGCGTCATACAGCTTGCGTGCAGCTTCTGCAGAAGCTGTCGTGTGGTCGATCAGCGTCGCACCCGCTTGCATGCCGGAAAAGGCGCCCTCCGGACCCTGGGTCACCTGATAAAGATCATCGTCGTTGCCTACGCAGGTAAACACGAATTCCGCTTCCGCCGCCGCTGCAGCCGGCGTGTCGGCACTCCGTCCCTTGTATTGCTCCAGCCATGCTTGAGCACGCGCCGGAGTGCGATTGAATACGGTCACCTCGTGGCCGCGCATAGCGAGATGTCCTGCCATTGGGAAACCCATGACGCCTAAACCGATAAATGCGACCTTAGCCATTTCTGTCATCCTTATTCAGTAATGCATGACCATCTGCATATGCCACCGCGTTGCGGAAACGGCCGCCAGCAGGCTGGACCGTCGTTCCTCCGCTTGCCGCCTGCAGATGCGGACCATCCGTCATTCGTTGTCATGTGCGAGAACAGAGGCCGAAATCATCATATCAGCTCTTACCAAGAGATGCCGCGCCGAACAAATACGTCCTGCCAGGTGTGGGGCAAGTCGTGCTGTTCGCGGACTGAGCAAGCGCTGAGAAGCATAAGGGTAAAGATGAAACAACAAAGGCAAGCATGAACGATTTTCACGTGCAGCATTTTGCAGGCGCTACGCATCTTCTCGACTATGACGAAGCTATCGACATGGTTACCTGCTTCGCAAGCTTAGTGGCTGTGGGGGCTCAACATTACATAGGATCCACTTATGTAAAGAATCATGCTGCGCTCCAAAAATCCGTCACGCCACTGTGACGCAATACGATCTCGACTATGAAGGTTCATGTAGTATCGATGAAGATTTGCTCGATGCGGCTGACATACGGGAGTACGAGAAGATCGAGATCTGGGATATTAATAATGGCGAGAGCTTTTCCGCGTACGCGATCAAAGGAAAGCGCGGCAGTGAGTTGTTCACGTTCTGACGTTAAAAGTGATGGCAAACGGTGGTGAGTAAAATCAGGAAGCCAGCGTTCGCACTGGTTTCAAGGTACTGGAAATGATCGAGTGGAAGCGATTCAATAGCGTTCCACGTCGTTTCATACAAGCCCTTGTGTAGCCAGTGCTGCGGCGATCTGCGAGCCGTGGCCGATACCGCCGCTAATGGCACACAGAGTGGGCTGGCTTGCCGCCCACGCCGCATTGAAAAATGTACCGGCCATATCCATGCCTGTCTGCCCACCGCGATGCTTGAACGATGTTGATTCCGGATTCCTTGAGAGTGGGAGCGTTCGTATACTGGGCCATGCGCTTGCCGCTCCAGACAACCAGCAGACGGAATTCTCCCGAATCCACATGTGGTGCCCTTGCAGACATTTCTGCAGTAGATTGCACTTCGTCGCTGCCCTTGCACGGCACATGATGCTCAATTTCAGGCTATGGCTCCAGCTTTTCGTGAATTGGTACCGGGTATTGGCTTCGATGAACTACGACAGCCAATTTGGCGTCTCCCGAGCTTCGCACTCCTCGAGCTCATCCGGGCATTGGCCTACGCTGCAGCGATGGAACTTCGACCGGGTTCGCGTCACTCATAGGGATGAAAATTGTCCGTCATTGCGCACACTCCGGTTTTGTGAGGAATGCGCGTTGGGGTACTAAAAAATGGTTGGAGGTTGCGACTTCGTGAACTACGCACGAAGACCTTGTTTCGGTTGGCTGGATATCCACGGGAGTAGATATGGGCGGGGTTTTGTCATGCATCAGAGGAGGCTCAACGCAAACGTTAGTGAGGGATCACGCACTGGCGCAGAACCCAACGCCAGCGCAGAACCCAACGCCAGCGCAGAACCCAACGCCAGCGCAGAACCCAACGTCAACGCAGAACCCAACGTCAACGCAGAACCCAACGTCAACGCAGAACCCAACGTCAGCGCAGAACCCAACGTCAGCGCAGAATGCGCAAGCGCGTGCCCGTGTCATGCGAAGCATATACAGGCCCCTGCAGGGGAGAGAAACGATCGCTTCGGATATCGCACGATCGCCAAATATCGATGTCACCCGGCCCACAGCAGACGCAACAGTGCCGGCGGAGCCGGAAATTACACCGAATCCATATATCCGGTGCATCCGGGGTGGCATTCATGGCAAATGAGTTGCTGGATGAGATCCTTGGTTACCTGTCTCCGGCGGACATCGCAAGCCTCGGCCAAGTAGACAAGACTCATCATGACGATGAGGCCATTGGGTATAGCTTGGGTGTGGCGAAACTACATCGCCAGTACAGTCAACTTGAATCTGGTTCCATGCATCTGTCACTCCAGCAATGGAATGAGCTAGTCGATCACATTGATACAGCCTCAATTTCGCTGCAAACCCAGTCAGGCGGACCCTTAACCAGAGGAATTTTGCGGCAAGACAGGGCTGAGCTGTTTTGCAGGCTGGCAGGAAAAATCGAGTTGGTACAGGATAACTTCCGATGGAATGCGATGCAATTCATGTGCGACGCCATCAGGACCCGAACGTTGGCGGATTCGCCGCGCACGCAAGCCCAGGTGTTGGTGGCGTTGACCGGCAACATCGTGGACTTGCTCGAAGCACACAGGACTGACGCATTCAATGAAATCTGGAGTGCTGCCGCAGTCCTTCCGGCTGCCGAGCAATGCATGGCGCTGGCGGCACTGAGCAGGGAAATCTCGAGCCTGTCCGAACTGGACAGACTCGACGCATTCAATGATATCCGGGAGCTTGCCGTCACGCTTCGACCTTTCGAGCAATCCGTGATGCTGGCGGCGCTGAGCGAGCGAATCATGAGCCTGTCCCTGGAAGACAGGTCCGATGCGTTCCATAGCATTCGGGTCGCGGCCGCAGACCTTCCGGCTGCCGAGCAATCCATGGTGCTTGCGGCGCTGAGCGAGCATATTTTTAGCCCGCTTTGGGTGGACAGTCCCCTCGAATTCTCCTGGGTGGACAATCCCGCCGAATTCAATAGCATGCGGGCCGCTGCCGAAGCCCTGCCGGCTGCAGAGCAATCCGTGGTGCTGGCGGCGCTAAGCGGGGGAATCGTGAATCTCCCAGTGGAGAACGCCTGCAACGCATTCGGCAGCATCCGGGTCGCTGCCGTAGGCCTTCCAGCCGCCGAGCAATCCATGGTGCTGGCGGCACTGAGCAGGGAAATCTCGAGTCTGTCCGAACTGGACAGACTCGGCGCATTCAATTACATTCGGGCCGCTGCGAACATCCTTCCGGCTGCCGAGCGATCCGTAGTGTTGGCGGCGCTAAGCGGAGAAATCCCGAGTCTGTTCAATCTAGTCAATCTCGGCGCATTCAATGAGATCCTGGCCGCTGCGAACGACCTTCCGGCTGCCGAGCGATCCGTGGTGCTGGTGGCGCTAAGCGGAGAAATCTTGAGTCTGTTTAACACAGACAATCTTGAGGCATTCAATAGCCTCCGGGACGCTGCCATCGGTCTTCCGCCTGCCGGGAAATCCGCAGTCTTGGCGGCACTGGCCGGAGTAATCCCGGGTCCGCCCGATGCAGACATGCTCCCCGGATTCAATAGCCTTCGGGACGCTGCCGTCGGTCTTCCGCCTGACAAGGAGTCTGCAGTCTTGACGACATTGGCCGATAAAATCGTGAACTTTCCCCAGGAACGCGGGCACGATGCATTCAATAGCCTCCGGGACGCTGCCTTTGCCCTTCTTGGCACATTCAATATCACATCGGATGCTGCCGTTGCGCTTCCTGCGGCTCAGACGGCCGCAGCGGTCCTGGTGACGTTGGCAAGCAAAATCGGGAACCTTTCGCAGGGCAGAAAGCGCGAAGCATTCAACGGCACATGGGACGCTGCCTCGGCCCTTCTCAGCGCATTCAATAGCATCCGGGACAATGCCGATGCTCTTCCTCTTGCCGCGAAATCCGCAGCAGTCTTGACAGAATTGGCCGATAAAATCGCGCACCTTCCCGAGACAGAAAGGCTCGGTGCATATAACCGCCTCCGGGACGCTGCCGCTACCCTTCCGTCTGCCACGAAGAGCGTATTACTGGCAACCTTGGTTAATCAAATCCGGCACCTGAATGCAGACGACCGAAGCGATGCATTCGTGGCGTTTGATTCGGTTTCCGACACCCGGGTGCAATCGGCTTTGATCCGCAACTTGAAGCATGTGACGGCGGGTCAAGACGCGCTCACAGAGCTTCGTGACATCATGACGCGAAGCTCTGTACTTTCAGATCTATCGAGGGTTGAGGTGTTGAAAACGATAGCCCGAGAAATTCGCGATTTCCCGCCAAGCCAAGGCAAAAGTGGAATTGTCCAAGGTCTGCACGAAGCAGCGGACGGGCTAGCAGCCCCATTGAGGATAGCGCTGAAGATTCAGTTGCCTCTGCCTCAGATACAAAACGCATAGATAGTAGAGACCTTAAGTCACCTGGTCTTCAAGCAGCGTGATGAGTCGCTCGGCAAGCGGTGGAAGATAAGCACCAGCGCGGGCGACAATGCCGACTCTGCGACGCAGATCAAGTTCATCCTGTCGGACATCGAGCGGGAGAAAACCGGGAGCGACGCCGCTCGATTCAGCACCGGCTACGCTGAGCATCTGTGTGCCACGAATCAAATCGAATAGTAGAGTGCCGCCAAAATCCACTTCTATTCGTAAGTGAGGTTGCGGAAGACCCTGCTGACGGAATGCGGTTTCGACCCGCTGACGCAGGGTGAACTGGGAACCAGGCAGGAGCCATTCCTGATCGACCAGATCGTTGAGGGTCAGATTCCGGCGGCGGTGTAGTGGATGGGCATCGTCCGCCATTACCGCGAGCCGGTCACTGAATAGTGCCCAGACGCGAAAACTATCCGTATGCACCTCCGGCAATGGCACGATTGCAAGGTCGAGCGTACCTTGCGTGACCATGTCCAGCAACTCGCGCGCGAACCGTCTGCTCATGCGCAGACGCGCCACGGGCCGTTCTCTTATCAGCTGGCGACATGCGCTGACGATCACGCCCGTAGGCATCGATGGCGAGTAACCGATCCGAAGAATGCCCTGTTCGCCACTCTTTAGTCCATGCATTTCCTTCATCGCGTCTTCATATTCAAGACGGATGCGCTTAGCGCGTTTAATGAAGAGTGTGCCGGCTTGCGTGGGACTGACGCCGAGGGCAGTGCGCTCGAATAAAGGCAAACCCGTCATTGCCTCGACACGTTGGATCGCTTTTGTTAACGCCGGCTGGCTTAAGCCCAACGCTTCGGCAGCGCGGCTGACGCCGCCATACATATCCACGGCCAATAGGTAATCAATGTCTCTGGTGTCCATCGGGGCATTCTATTTGGTTATGGCTTTATAACCAGTGAGAAGTAGTTGGAATGACAGCCATTTTATACACTGGCCGGACATTTACCACGCACCCAAAGCAGTCATGGGCTTCCCTTATGTATCCGGAATCGCCAAAAGTTTGTTCAGGTAATGAAATCGCCGTACAGCAGGGAAGTCGTGTTCTTTCCTTTGAGGAACTTGACAACTACGCAATACGGTTTGCCGAATGGCTGATCGCGCAGGGGCTCACTCAAGGCGATCGGATCGTGGTGCACATGCCTATGTGTCTGGAACTCGCCGTCATCGAATGCGCCATCCACAAGGTGGGCATGCAAATGGTGGGGATTACTCCTGTTGCGGCGCCGGAAGAGGTAAGCCGGATTGTAGAGAGTTGTACTGCGCGTGCTTTTATCGCCAGCAGCACGCTTTGCAGTTATTCCACCAAGACACGCGGGTTTGGGTCAATCATGGCATTCGCCTCTGTCGGCGCATCGGTGAGCGGGTATGCCGAATATAGTGAATTGGTTGCAAAAGACACGTCGCGGTCTGCGTCAATGCAGCACGTCACACTGCGTGAGCCGACACGTCTCACAATCCTCACAATCCCCACAGTCGACAAAACGGGTAAGCCTGCAACGGCGATTAACTTAGCGCATCTACGCAGTCGGATTGCATTGGTTGGACCGTTCAACCATATCTTACCCGGAGTAATGCAATCGTATCTCGATTCAGGCAGCTCCTTGATTTTGTTCGACAACCCCGAAGTCCCGGAGTTTGGCCGCGCGATTGCAGCGAAGGACGTCACTCATGTCCTGCTGGCGGCCGATACGGTCTTCCGGCTCATCAACAGCAGTGAGGATACGAAGCTTGAACAATTAAAAGTTGTTGTAACGGATGACTTGTCCGCTGCCCGCGTTCAAGACAACACCTGCCATGTAAATGGAACAAGCGATGAACGTGACTGTGCAGCGGCAGAGACCGTGCTGCTCGCCCATCCTGCTGTGATGGAAACATGCGTGATCAAGGTGCCCGACGAGGGTAATGAGGAAAGCTTGAAAGCGGTGGTTGCGCTCAGGCCGGGCGCGCGGGCAAGCGCGGCTGAGCTGATTGCCCATTGCCGTGCGGGGCTTCCTTGCAGCCAATGTCCGGCATCTGTGAGCTTTGTTGCCGAGCTCCCGAAAAATGCAAGCGGCCATCCGGCACGAAAACTGTTACGTGAACAATATCTGCAGGCATATCGCTTGCCCTACTAACGGAAAAGGACATAGCATGTTTGACCAACTGACCACGCCTGAATTCCTTGAAATCCGCAACGGTATTCGACGCTTCGTCGACGAAGAATTGCGGCTGATCGAGCGGGAACTGGGGCTTGATTCAGAAGACCCATGGCCGCAGGAAGTCCTGCGAAAAGTCTGGCGCCGTTCCAGCGAACTGGGCTTTTATTCTGCCTGCCTCCCAACGGCACTCGGTGGCAAGGGACTGAGCATCCTTGAGCAATGCGCTTTAAAGGCGGACCTCGCAGCAAGCGGTTCGGCGCTTGCCATGCATGTGCTAGGCGACCTCGGTGGCCCGCCGCGCGTCGGGAACATGCTTAAGTACGCCACGCCTTACCACCTTGAACGCTATTTCAAGCCGGTGATCCGGGGTGAAAAGTCGACCTGCTTTGCAATGACCGAGCCGCATTCCGGTTCGGATGCGCAGAGTATTACGACAAGTGCCGTTGCCGATGGTGATGAGCTGGTCATTAACGGTCACAAGCATTACATCAGTGGTGCGCCGTTCGCCGACTTCGCGATTGTGATGTGCGTGACCGACTCGTCCACGACGCCTCCGAGCATCACTGCCGTGCTTGTCGATCTGAACTTGCCGGGCGTGACGGTCAGTCATGAATATGTGCCGATGTCAGGCCAGCACATTGACGCTGACATCAAGTTTGAAAACGTACGCGTACCGAAGGAAAACATTTTCGGAGGTGAAGGTCGCGGATTCCAGCTCGGCATGTCTCGCATCAATGTCAATCGGCTGCTGCATTGCCCGACGATGCTTGGTCTGGCGACAAAGGTCTATCAAGCGTCGCTCGAGTATGCCGGTACGCGTCGGCAGTTTGGGGGTCCCATTGCACGCTTTCAGGCAATCCAGCACATGCTGGCCGATATGGCGACAACACTGTGGGCATGCGAGAGCATGATTGCGCAGACAGCGGCTTTGGCCGATGCCGGTGCAGACCTGCGAATGAAGGCCGCCGCATGCAAGCTGTTCGTGTCGGAACGCTGTTTCGAAGTGGCCGACAAGGCAGTTCAGATTCACGGCAATGTTGGCGTGACAAAGGGGCATCCGGTTGAACAAGCGTTCCGCAAGTTGCGTATGTTCCGGATCTTCACCGGCACCAGCGAGATCCAGCGCAACACGATTGCCCGAGCCATCCTTGAGCCTGCTCAGGAAAAAGCATGACGTTCGCTCTCGTGGGCATTGGGAGAACTTGACGTCGTTACATCGTTAAGCCGATTGAGAATATCCGCCGGCGTCTCGGCGTGGCAATCCAATATTAAGAAAGAAATGGAGAAACAATGGACATTAGTTTGTATTTTCCGCGTGCAGCGCGCTATTGGCCCAATCAGACGGCGATCTTGTATGGGGAGCGCGAGATTACGTTTCGAGAACTCGATAGGCGAGCGAACCGCCTTGCAAACGCGTTATTAGGGCTTGGTTTGCGGCATGGTGACCGCGTCGCAATACAAACCTTGAACAGGCCGCAGGTGGTCGAGGTCGAGTCTGCATTGTACAAGGCAGGGCTGGTCAAGGTGCCGGTGAACGCGCGACTCTCGCCTGTCGAAGTGGGAGAGCTCATTGACGATTCCGGTGCAGTCGCCTTTATCGCCAGCAAGGGACATGCTGGGCTGCTCGCTAATGCAGGCGCCTCCCTGACAAGCGTGAAGCATCGGCTCTGCCTTGATGGCGCGCTGGATGGTTGGGGCGAATACGAATCGCTGCTGGCTGCCGCATCCGACAGCATGCCAGTAGTGCACAAGAGCGACAAGGACATCGCCGTCCTGCACTACACCTCGGGTTCGACCGGTCGCCTTAAGGCTGCGATACAAACCTACGGTAATCGCCATGCGTCCCTTAGAAACCTGTTGCTGGGCCGCCCCGGCGGAGCGCCCGGTCCTGGTGACCGTATGGCCATGCTTGGTCCGATGACGCATGCCACCGGCATGTTGATTCAGCCCTTCCTTTCGCGCGGAGTTACATTGTGCGTATTCCCACGCTATGACCCGGAAGAGTTTCTGGAAGCAGTACAGCGAATGAGGATCACTCACGTTTTCATGGTTCCTACCATGGTGAATATGCTGCTTTCCCACCCCAAACTGACGTCCTACGATCTGTCCAGTCTGCGTTCGCTGTCTTATGGTGGCGCCCCGATGTCGGCACGAAATATCACTGCGGCATGGGAGAGCATAGGGCCAGTGCTCACACAGGGCTACGGTGCCGCTGAAACGACCGGCGGGATTATCAATTTCGGCGTCGAAGATCATCAGTTTGCGCTGGCACATCGCCCTGAACGTCTGCTGACCTGCGGCCGTCCCTTCGGCGAAGCGGAAGTACGTGTCGTCAATGATCAGGGCGAAGAAGTCGAGGGTGACGAGATTGGCGAGATTGTTGTACGCGGCGCGAACGTCTTTGCCGGTTACTGGAAAGCACCCGAACTCACCGAGGAATGCCTGCGAAATGGCTGGTGGCACTCAGGCGACCTGGCGCGTGTCGACGACGAAGGATTCATTTACATCGTTGACCGCAAGAAGGACATGATCATCTCGGGCGGCTTCAATATATATACCAATGAGGTCGAGCAGGCGCTGTCGCGTCATCCCGATGTCAACGAAGTTTGTGTGTATGGCATTCCCGACGAGAAGTGGGGCGAGAGCGTGCGAGCGGCGGTGGTCAAGAAGCCCGGATCCGAACTCACCGATGAAGCGTTGATTGCGTTCTGCGCGACGCAGCTGGCTGACTTCAAGAAGCCGCGCAGCATTGAATTTCTGCCAGATCTGCCAAAGAACCAGAACGGTAAGATCGCCCGCAAGGTCTTGCGCGATCGCCACTGGACTGCCGGCGACCGCAAGGTTTCCTGATCGCGATCCAAGCTTCGCAACCACCATGCAGTACGGCCGCACATGGGCCGAATGACCTAATCAAAAGGAGACGTCATGAAGATACTGAATAAAATCGGTGCAGTAGCAATTGCAATCCTGGCAGCCGGACCCGTCAAGGCAGATGATGCTTATCCGAATCAGCCGATCAAGATCGTGCTGCCGTACCAGGCGGGCAGTTCACCTGACGCGACGATGAGACTCATCAGTCAGCAGCTCACGCAGATACTGAAGCAACCGGTCATCATTGAAAACCGACCTGGTGCAGGTGGGCTGATTGGCGGTGATGCGCTTGCAAAAGCGAAGCCGGACGGGTACACGCTCGGCTATCTTTCGAACCAGCACCTGTTGCACCCTTATATGGTCGATAGGTTGCCTTACGATCCGCTGACGGCGTTCCGATCCGTGGCAACCCTGGGACGCAGTGCGCAAGTCATGCTTGTCCCTGCTTCCAGTCAGGCGAACAGCATGAAAGAATTCATTGACTCCGCCAAGGCAAAGGGCGGATCAATGAAGTTCGGCTCTGGCGGCATCGGCAGCCCGGCCCATTTGGCAGGCCAGATTTTCGCCAAACAAGCCGGAGTCAACGCAGTGCACGTTCCCTACAAGGGTGCGCCGGAATCGGTGACTGCACTGCTTGGCGGGCACATCGACTATGTGATCGCAACGGCCGGCGTTGCTTATCCATTGGTCAAGGCAAAGAAGGTTAAAGCGCTTGCCGTTACCTCTGAAAGCAGGCATGAGGCGTTCCCCAATACGCCGACGCTGGCGGAAACGTTCCCCAAGGGATTGGTCCTCGAACCATGGAGCATCATCGCAGTGCCCGCCAAGACGCCGCAACCGGTGATCGACAAACTCAGCCAGGCATTTACCCAGGTACTAAAGGACAAGCGGACGATCGACTACTACCATAGCCTCGGTGCAGATGTGATGGTCAAGTCACCTGTGGAAACCGAAGAGTTCTACAAGGCGGAGGCCGGTCGCCTGGCGAACTGGGCTACTGAGATAGGACTGAAGAACTGATGCCAGACAGTGGTTGCGTGCCGACGGCCGGTGCAGGGGAGTCCTGCGAAGGAGCGGCTGTGCTTTAACCCGCATTCCGCCTTCATGGTCTGCGTTGGGACACATGGAAGCGATGATCGGGAAGCGTGCGGCGCCGCTTCCCGCATTTCTATAAAAGGAGACACGTATGCAGTTCTTCGTTCGAAATCCGAAGGATTTTTGGTCCGGCGTCATTTTTGTCTGTATCGGCTCGACGTCTCTTTTCATCAGTGATGATTACGAACGAGGAACAGCCGGAATGATGGGGCCGGGCTACTTCCCCGTTGTGCTGGGTGTGTTGCTCGCAGTGATCGGACTGGTAGCGGTCATCCGTTCCATCGTCCTGCACGGTGAGGGAATTTCGCGCCTTGCCGTTGGAAAGGCAGTCCTGATAGTCGCTGCAACGGTATCTTTTGGCCTGTTGGTACGCAGTGCCGGTCTTGCGATTGCGATCATTGCGCCAATGATGATTGCGGGTTATGCAAGCGCTCGCTTCAACGTGCGCCGGTATCTGATGCTGGCGCTTTGCATGGCAGGGTTCAGCGCGCTGGTGTTCGTGCAGGCACTTGGTCTGCCGATACCGGTATTTGGCGCGTGGCTTGGCCAATAAGGAACGGATCATGGATACTTTTGCGCACCTGATGCTCGGCTTCGAAACGGCGCTAAGTCTGAGCAATCTTCTCTACTGTCTCCTGGGTGTATTTCTCGGCACTGCGATTGGAGTACTGCCTGGGCTCGGGCCGATCACCACCATCTCCATGTTGTTGCCGGCTACCATGTCTTTGTCTCCGGTGTCAGCACTCATCATGCTTGCCGGGATTTATTACGGCGCCCAGTATGGCGGCTCGACCACTGCCATCCTGGTGAATCTGCCGGGCGAGGCCTCGTCTCTGGTCACTGCCATAGACGGATATGAAATGGCGCGCAATGGACATGCCGGCAAGGCATTGGCAACTGCCGCGATCGGATCATTCTTTGCCGGAACGATCGCGACCGTCCTGCTGGCCGTCTTCGCGCCACCGCTGTCACAACTTGCATTGACGTTTGGTCCGGCCGAGTATTTTTCATTGATGGTACTCGGATTGGTCGCCTCGGTAGTCATGGCACAGGGTTCCTTGCTGCGCGCAATCGGGATGATTGTGCTTGGCCTGCTGCTGGGCATGACCGGGATCGACGTCAATTCGGGTACACAACGTTTTACCTTCGGCATTCCCGAACTCACTGATGGCATTAACTTTGTCGTTATTGCAATGGGCATGTTTGGCATTGGCGAGATCATCCGGAACCTTGAACAAGAGGAGACACGGACGCTGACAGCGAAGAAGATTGAAGGACTCTTGCCAACCAAAGCAGATCTGAAGAGGATTATCGCGCCGGTGCTGCGCGGTACCATGTTAGGATCGATGCTCGGCGTGCTGCCTGGCGGTGGCGCTGCACTTTCTTCCTTTGCCGCGTATTCCATCGAAAAGAAGGTTTCGCCAAATTCCGCCCAGTTTGGCAAGGGCGCAATCGAAGGTGTGGCAGCACCCGAATCGGCCAATAACGCGGCAGCCCAAACGTCGTTTATTCCCATGCTGACGCTCGGCATCCCGTCCAACTCGGTCATGGCATTAATGATCGGTGCCATGATCGTTCAGGGAATCCAACCGGGACCGTCGGTCATCAACGAACAGCCAGCGTTGTTCTGGGGCTTGATTGCATCCATGTGGATCGGCAACCTCTTTCTCGTCGTTCTGAACTTGCCGCTGGTTGGGATGTGGGCCCGTATGGTGTCGGTTCCGTATCATCTTCTTTATCCGGCCATCCTTGTCTTTTGCTCGATCGGCGTATTCAGTCTGAGCAACAGTGAATTCGACATTTACATGATGGCCTTGTTTGGACTGATCGGTTACATCTTTATCAAGCTCGACATGGAGCCGGCTCCGATGCTTCTCGGCCTGATTCTTGGCCCGATGATGGAAGAGCATCTGCGACGCGCCCTGCTGTTGTCTGATAGCGACCCGATGATTTTCGTCGAAAGGCCGGTCAGTGCCCTGATGCTTGCGATGGCGGTCCTGGCAATCATCATGGTTTTGCTCCCAGCATTACGCAAGAAGCGTGAGGAAGCATTCGCCGAGTAGGTTGAACCTCGATTCTTGCAAGTTTAGCTGCGTCAGCTATTCGCTTAATTTTATGGAATGCGCATAGTGGTTCCCTGCATGCCCGACAGCGTGCGAGGAACCACTCACGCCCAGAATCTTCCTTGAAAAACCCATTGGAGTGAGAACACATGAAACCTTCCGAGTCGCAGGCGCTTGCTGCGGAACGCAAACCGGCGCATCCGGCCACCATTTCACAGCAAAAGACGGTTCTGCAGGAACTCGACTTTTCTGACCGATCGGACTTCGAGGATGCACAGCATGGTTTCATCGCCACCATTCCCGATGCGAGGATAGAGAATGAGCGGGGACAAACAGTCTGGGACATGGCCCCTTACCGCTTCCTGAATTCTGAACGGGCGCCGTACACTGTCAATCCGAGCCTGTGGCGCATGGCACGATTGAATGCGCAACACGGCTTGTTCAAGGTGACGGAGCGAATCTATCAGGTGCGTGGATTTGACATTGCCAATATCACCTTTATTGAAGGCGAAACCGGCCTGATCATTATCGATCCGCTTACTTACAGGGAGTCGGCAAGCGCCGCACTCAAACTATACAACCAGCATCGCGGCCCGCGTCCCGTTCGATGTGTGATCTACAGCCATAGCCATGCGGATCATTATGGTGGCGTGCGCGGTGTGATTAATGATGAAGACGTCGTCTCTGGAAGGGTGGAAGTCATAGCCCCGGACAAATTCATGGAAGAAGCCGTCTCCGAAAACATTCTTTGCGGCGTGCCGATGGGGCGACGCTCCCAGTTCCAGTTCGGCACCTTCCTTGAGGCTGGCGAAGATGCTCATGTCGACAGCGGCCTTGGTAAGGCAATGGGCCGGGGAACACCTGGGTTGATTGCGCCGACTCGCACCATCTGCAAGCAACGGGAAGTGCATGTCATTGATGGCGTGGAGATTGAATTCCAGCTCACTCCGGGATCGGAAGCGCCCGCGGAGATGAACTTTTATTTCCCTCAGTTGCGCGCACTCAATCTGGCTGAAAACGCATGCCACACCATGCACAATCTTTGCCCGCTGCGTGGCGCGAAAACGCGCGATGCGTTGGCGTGGGCTCGCTACCTTGACGAAGCCTTGATCGAGTACGTGCCGCATGTCGACGTCGTGTTTGCGCAGCATCACTGGCCGGTGTGGGGAAGCGAGAGAATCGCCAGCTTCGTCAGTGAGCAACGAGACCTGTATCGGTACCTGCACGACCAGACAGTACGTCTGATGAGCCATGGTCTTACACCGACCGAAATTGCCGAACAAATGATGCTGCCGTCCGGTCTGGCGAAGCGCTGGCACGCACGTGGATATTATGGAGCGATCGTCCATAACGTCCAGGCGATCTATGCCCATTACATGGGGCCCTATGACGGCAATCCTGCTAATCTCCATCGCCTAACGCCAGAGATGTCGGGAGCCAAGTATGTTGATTACATGGGTGGACTCCCAGCGGTAATCGAGCGTGCACGATGCGACTTCGAGAAGGGAGAATTCCGTTGGGTCGTTCAATTACTTAATCATGCGGTTTTTGCCTATCCGGAAAACCAGGAAGTTCGCAGCCTCGCTGCAGATGCCATGGAACAGCTCGCCTATCAGTCGGAATCAGCGACATGGCGCAACTCCTATCTGCTCGGTGCGCAAGAGTTGCGGCAGGGCGTCGCGCCAATTGCAGGCAAGGCAAACAGAATACCGCCTGACGTGATTGCACAGCTTCCGACTGAAATGTTTCTTGATTATCTCGCGGTGCGCTTGCACGGCGAGCGGGCCGCCGACCTCCAGGCCAGATTCGATTGGGCCATGATCGATGAGGGCGACTCTTACCGGATTACCGTTTCAAACGGTGCACTTAGTCATGCAAAAGGTTCGCATGGCGCCGATGCCGATGCAGTACTGCGGGCCTCGCGCGCTACGCTTGCCACTGCGCTTCGCGCTGACGGCACGCTGTTGAAAGCACTTGAAGGTGGACAACTGCAAGTCGAAGGGAATACGGAACTGGTGGCAAGCTTCCTGGCTTGCCTCGATACTTTCGATGCCGGTTTTGCAGTTGTTGCACCGTAGTGTCTCTCCGGCCGGCAGGTGATTGAGACGGCTGGCCGGCATCTCATGGAAACCCATGCATGATTCCCATCAGGTAGCCGTTTCGATGTAGTGCCGATGTGAATAATGAAGCTTGCGGCTTTTCAGATATGCACCGCGTTTATGGCGAGCTTTCCCCTCTTTATGTTGGCTGCGGCCAAGGCGGAAAGCATTGCCCCGGGATGCATGGGCTGAGATCAATGTAGGACTTCTGCTTGTGCCAGGTCTCACTGGATGGGCGCAGATCAACGGCCGCGACGAACTCGCCATCGCAGAGAAGGTAAGGCTGGATGCGGAGTACCTGAAACGACAGTCGACGGGATTTGACATGCTGATATTGCTGATGACAGCGGTAAAAGTGGTCAAGGGAGATGGCGTCACCCATTAGACGGAAGTCTGCTTACTGCAGGGCGTCGGTGTGGACAATCCATATACCGACGCCTATGCCACTATGACCTTGCTGCTTCAGTAACCGCGTCGGTTTGACATCATACGGTCGATGTCCTGGTTGAGCATGGCAACCTCTTCACGCAACTGCTGCCGTTCGCGACCGCTGATGAAACCATCGGAACTGAATGCCGCTTCGTGACGGCGCAACATTCTTTCCTTGGCAGAGAGAATTTCTCCTTCACGGCGATCGATCTGGCCACTGCGAATGCCTTGTTCGAGTCGCATGCGGATCTGGGCCTGCGCATTGTCGATCTCCGGTGCGCCGTTATCTCGCCGGTTTGCAAATCGTCCGTTAGCGATCTTGCGTTCTACGTCGGCGCGCAGATCGTCAAGATCTTGCCGCAATTGGCGACGTTCATGCGGAGTAGCCCTGCCATCGCTCTTCATGCGCGCCTCGCGTACCTGGATTTCACGCTCGCGCTGGAACAGGTCGCGTGCTTCATGGCGAGTAATCAGACCAGAGGCAATACCTTGCTGGATGCGTCCATGGATGTCCTGCTGTGCATTGTCAATGCCCGGTGTATGCGGATGTTGAGCCATCGCGGGAGTGACGCCAAAACCAGCTATCGCTGCAGCGGCAATCAGGGACAGGGTAATCGATCTTGTTTTCATGATGGGATTCCTTTCAGTGAATCGGTGCGTCGTTTACGGGCAACTAACTCTGTTCGTCTTTGCGCTCAATCTTTTCAATAGCGATACGGGTTATTGGGACGCCGGTCGTGACGATTCGGTACGCCATCGCCGTCACGGTCCCGGCTGTAACGCGGCGGATGACCGCCGGTGACACGGGCGGTACCTGTGACATGTACGCCACCGTCGCTAACGGGAACCGCGATGCAGCCAGTTAGCAGACTGGAAGTGGCGGCTAAGCACAACATCAGTTTTTTCATCATTTCTCCTTGTTGAATCATGGGGTCTGGTGACAAGCGTCCGCGTTTGTCATGCGTCACCAGCGCATTTACTGGTCATGCAACGCATCGTTCTGCCATGTCTGTATTACAAACTAGCGCCACCATTTCGCCTATCAACAATCAGTAAGGGGAGTTACGAGATGTATGTACCGCAATGTGTCTGTTCTGTATCCGAATTGCGTTTCCGGTCGACGGTGCAACGCTTAAACCTTGAACACATGGATTGATGAAGAATGGCAGGCGTCAAGCTCAGTCCGGATTTCCGTTATTGCAAGAGGAGTTTGGCTATAAGCATCATTACTGGGCATATCCTGCGATAAATGAGAAAATAGCGATTTGGGCTGATAACGCCGTGCCTTTTTCGTTCATTACAGGAAAATCGGGCGCAGACGTGCCGGGCGCCCGGAATCAGTCCTACTGAACGCCGCGTTTGGCTGCCAACCCGGTTGGCACATCCTCCCAGGCAAGACGTTCACTGCCTCTCCGTCGATAGGGGACGCAGCTGAACCAGAATGACTTCAGGAACACATCTTGACTTACAGTGTAAAAGAAATTTTTTATACCCTTCAAGGGGAAGGAACGCATGCGGGTCGGCCTGCTGTGTTCTGCCGCTTTTCGGGATGCAATCTATGGTCCGGACGGGAAGCAGATCGTGCCTCAGCCATCTGCAAATTCTGCGATACCGACTTCGTCGGCACGGATGGCGAACGAGGCGGCAAATACGATGCCGCTTCATTGGCGACCTTAATCAATTCACTATGGCCGGCGGACTACGCAACAACGAAGTTTGTTGTCTTCACCGGCGGCGAGCCGCTACTGCAACTGGATTCCGAACTGATCGACGCAATGCACCGGTGCGGTTTTGAAATCGCCATTGAAACCAATGGCACGCTGCCAGTACCCGCAGGTGTCGACTGGATCTGCGTCAGCCCGAAAATGGGATCGCAACTCAAGGTCACCAAAGGCAATGAGCTGAAGGTCGTCATTCCGCAAGCTGGTCAACCGCTTGATGATTATGCAAAGCTCGACTTTGAGCATTTCTACCTGCAACCGATGGATGGTCCCGACGCGGGAAAAAATACACATCTCGCAATCGAGCTTTGCAAACAGAAACCGCGTTGGAAACTCAGCCTGCAAACTCATAAATTACTGCAAATACCCTGATGCTCACGATTACAAGAAAACTCGAATTTGACGCCGGCCACCGAATCCCTGATCACAAAAGTCAGTGCCGCAATCTGCATGGCCATCGCTATACGCTGGAGATCACCTTGGTAGGTGCAGTGATCGACGTGGAAGGCAGTTCGGACAATGGCATGATCATGGATTTTTCCGACGTCAAGTCATTGGCGAAGCAGCATCTGGTCGATGTCTGGGATCATGCTTTTCTCGCTTATGAAAAAGACACAGCCGTACTCGAATTCCTGAACAGCCTGCCCGGACACAAGACAGTCATCATCGACCGCATTCCCACGGTAGAAAACCTTGCACGTACCGCCTTCGATATCCTGAAAGCGGTTTTCCATGACCGTTATGGCACTGGCCTGCGCCTGCGGAAAGTGGTATTGCATGAAACACCCAACTGCTGGGCTGAAATTTCCGAGGACTGAGCCCGTATGTCGCACGACACGATCTTCATGCAGCAGGCACTTTCACAAGCCCAGAATGCCTGGGCGTTGGGTGAAGTCCCGGTTGGCGCTGTTGTAGTCAAGGACGGCGAGGTGATTGCTACCGGCTTTAACCAACCGATCGGCACGCATGATCCGACCGCGCATGCCGAAATCATGGCCTTGCGCGCTGCGGCGACGATACTCGGCAATTATCGGCTGCCCGGTTGTGAGCTGTTTGTCACGCTGGAGCCCTGTGCGATGTGTTCCGGAGCCATGATGCATGCGCGTCTGTCACGTGTCGTATTCGGCGCGTCCGATCCCAAGACTGGTGCCTGCGGTTCCGTTGTCGATTTGTTTTCCCAGGAGAAGCTGAATCACCATACCGATATCGTCGGTGGTGTGTTGGCGGAAGAATGCAGCGCCTTGCTACGACAATTTTTTGCCGAACGCCGGCGCGCGGTACAGCGTGTTGCTCCAGCGCAAACTGAGTCCGACGTGAATTGAGCAGTATTCTGTAAATACACGTCTGGTCGTGTACAGTCGCCAGGTAATTTGCACAAAAGGCAAACACTGTAGCGACGACTCATGCATATTTTTCCATCTTAGCCGTCACTAATTACACAATTGCTTCCTTCTTAGCCAAACTGGCGCTATGCAGTGCAGGTTCAACCGCAGATCCATGCAGGCATGCGCCTTGCAGGTATCCTACGTGACAAATGGAAAGGAATAAGTGCGGTCAAATACCGTTTGGCAAGATCAGTTTCTGATCCGAAACATGAACTTTTCAACGTAATTTTCAACGTAAAAATGTTATAAGCACAACGCTTCGCGTTGGCATGCGTGGCTACAGTCCATGTGCTACATAAGCTACATGGGCCAAGTATGCCTTTCGTGTGCCGCAATAGTATTGAACCAGGGAGATTTGATTGCCAATTATTAAAGCCAACGGTATTGAGCTGGCGTACGACGTGCAGGGGAACCCGAACGGTGAACCGGTCCTGCTGATCGCTGGACTTGGCCTGCAGCTGATCTCCTGGCCTGAGAAGTTTTGCGAAACCCTGGTCAAGGAAGGCTTCCGCGTGATCCGGTTTGATAATCGGGACTGTGGCAAATCCACCAAAATGAGCCATTTTGGCAAGCCCAACCTGCATCAGGCCTTTTTCCAGTCACTGTTTCGCATGCCGCTGTTCAGTGGCTACACCCTGTATGACATGGCCAAGGATGCGGTCGGACTGATGGATGGGCTCGGCATTCAGAAGGCCCATATCGTCGGCGCGTCAATGGGCGGCATGATCGCGCAGATCATTGCGGCGCGTTACCCGGATCGTACGCACACGCTTACCTCTATCATGTCGACAAGCGGGCGCCCGGGCCTGCCCGGTCCGACTTTCGCAGCCAACAGTGCCATGTTTTCCAGCCCCAAGAATCCACGCGACTTCAATTCCGTGGTCGAGCATTTTGTCCACCTGTTCCGTGTGATCGGCAGTCCCGGCTATCCGACGCCCGATGCACTCTTGCGCAAACGGGTCATCGACAGCGTACGGCGCAATGCGACCATTAACGGTACCTCCAGGCAGATGATGGCAGTCGCCTCGTCGGGTGACCTGGTGGCGCAGCTGCGCACCATACGTCTGCCGTCACTGGTGATCCATGGTACCGATGATCCGCTGGTGCCGGTCGCCTGTGGTCGAGATACCGCTCGCTGGATTCCGGGCGCGATCATGCATGAAATCGAAGGCATGGGACATGACCTGCCGCCTGGACTCGAAGAACCCATCGCCAGACTGATTGCCGCCCATTGCCGTCACGAACTCGCGCCGGAAGCGCGTCAAGCCTGACACCAGTCAAAAAAGTCAAACGATCTTCTTCCTGACGCTACGATTCAGCATGGGTATGACACCGGCAGTCGATGGCGTTAAACTAGCTGCATGCACAATCCAAAACAAGTCACCGACATCACCATCGCCATCGTGGCGGCGAGCGGCTATGCGGCCGATCCCGATGCGGTCGCCCGCGCGACCACGCAACTTGAATCACGCGGATGCCGCGTAAAGAACTTCTACGACGCCGAGCGCAAGCATTTGCGTTTTGGTGGCACCGATGCTCTTCGCTTGCAACAATTGCATGCCGCCGCCGCTGACCCCGAGGTCGATGTGGTCATGGCACTGCGTGGCGGATATGGCTTGTCACGGCTGCTACCGGCACTGGACTGCGAACAGCTTGCAGCCAGCGGCAAGCTCTTTGTCGGACATAGCGACTTCACCGCGCTGCACATGGCTCTTCTCGCACAAGGCGGCGCGGTCAGTTTTGCCGGCCCAATGATCTGCGACGATTTTTCGCGTGCAGATCCGAGTGCACTGACGCTGGACAGTTTCTGGAAATGCATTACACAGCCCGAGTGCGCGATCGACCTGGTTGCGCCGGATAATCCCGTGCTCGACGTATCAGGAATACTCTGGGGCGGCAACCTCACCATGCTGACCCATCTTGTAGGAACGCCTTATCTGCCGCGCATTGAAGATGGCATCCTGTTTATCGAAGACGTCAACGAGCATCCTTATCGTATCGAACGCATGCTGTTGCAATTGTCTTATGCCGGCTTACTCCGGCAACAGGCAATCGTGCTTGGCGATTTTTCCGCATATCGCTTGTACGACTACGACAACGGCTATGACTTCGACAACATGGTGACGTACCTGCGAAGCACGCTAGGCATTCCCATACTGACGGGCCTGCCCTTTGGCCATATCCGCGACAAGGTCACGCTGGCCGTGGGAAGCCAGGCACGCCTGCAATCGGATGGGCGTGCTACGCGGTTGACGATGAGCGGCTATCCCATGCTCGCTAACATCACCTGATCCTCAGGTCTGATCTGCTGCAGCGCTGACCAGAAACTTCGCGCGCAACGCCATGCTGTCGCCATGGCCAAGAATTGCGAGGCCGGGCTGATTTTCCATGTGAAACGCATCAATCGGCTGGGTAATGGGTTCGAAACAAAAATAGTCCAGACCCGGCGGTCGATACATCAGGCTATAGCCGTTACAGTCGGGCATGACCATCGTCAGCGTCAACGCACGGTCGGGATAGGAAATGACCGCCTTGCCATTCCATCCATTGAAGCAGTTGTCGATCATTGGTCCCTCGAGCGGCGAGGGCGTGTTGTAGTCCCATGTCTCGGGAAAGCTGGTGACGTATTCCACCGGGATCGGGTCATCGCCGGACAGCCATACGCCTTCGGCTTTGGCCATCAGTCGGGTATGAGCATTCCGCATGAAGTAAGGGTGCAGCCCGAGGCCATATGGCAGGGTGTGCGGGCCGAGGTGGGTAACCGTCAGGTCGATCTGCAAACCGTCAGGTAGCAACAAAAAGGTTTGGGTGGCGCGATAGTGATAAGGATTGCCGTCGAAACAGTTCGATTCGATCGCCAGCTTGATGCGGTTCTCTGCACGTTCGGCAAGCTGCCATGCCTGCAGCCAGCCGTCGCCATGAATAGGGTAAGCTTCCCCTTCGCGATTGGGACGGATCGGATAGAACTTGCCATCATGCTCAAACCCGCCACCCGTGATGCGATTCGACCACGGCACCAGGGGAAAGCACGAAAGGGTGTAGCGATCACCCGATGCGCCGTCCCATGGACGGAAAAGTGGCGACCAGGCGTCGGCGAGTTTCCAGTCCCAGGCAGTCACACTGCCGCCGAGCTCGGGAGCAAGATGCAAACGTTGCGTTTCGGATTCAAGTGTAATGATGTCGGTCTTCATGGGGAGGATCATCCACGGAACTGGTTGGCAGGAACCCCGGCGATATCGAGGTCGAGCGCAAATAGACCTCCTGCCAGTGGCTCGCGTTCCAGTTGCTGTGGCGACAGTCCATCCGCAGCCGTCGTAATAAACATGGTCGTCAGGGTCGGACCGCCAAAAGCGCAGCTGGTTACCTGGCTGCACGGCAGCATGATGGTCCGCGTGACCTTGCCGTCTGGCGCATGCCGCGTTACCTTGCTCGCGCCCCAGTGTGCGATCCACAAGCCTCCCTTGGAGTCGGTCGTCATGCCGTCGGGAGAGCCTTCCTCCTGGCTGAACTGCAGGAATAATCGCTTGTTGGACAGTTCACCCCGTTCGAGGTCGAAGTCAAATGCAAACACCCGGCCGTTCACACTGTCATTGTGGTACATCGTCTTATAATCCGCGGACCATGCGGGACCGTTGGTCACGATGTAATCCGAATCCATGCGTGTGCAGCGCAGATCCGGGTCGAGGCGATACAGCGAACCGGTAGGCTTCTTGCCGGCGAAATCCATGGTACCTGCCCAGAAGCGGCCCATGCGGTCGCATTTGCCATCGTTGAAGCGGTTTGCGGGCATGCCGGTCTCGGCCTGCGCCAGCTGCATCATTTCTTCGGTCGCGGGATTGAAGTAAGCAAAGCCGTGTCGGCGTGTCATCACCAGGCCAGGCACTTCCGCGCGTTCGGCGATCGCAGAAACTTCTTCGTCAAACTGCCATGTTCGCTGTCCTTCGCTGAGGGAATAACGATGCAGCCGATGACCAAGTATGTCGACCCAGTACAGGGCGTTTTCGCGAATTGACCATAGCGGTCCCTCACCCAATGCCGCGTTGGCATTCCAAACGCATTCGGGAGTATTCATAGTGCGCCCTTTCTCAATGCGGGTTTAAAGCAGAATTAATCTGGATTCATGCAAGATCGATGAAGATCCTCTCGCGTCTGATGCGATCAATAGGATGTAGTGCAATCTAATGGGATTCACGCGGTACCCCTGCACCGCTGCTGCCAGCGAGGAAGTCGAGGTCGGCACCCAGATGGGCTTGCTCGACATGCTCGACATACAGCTTGGCATAGCCGCGCGTCGGCATTGCAGGCGGCACCCATTCCGCCTTGCGGCGTGCCAATTCTTCATCGCTGACTTCCAGATGCAGGCTGCGTTCATGGACGTCCAGCTGGATCATGTCGCCATTGCGTACCAGGGCGAGCGGGCCGCCGACAGCGGCTTCCGGCGATGTATGCAAAACGACCGTGCCGTAGGCGGTTCCACTCATGCGCGCATCCGAGATACGTACCATGTCGCTGATACCCTTTTGCAGCACCTTGCTCGGCAGTGGCATGTTGCCGACTTCCGCCATTCCGGGGTAACCGCGCGGACCGCAATTCTTCAGTACCATCACGCAGGTTTCATCGATGTCGAGAGCTGGATCGTCCAGACGATCGCGCAAGTCTTCGATCGACTCGAACACCACGGCACGGCCACGATGCTTGAGCAAATTGGCCGAGGCAGCGGATGGCTTGATGACCGCGCCGTTCGGTGCGAGGTTACCCTTGAGGACCGCGATGCCCGCATGGTTCATCAACGGGTTGTCGAGCGGTTTGATCACGTCGCGGTTATAGCAGGGTGCATCCGCGATGTTCTCGCCGATGGTCCTGCCATTGACGGTCAATGCATCACGATGCAGTGCATGCTGGATTTCGCGCATCACAGCAGGCACGCCGCCAGCGTAGTAGAAATCTTCCATCAGGTAGTGCCCTGATGGCTGCAGGTTAACCAGGCAGGGCATTTCACTGCCTATGCGGTCCCAGTCTTCCAGTGTGAGTTCAATGCCGATACGGCGTGCGATTGCCAGCAAGTGGATCACCGCATTGGTCGAGCCGCCGATCGCCGCGTTGACGCGAATCGCATTTTCGAACGCTTCGCGTGTCATGATCTTGTCCATCGTCATGTCTTCTTCGACCATCTTCACGATGCGTCGCCCGCTGAGTTGGGCAAGCCGGTTGCGCCTCGTGTCCGGTGCCGGGATCGCGGCATTGCCGGGTAGAGACATGCCCAGCGCTTCTACCATGCTGGCCATTGTCGATGCGGTACCCATGGTCATGCAGGTGCCGGACGAGCGGTTCATGCAACCTTCGGCTTCAGTGAATTCTTCCTGTGTCATCTGCCCGCCGCGCACCATTTCCGACATCATCCACACGCCTGTGCCGGAACCGATGTCCTTGCCACGGAACTTGCCATTCAACATGGGGCCGCCTGACACGCCGATGGTCGGCAGGCCACAACTTGCCGCGCCCATCATCAGTGCCGGCGTTGTCTTGTCGCAACCCATCAAGAGAACAACACCATCGATAGGGTTGCCGCGTATCGATTCCTCCACATCCATGCTCGCAAGATTGCGGAACAGCATTGCGGTAGGGCGCAGCTGGGTTTCTCCAAGTGACATTACCGGGAACTCAAGCGGGAATCCGCCTGCCTCAAGTACACCGCGTTTGACGAACTCGGCAAGTTCGCGGAAATGACTGTTGCAGGGTGTTAATTCGGACCAGGTATTGCAGATCCCGATGATGGGCCGGCCGTCGAATTCATCTGGTGGGTGGCCTGCCTTCTGGGTCCAGCTCCGGTGCACGAAGCCATCGCGATCCTGCTTTTCGAACCAGGCACGGCTGCGACGTTTGGGCTTTTCGGTGGTCATAAGTTTCTCGTGGGGATAGTGAACTGCGAGGAGAGGGTTTCGACTTAGCATCAATATTGAGTAGTCATCGTTTCGAAAGTTCAGGAGAAATCATGGCGGTGCAGGAAGCAAACGTGTGGAGTAGATGGTCAGTTCCCTAACCAATAAGGACAAACTGCAAGCCCGCGTAAACACTATGCGCCGGGTCATCGTGTGATGATTGAATGTGTTTAGCGGTTGGAAGCGTGTGGTCGACGACTATGCTGTTTATACGGCTGCACAATGCATGACAAATCGGTGCTGGCGACCGTGCAGGCTCACTGCAACGAATCCGGAAAATCCTGAAAGAAAAGAGAGGCAGGTTACCCATGACCGAATCCATATCCTCACTGAATGCGACACGGCTAGGCATAGACTGGGGCACGAGCAACAGGCGTGCCTATGTGCTCAATGCTCGCGGAGAACTAATTCATCAGCACAGTGATGACGCGGGTATTCTGCATGTCGAGCGGGATTTTGAAGGATCGCTGCGCAAGTTGTTACAGACACTGGGCTTGCAGTCTGCCGACATCGTAATGTCCGGCATGATAGGCAGCCGCAACGGTTGGCGCGAAGCACCGTACTTGTCAGTAGACCAGCCGTTGACCGCGCTGCACGACAACCTGATGGAGATCGATACCAGCATTCCTGGCGTACGCTGCCGCGTCACGCCAGGATATAAATACATCGATGTCAACGGCATTCCCGACGTGATGCGTGGCGAAGAAACGCAGGTCCTCGGAACGCTGTCGCTAAGTGCCGCGGACGGCTGGTTCCTGCTGCCGGGGACGCATAGCAAGTGGGTACGCGTTGAAGACGGCGGCATGACCGAATTCCTGACCTTCATGACAGGCGAACTATTTTCGCTGATGTCGCAACATGGGACCCTGTCCAAGGTGATGACCGAACAACAGTCGATTCCAGAGGCGTTCGCAGCCGGCGTACGGGCGGCACGGCATGGTTCATTTACGCACACCGCCTTCTGCTGTCGGGCTTTGGTCGTGACCGACATGATGCCCGCTGACCATACGGCGTCGTACTTGTCCGGGCTGCTGATCGGCACGGAGATTCATGACATCCTGCAGCGAACTCATGGACCGATGCGCTCGCCGGTCCAGGTTGTCGGCAGCCCAGGCTTGTCTGCCCGCTATCTTAGCGCGCTGGAACTGCTGGGTATCCATGCACGCGCATGGCAGCCCGATGGCGTCTATCTCGCGGCTCTTCGCGCTCTGTTCAAACTTTAAAGGTAATTACTATGGCTGCAGATAAATTTCATCCCTCACCTTGCCCATTGGTTGCGATCCTTCGCGGCCTCACGCCGGAAGAGGCGCCGATGGTCGGGCGCGTGTTGTTTGGTGCCGGCTTTCGCATGCTGGAGGTCCCGCTGAACCGTCCACGCGCGATTGAAGCCATGCGCATCCTGATCGACATGGCGCCGGACGATGCGCTGGTCGGTGCCGGCACGGTGTTGACCACCTCGGATGTGGATGCCGTCAAGGAAGCGGGCGGCACACTGATTGTGTCGCCCCATTGCGCCGAAGAGGTGATATCGCACGCGGCAGGCAAGGGAATGATTCCGCTGCCCGGTGTGGTGACTCCGACTGAGGCCTACCGTGCGCTTAATGCCGGCGCGCTTGGCCTCAAACTGTTTCCGGCCGAGATGATTCCCCCGCCTGCGGTAAAAGCCATCCGCTCCATTCTGCCTCCCGATACCATCCTGATGCCAGTCGGCGGGATTCATACCCAAAATATGGCTGCTTATATTGCTGCGGGAGCAACAGGTTTTGGCATCGGCGGCCAGTTATATCAGCCGCGCGTGGAGGAAGCGACGCTCAAGCGTTCGGCAGAGGCCTTCATGGCTGCCCGGGACAAGCTGCTGCAGGGCGCCTGAACACGGTTTTCGGCGGAAAGCCGGATTGTACGGGGTGCAGGATGGTAAAATGACCGGTTTCGTACTAATTTCGTAAAAAGGCTTTTCTAGTGCTCTCCACCGCAAACATTACCATGCAGTTCGGCCCCAAGCCGCTGTTTGAAAACATCTCGGTCAAATTTGGCGAAGGCAACCGCTATGGCCTGATCGGCGCCAACGGCTGTGGCAAGTCGACCTTCATGAAGATTCTGGGCGGCGACCTGGAGCCCAGCGCCGGCAATGTCATGCTCGACGCCAACGAACGTCTTGGCAAATTGCGCCAGGACCAGTTCGCGTTCGAAGAAATGCGCGTACTGGACGTTGTCATGATGGGTCACACTGAAATGTGGGAGGCGATGACCGAGCGCGATGCCATTTATGCAAATCCGGACGCGACTGACGACGACTACATGAAGGCCGCGGACCTCGAGGCCAAGTTCGCCGAGTACGATGGCTATACCGCCGAAGCGCGCGCAGGCGAATTGTTGCTGGGCGTGGGCGTGCCAATCGAACAACATCAGGGGCCGATGAGCAATGTGGCGCCTGGCTGGAAGCTGCGCGTGCTGCTGGCACAGGCATTGTTCTCCAACCCGGACATCTTGCTGCTCGATGAGCCGACAAACAACCTCGACATCAACACGATCCGTTGGCTGGAAGATGTGCTTAACGAGCGCAATTCCACCATGATCATCATTTCCCACGACCGCCACTTCCTGAACCAGGTCTGCACACACATGGCAGACATGGATTACGGTACGCTCAAAATTTATCCCGGCAATTACGATGACTATATGCTGGCGTCGTCGCAGGCTCGTGCGCAGCAGATGGCTGTCAATGCCAAAGCCAAGGAACGGGTGGCCGAACTGCAGGAATTCGTGCGCCGCTTCTCGGCCAACAAGTCCAAGGCCCGTCAGGCGACATCGCGTGCCAAGCAGATCGAGAAGATCAAGGTTGAAGACATCAAGCCATCAAGCCGCCAGAATCCCTTTGTCCGCTTTGAAGGCGAGAAGAAACTCCACCGACTTGCGGTGGAAGTGCAGGGCTTGTCGAAAACTTATGACCGGTCGATTTTCAAGAACCTTGACCTGATGGTCGAGGCAGGTGAAAAGATTGCCATCATCGGTGCCAACGGTGCTGGTAAGACCACGTTGCTGCGCTCGATCGGCGGGACCGATATCTGTGGGCTGGCGCCGGATGGCGGTGTCGCCAAGTGGGCAGAAAATGCCAACGTTGGTTACATGCCGCAGGACCCCACCGAGGAATTCGCAGTCGACAAGAACCTGACCGACTGGATGGGGCAATGGACGCAGGAAGGCGACGACGATCAGGCGGTACGCTCGATTCTCGGACGACTGCTGTTCGGTGGCGACGACGTCAAGAAATCGGTGAAGGTGTTGTCGGGCGGCGAAAAAGGTCGCATGATGTACGGCAAGCTCATGCTGGGCCGTCACAACGTGCTGCTGATGGACGAGCCGACCAATCACATGGATATGGAATCCATCGAGTCACTCAACATTGCGCTCGACAAATATGCGGGCACGCTGATTTTCGTCTCGCACGATCGCGAATTCGTGTCTTCGCTGGCAAACCGCATTCTTGAAGTGAAGGATGGTGAAGTCATCGACTTCCAGGGCAACTACGAAGATTACTTGAAGAGCCAGGGCATCGAATAAGTAGCTGGTGGAGAGCAGGCAAGGCGTCGTGTATACGATTGCCTTGCCTTCACTGGCATCACATAGCTTGCATAGTTGCGCACGGGGTCGCCGAACGCTCGGGTGATTGTAGCTTTGTCACGGTGTCGCGCTGCGAGTGGGTTATGCCACGCTCAGCCGGCGAGCCCCATAATCGTGGTCATCGGTGGTGGTATCTCATTGAGATACAGAAGCTGGTCAAGTCGGTCACGCAGGCTGCGCGCCATCTCTGGTCCCTGTGCCTTCAACACCGCTTCCAGGTAAGGCTGACGCAACTGGCGGAATTCATCGATTGATGACGATTTTTCCACTTTCAGCTGTAAGCCATAACCACGCAGTCCTATCGTGCTCTTGATCGTCTCGGTGTAGAAGCGATAGATCGCTTCGAACTGCGATTGCCCTTCGGGAAGCACGGCATGTACGTCCGGATTTGCTGCGGCACTAGCAGTCGGGGCAACTTGTGTTACGGGCTCGGCGGCCACCGGCATACCGCTGGCGGTAGTGACAATGGTTTCTGCCTTTGCATGAATGAAACCCTGCTCGTGCAGGTCATTGAGATTCTGTTCAGTCAGGCCTATTCCTGACACCTTTTGCAGCAAATCCTCGGCCGTGTGTTTACCGTCGATCATCACAAGCAGGCTGCGAAGCCGCGGGGCCAGATGATGCTTGCGCGTCGCTATTTCCTCACGCCCTTTGTCGGTCTTGTCGAACACTGTGCTCATAGTTGTGCGTCCCTTGCGCAGCGCTTCGTTGCTACCGCGCGTCCCCAAATGTTCTGTTGCATCCTGGACGGATGTAACGATAGCCTCTCTTGTTCTTTGTGTCCTATAGGCAATGACGTACACGCCTACTTATAACGAAGCCGAGAGGAATGGACATTGATATTTGTCAGAACTAGTATGCTATCGAATCCCTCCGTCGTAAATTGTCATCTACGGCAAAGTAAGCCACATGTTGTTTCCATGAGTCAACTTTTCATGAGGATCGCCCCTTTAGATATTGTTAGTATTGAAATATTTCACAGTGCACCCAATTGTCGTGGATCAGGCATACTCCCGTTTCTATTGATTGACCTGCCTTCATCGATAATCGCTTAATACTGATTGCTCCGCCTCATTCCGAAATCATGCAGACCTTACCTATTAAAACCATTGAATTCGAGCGTCCACAAATGGACGTCGGCACCAGTTGCACTGCCAATGCATGGGCGCGTGTGCCGGCTGCCCCATCGGCGGCGGAAAAGTCGGCGCTGAAAGACCGTATCCGGCAACTGCTGAAGGAAAAGCAGGCAGTATTGGTCGCCCATTATTACGTCGATGCGGATTTGCAGGATCTGGCTGAGGAAACAGGTGGCTGCGTTTCGGATTCGCTCGAAATGGCACGCTTCGGTCGTGACCACACGGCCAAAACACTGGTGGTGGCTGGCGTCAAGTTCATGGGCGAGACTGCCAAGATCCTCAGCCCCGAAAAAACCATCCTGATGCCCGACCTCGACGCGACCTGTTCGCTCGACCTCGGCTGTCCGGCCGATGAGTTCGCTGCCTTCTGCGATGCGCATCCGGACCGTACCGTGGTGGTCTATGCCAATACCAGCGCGGCGGTCAAGGCGCGGGCCGACTGGATGGTGACTTCTTCGATCGGCCTGCAAATCGTCGAGCATCTGCATGCGCAAGGCAAAAAGATTCTTTGGGCACCCGACAAGCATCTCGGCGGCTATATCCAGAAAAAGACCGGTGCCGACATGCTGCTGTGGCAGGGATCCTGCCTTGTTCATGACGAATTTAAAGGCATCGAGCTGGAACTGCTGAAGAAGGAACATCCCGGCGCCAAGGTGCTGGTTCATCCGGAATCGCCGGAGGCAGTGGTGGCACAGGCCGATGTCGTCGGCTCGACATCACAGCTGATCGCTGCGGCGCAATCGCTCGACGCGCGTGAATTTATCGTCGCAACCGACAATGGCATCCTGCACAAGATGCGCATGGCGGCGCCAGGAAAAATCTTCATTGACGCACCGACCGCGGGTAACAGTGCTACCTGCAAGAGTTGTGCACACTGCCCATGGATGGCGATGAACGGCCTGCAGAATCTGGTCGATGTACTGGAGTCAGGCCGCAACGAAATTTACGTCGATCCCGAAGTCGGCCGCAAGGCCTACGTTTGCATCGATCGCATGCTGTCGTTCGCGGCGGCGCAGAAAGCCAATGTACGTCCAGGCAGCGACCTGGCGAAAGAACAAACCCTGTTTTCTGGAATCGGACCGGCATGAGCACACTCAACAATCCTTTCGCCCCCTTCGATCCCGCATTGCGGGCGGCCTTCGAATCCAACATACAGTTGGCACTCGCTGAAGATGTTGGCAGCGGTGACCTTACTGGCAAGCTCGTACCGGAGAATGAGTGGGTGAAAGCCCGCGTTGTGGTTCGGGAAGACGCTGTGCTGTGCGGCGCTCCCTGGTTTGAAGGCGTGATGAAACAGCTCGATTCACGCATTCGCATCGAGTGGCACTATGCCGAGGGCGAACGCATGAAGGCCGATACGGCAGTATGCGCCATCGATGGACCGGCACGTGCTCTGTTAACGGCCGAGCGCACGGCCTTGAACTTCCTCCAGTTGCTGTCAGGCGTGGCGAGCGCCACCCGTGAATATGCCGATGTCGTACAGGGGACGCGTGCTTCGGTTCTGGATACGCGAAAGACCCTGCCCGGACTGAGGTTGGCGCAAAAATATGCGGTGCGGGTAGGTGGCGGCAAGAACCAGCGCCTCGCGCTATACGATGGGATTCTCATCAAGGAAAACCACATTGCCGCGGCAGGCGGAATCACGCCCGCGATAAAGGCCGCGCAAGACCTCCATGCGGGAGTGTCGATTCAGGTCGAGGTGGAAAGCCTCGCTGAACTGGAAGAAGCGCTTGCAGCAGGCGCGGTATCCATTCTGCTGGATAATTTTTCGCTCGATATGATGCGTGACGCGGTTGCCATTACTGCCGACAGAGCAATGCTGGAAGCCTCGGGAGGCATCAACATGACGACTGTTCGCGCGATCGCAGAAACCGGCGTCGATCGCATTTCCATCGGCAGCCTGACCAAGGATGTAAAAGCGACCGATTATTCATTGCGTGTAATTGAGTAGAGCGACGAGGTGCCGGAACGACATCTCGTCGGTGCTGGCGCCGCTTTCCCGAATAGGGGATCTTACTGGTGACAATGCCGCTGGACCATACCCGCTATTTGACTACCAGGGTCCCTTTCATGGTCTCGTGGAGCGTACATAGATAAGGAAATGTCCCCGTTTTTTTCGCAACAAACTTCCATGTCCGGCCAGCGGCAATCGTTTTTGAATCGAAACCATTTTTTTCCGATGTGGCCGTATGGGGAAAAGGGTCCTGGTTTTTCCATATCACCGTGTCGCCGACATTCACTTCCAGATGCGATGGTGAGAACCGCATAGCCTCAATCACGACGGTATGTACCACGCCGTCCGGCGCCGCAATGGCTTGAGCGCCGGCACTGAGCAGTACAACGCCTAGCAGCCATGCGGTAAACCTCATGGGCCGCCAGGTCAGGTGGCTGTCCTGTCTGAAGTACATTGCGGGGCCTTACTTCATCGAAGCCTGGATTTTCTTTGCATGCTCAAGATGCGCCACAAACGCCGGGCGAACCTTGATCAGCGTGTCCTTAAGCTCGGCATTCTTCGCGTTTGGCACCAAGGTTTTATCCAGCGCGTCGATCACTGATTGATGATAGGTAACTTCGTTATCGACGTAGGCTTTATCAAACTCCTTGCCCTTTAATCCTTTGAGTTTGGCAAGGGTTGCGTCGCCAGCTTCCTTCAGGCTTTTACTGATGTCGCTGTCTTCAGGCGTCACATTCAGCTTTTTAACGAGCGCAGTCGCTTGTTTGTTGACACCGGTGTGGTCGGTCACCATTTGTTTTGCAAAAGCTTTTACTTCCTTGTTTTTTGATGTTTTCTCCGCGAGCTTGCCAGCGTCGATATCAACCGTATTGGCGGTGACTACGATACCTGCAATCTGGGCATCATTGGGGGTGGATTGGGCGAATGCAGTCGCGCTGATGGCGAACACTGCGCTGGCGACCAGAGTGGAAGTTAACTTGCTCATGGTGATTCTCCTTCGTTATGCTTAGTTATAAGTGGTTTCAGTTTTTGCTTTTGTCCTGGATATTGAGTTGTCTTAGAACGCCATCAACAATTCGGTCACAGCGTTCGCCTGCAAAGCCAAACGCTCCCTCAAGAGCAAAATCGATTTCCCGAGACAGGGATTCTCGCAACATGCCCTTCGCCCGGAAGTGACGGGTCCGGACTGTTGCTTCCGGAATCGCGAGTGCAATACTCACTTCTTCGACGGTCATCTCTTCCAGTTCTCGCAGCACGAACACCGTACGAAAGCTTTCAGGAAGCTCGTCTATTTTTTTTTCCAGCAGCCGTCGCGTGTCCGCTCGTACCATCGACGCCTCTGGTTGTTCCGTCTGGTGGTCTTCAATGGCCATCTGACTTCCTTGGTTTTCCGGTGCAATGTCACCGTCAAGATGGATGATTTCTGCTCTGCGCGATGTCTTTCGACGTCGGGCAATCGCCTCATTGACCACGATACGTGTCAGCCAGGTCGATAGCTTCGCCTCGCCTCGAAACTTGTCCATGGACCGGTAAGCCTGTATGTAGGCGTCCTGCAGCACATCCTCCGCCTCGGCATCGTCTTTCAGTACACTCCGTGCGGCACGGAACAATGCCCGGTTGTGGCGTCGCATCAGCAGCACGAAAGCGTCCTGTCGACCAGAAATGATTTCCTGGGCCAGCGCAGCGTCGCTGAGATGTGTCATTTCGTCTTTTACGGATAAGGGCAGCATATAGGGGGTCACATTCTTGTCAGGCTTACACATTAGATGAATGGGATTCCGGCTGCGTTCCGGGGTTTTAGCTTTATCGCATCAAAAAATCTTAGCCTTCAGCCTGCAGGAAAACGCCCAAGTTATTGCGCAAGCGCTGTTCCATCATGATTCTAAGCTCGTGGCTCAGGAGCGACTCGACATGCGTGAAGGCGTGTTCGATACGCCGAAGCAAGCTGTTTAAATACGCCGCAGCGTCTTCCCGGCTGTTAAAGCCAAAGCGAAGAGCATCCGCAAGCACTGCCTCCCGCGAAATATCAAAGCGGCTGGTTGAAAGCTGCATTGTGAGTGTCCTGGGCTGTTCGTCGGGGTTGGGAACTACATCGAAAGCCGGCGAGAGCCGCCATTGCTTATCTTCCGGGCTATAGATGGCCGCATGGTTGCGTGGATGGTCGTCATCGTTTCCGGCAACGGCATTGAACACCATGCGCCCAAAGAGTTCGAGCCGATCTTCGGGCGGTGCGCCAATGCGCTTGAGTTCCTCAGCCAGTCGCGGATAACTCCAGCGTGCGGTTTCGTCAGGCGCGGTGCCTGGATATTCGGTTTGCAGCAGCGCAGCGCCGCTGATCGCCATGATGCGTCTGTCGGCCCGGCGGTCGAAGCGGAGGACGCGCACGACGCTGAGGCCATCGCTAAGCTTGTGGTGCACGGTCTGAGCGAAGTTCAGGCCGCAAGCACGTCCCCATTGCTGTGCGAAGTGTTCGAGCAGAGGTATATCGGCAATGTCAGTAGGGAGAAAGGGTTTCACCAGCCAGAACTGCCCGGCATCCTGGATAGTGGTTTTAGGACGAGCGCCACCCAGGCTCGGAGTCGCCACCAGGCGCTTGCGCAGCCTGGCATCGATTGCCGGGCGGCGTTCGAACATGGCCAGGAGCTCTTGAGCCAAGGCTTCGAGTTGCGGCAGTCGCGGGCTCGACAGAACTGACACTGAGGGCTTGGGCGACTGTCCGATTGCCAGGGCTCCCCAACGATCGGCATTACTTGCCAAATAAAGATACCGGGAGTCATGTGTATTTGCAGGAAGATTGTGCTCCCGCTGGAGCAGCATTTTTCCCCAGGCATCAGGGCAGGCGTCGCGCAGCACGTCATGCAAGCCACGGTAGCGCTTAGCCTCCCATTCCATTCCCGGCACAAACGGCAGGTTGACCGGGTCGATAGACCAGGCGTGCCCGGCACGCGCATAACTCGGCGCATACACGAACCTGCCTGTAGACATGTCCTGGTCCAGTTGGTAGCGACCGACCGTTACCCATTCGCCGTTATCGGGACGCTGCAGATAGACATACAGCGGCTTAGAAGTCGTCATCTTCCGCCTCCCTGGCGACCGGACGGACGCGCTTGCGGCCAGTCGAATTCCACAAATTTTGCGGCAGGGCAGGCACTACCACATCCAACATGCCGAGCACATACAGTGCGGCAAAATAAAGACCAATGCTGGGGCGGGTGTCGCCGCTTTCCAGACGGCGCAGTGTGCTGTCAGAGATCCCCATGCGCCTGCACAAATCTTCTCGCCGGATTTGCTGAGTGATGCGCTGGGTCTTGATACAACTACCCCACAAGTGGAGCCTTTCTTGCACGAGTGTTGGCATCGCTTCCGGCTGCAGGATCTTTTTAGGCACGTATATTTTCCTCCATAGATTAAGGATTATATTGAATAATCCCTGTTCTATGGAGAATTTCATTAAAGAAACTTGTCATAGATTAAGCATTGGAATATCTAATGCTTAATCTATGACAGGTTTTACCTTCAAACCCTATAGATGCAAATAGATCTGTGGATACAAAAAAACAAAAAGCCGCTTTAAAGCGGCTTTTTGTAGTCACGGTGTTACTTCAGCAGGCCTGCGGCGGGGCTTAGTTCAAGCTCGGTGCTTTGCCGGTGTTGGCAAGGCGTGTGTTTGCATTCCGGTTTTGCAGCACAGGGTATTGACCCTCAAACTCCTGTTGAGCCAGTGCATACGAACCATCTTCCTGAGCTTGCCTGAGTTCGGCCATCACTTGGGCACGTGTCTTGGTCGAAGCGAACTTGGCATCGGGCGCAACAAACTCCCGGCCGCCGACGACATAGTCGCCATTTTCCTGGCTGTCTTTCAACTCAGCCATGACTTCAGCACGTGTGCGGGTCGACTGGAACTGGCTGTGGTCGACATAGGGATAAGTTGCATCAGCAGCGAAAGAAGCGCCGGTAGCGGCAAACACGGCAACGGCAGCGATCAGTTTTTTGACATTCATTTTAATTCTCCAGATTCAGTGATTAAAGACTCAGTCTCGGCGGTTCAGGCAAAACGTCTGCCGTCGGGGCTTGCCTCGGTGAGTCGCACTTGATTCCTTGTGTGCTCATCGATGAAGCAGAGTTTGGTCATTGCTGGAAACGAGATAAACCGCGATTGCAACAATTGGTTATTGCGTAATCTGGAATAAAATTCGCTCTATATGACAAGAAAAAATGTCAAGCGTGTCGGGCGCACTGCATTTTGAATTGCTGCTGCCTGACGGCAACTGCTGTCTGCGAGAAGCATATTTCTGATGGAAGAAGTGACCGACACAGCTTATGTCCGAATCAAGGCACTCCTGTTCAACGCTTGCGCGATGACTTAACTTGCTCTCGTTCTGCCCGGTTCTTGTACCAGGCCGCCGGGTCTTCAAAAGTGCTGGCCATGAGCCGCAACATAGCATCCTTAATGACCGCCAGCGAAATGCGTCCTTTAGATTGTTCGAGATAGTAACGGTAGCCGAGGAATTCGATGCCAGTGAGCATCAGCTCGACCAACAGGGCGTTCTTCAGTTTTCCCCCGTTGTCAGCGACGATTTTTCTGTAAAGGTCTGCGATCGTCAACAGCACCTGGGGTCGTAATTTCGACACGGGTGACAAAGGGTCATGGAGTTCCACGAAGAACGGTCTTAGCAGGGCTCCCTGAGCCTTTGCCCAGTCCAGATAAAGATCTACTGCCTTGAGCATCTTTTCTTCCATACCTGCATCCGCCGGAATCTGTGTCACGAAGCGTTCCACCAGTCCTTGATGGGCACGGGCAATCATCAGCCTAGCTGGTTCATCAGCGTTACTGAAGTGCCGGTAAAACGTTGGTCGCGACAGGCCCGCCTTGTGCAGGATGGATCTGACGCTCAAGCCGTGATAGCCGGATTCCGCATAGGCAGCGGCGGTCGCATCGAGAATGCGATTGCGAATTTCCTCATGGTCCGCTTCGGTTTTGGCGGGACGTCCACGCAATTTAGGCTTGGTGGCGGTGTCGGCTTTGCTGATAGTTGAGCGCATGGATATCGCGTCTGATGTTAGTGACTCGTCCCCGGGTAGGGGACGTCACGGTATTTTCGAATTGTATCCCGACTTTAATCTGAATCAATTTCCCTTGTCGGTGTCGGTACCCCCGCTTGAATTAAGTTGACACGAGTGTTAATTTAAATCGCCAGTCACGGCGCTCTCGATCGGCCGGTCTGGCGTATAGAAAAACATACTTAAAACTAATGGAGACATCTATGACGATCACCTTGAAGCGGGCCGCAAGTAGTGCTGTCTTTTTGTGTGCAGGATTGCTGCTGAATGCAAGCGCAGTGGCCCAGACCAGCTTTTCAGCAAGCTATAACGGCGCTGGTATATACGGCGGCAGCTGCACCAGCACCTACAACATCTCGGGCGTCGAGCCAAGTACCTCGGGTAGCTATCCCGTCTTTGTGTATGTGGTCGGCACCATGGAAAACTATACCAATGCATCCGCCATGGCCGCCGTCAATAAGATGGCAGCGAAAGGTTATGTGGCGGCTACTATCGAGTATGCGAGTTCGCAATTCGGGACCTGTTCCGTCATTGGCGCCAAAGCCAGTTGCGCATTCAATCCCAACAACGCGGTAAGCGCAATTTCGCAAATCTGCTCTCGCGCCAAAGCGGATTGCTCCAAAGGCGTGGTCGTCGCGGGATTTAGCCAAGGTTCCATCATGGCAATCCTCGCGAAGAACTACGATGCACGGATACAGGCAGCTTACGGAATCGGAGCAGGCGTAGAGTATTCTGGCTATGACCTGCGGTCTTGTGTTGCTAATGGAAGCCGCAGCCTGCAGAGCGATCGCCTGCGTGCAGTCAACGGCGAAGTGGATAACTTTAACGGCGGATCGGCATCGGCTGCACGAAGCCAGTTGCAGGAGCTAACCGGCCTTAATTGCGGTACTTCAGCCTATGGCTGCCTTAACACTAACAATAGCGGATGGCTGATCGTCAAAAATTCTCAGGTATACGACGGCAGTGCCGACCACTGCTACATGCGGCGTTCCGGTGGCTGCTTCGGAAGCCAGAGTTTGCTTGACTCCGGATGGCAAAGCGGGACGCAGAACTGGCAGCTTGATGCCAATCTGCAGTGGCTGACTAACTTTACGAGCAAATAAACACCGTAGCTGTGCCGGCGCCATCCGGGTTTCGATCGGGATGGCGTGATCGAATGCCATGGTGAAGGGCCAAGACAATGAAGTAAGAGTGGAGTAGCCCCGCAGCCACACTGACTTGTCCGAACTGTCAGGCGCCACCACCTTGTTTCAAATGCGCATTGGCAGCAATTCTAAACAGCCAGGCCGAACCGACAAACAACACGATGAAAAATCCATTTAGCAACAGGATTTCTGCTGGCCCGCTCCACGGCAGACCCAACCCTGCGGACAGCGCTATGACTGTGACTAAGGCTTGAGCAAGCGCCATGGCAAGCAACGCGTGTGACATTCCGTGAGGGTGAAGGCGCGCGATGAGTGTACCGATGATTCCGACAGCGAGCACCCCGAAATACATCAGGTTGGCCGGGTCGCCATCTTTTCCGATGATGCCAACGCCAAGACTCAGCCAAACGAGGAGTAACATTGCCACAAGCGCAACGCTGATGGCGGCTCGATACGCGGCATTGCTTACAGGTGTTCGCATGAATAATTCTCCCAGATGATCTTGGTCCGCAGCCAGCGATATTTTTGCGCCAAGTTACGACGAAGCAGCCTGGTTGAGGAAGGTTGAGTCTACTTCCTGGTATTCAATGTCGCAAACCAAAGCGTACGCGGTATTCGCGCGGTGTCAGCTGTGTCCAGCGCTTGAATGTTTTGCTGAAAGTGGCAACGTCTGCATAGCCGCATTGATCAGTAATTTCCGCGAGAGATAGCCGGGTGGACTCAAGCAAACCTTTTGCCCGCTCCACGCGTAGCTGTTGTGAATATTGGATCGGGCTCATCCCGGTGGCTTCCTGAAAACGCCGCAGCAATGTTCGGGAACTGGTATTGCAATAGGTGGACAGCTCCGCAACAGTCCAGGTCTGGTCCAGTCGTTTATTAAGCCAGCGCCGTGCACGTTCAATGACGGCATGACCCGCATCCTGAATCATGGCCGAGGCAACGTAGGGTGCCTGGCTTGCGCGATTTCCATCCATGACCAGAATCTTGGCCGTCATTTGTCGCAGTTCGGCTCCGCCGAAATGGCCGACCAGCCAGAGCGCCAGGTCAAGCGAGGAGGTAACGCCACCTGATGTCACAAACGGTCCGTCTTGCACGATAAGCTCTTCCGCATCGAGTGTGACGAGCGGAAATTGCTGCCGGAAGTAGGCCGCGAGCCACCAACTCGTCGTCGCACGCCGCCCATCCAGCAATCCTGCATGTGCAAGCAAGCATGCGCTTGAACAGCTGGCAGCCAGTAACTGCCCGGATTGGCTGAACGCTTGAACGGCGTCGGATTCAGGCTTGAGCTGCTTGAGCAGGGGCACGAGGTCGTGCAGGGTTCCGTGATCTATTCCGGGAAGCATGAGTGCGTCGGGCTTCGCCGTCGCCAATGACTCGGTCTGAAAGGTAAGTCCATCAATGGCCACGATGTTTTCCTCACGTGCGCTTAGCCATCGGCCACGGAAATGAACGCGCTGTGACGCAGGACGATATAACGCCAGCGTATTGGCAATCCGGAACACATCAAGCGGGACGACAGCGCTGCTGCGCAGGCAGCAAGGATAGACCAGCACACCAATGTCAACGATGTTGGATGAAGAAGTCATATGGCGGATTAGACCATATGTTTGTCGATTTCGCCAATAGTGTGACAACGGTCATGCCGGGATAATGCATTGCATGTTCACAACTTGAGGAATAAATGATGTCTGAATATCCCGCACTGCCAGCGTTTGCCCTTGCGCTCGTTGCACTGTTCCTGAAAACGACGATGACAAGCTTGTTGCAGGTAGCCGTTCGTTTCAGGACACGCAGCTTTTCGGCACCGGAAGATGCGAAATGGGCGGGCGTACCCTTGGCCTCTGTGGAGGCAAACCTTGTGCAGCGTTGTAACAGTGTCTGGCGTAATGACGTGGAAAACCTGCCACTGTTTCTCGCACTGGCGCTGAGTTACGTACTGCTCGGCGCGACGCTGGCGTCCGCAAGCAAATTATTTGCGGTCTATGTAGCGCTGCGGTATTTGCATACCGCCGTCTATTTGCGCGGGCTGCAGCCGTGGCGCGCCATATTTTACTTGGGCGGGATCGCTGTCTGTTGTGTGATCGCCGTGCAAATCATCCGGATGCTACTTGTGGTTGGCCCCGTATAACAAGGGTGATTTGCCAAGGTGCGCAGCCGTAACAGGGTCAGGCGAGGATTATCGACGCTGAGGTGACAGTACCGTTGGCAACGCCTTCGGCAAGGTCTCAGGATAATCCTGACTGAAATGCAGGCCGCGGCTCTCGCGGCGTGACAGGGCGCTTTCCACAATCATCGACGCCACGTCCACCAGATTGCGGAGTTCGAGCAAATCGCGCGTGATGCGGAAATGCGAGTAGTACTCGTAGATCTCTTCACGCAACAGGCGGATACGGTGTTGGGCTCGCTCCAGGCGCTTTGTGGTGCGGACAATACCGACGTAGTTCCACATGAAGCGACGCAACTCGTCCCAGTTGTGAGCGATGACCACTTCTTCATCGGCATCGGTCACACGGCTTTCATCCCACGCGGGCAGGGGGAGTTCTCGTGGTTTTGCCGAAGACTCGATATGCTGCGCGGCCGCGCGGCCGAGTACCAGGCATTCAAGCAGCGAGTTGCTGGCCAGGCGATTGGCGCCATGCAGACCCGTGTAGGCGGTCTCGCCGACCGCATACAGGCCCGGCAGGTCGGTGCGCCCGCACATGTCGGTAACGATGCCGCCGCAGGTGTAGTGGGCCGCGGGTACCACTGGGATGGGTTGCCTGGTGATGTCGATGCCCAGTTCCAGGCAGCGCGCATAGATCGTCGGAAAATGCTCTTTCAGGAATTCCGGCGGTTGATGACTGATGTCGAGGTCGACGTGATCGAGGCCGCGCTTCTTGATTTCAAAGTCGATGGCGCGCGCAACGACATCACGCGGTGCGAGTTCAGCGCGTTCGTCATGCGACTCCATGAAGCGGGTGCCCGCCGCTGCGCCGGCACCCTGCGGAAGCTTGAGCAAGCCACCCTCGCCACGAACTGCCTCGCTGATCAGGAAAGACTTCGCATAGGGATGGTACAGGCAGGTTGGATGAAACTGGATGAATTCCATGTTGGCTACACGGCAGCCCGCGCGCCATGCCATTGCAATGCCGTCGCCGGTCGCAGTATCCGGGTTCGTGGTGTAAAGATATACTTTTCCGGCACCGCCCGTCGCAAGCACGGTCTGGTCGGCTGCAAGCGTAGTGACCTTGCCGGTATTTACATCCTGTACATACAAACCCGCGCAATAGGGTGTGCCGCTCGTGCCTTCAATCTTGTCGGAGCGAATGACATCAATGGCATAGTGGTTTTCCAGCACCGTGATATTGGGATGCGCGCGTGCCTTCTGTTCCAGCGTAACCTGTACCGCGTGGCCCGTGGCATCGGCTGCATGAATGATGCGGCGCTGACTGTGGCCGCCTTCACGCGTGAGGTGGTACCCGAGTTCGGCGGTAGGGTCGCGGGTGAACGGCACACCCTGTTCAATCAGCCATTCAATCGCAGTACGGCTGTTTTCGACAATGTTACGCGTGGCCGCCTCATCGCACAGTCCGGCGCCTGCGACCAGGGTATCGGCAATATGCTGTTCATGGCTGTCGCCGGAATCAAGCACCGCGGCAATACCTCCCTGGGCCCAGTTACTGGCGCCGTCGAGCAGGTTGCGTTTGGAAATGACCGCGACTTTGCGGGTTTTGGCGAGATGAAGGGCGACGGACAGGCCGGCGAGGCCGCTTCCGACAATGGCAACGTCAAATTTCATAAGATGAGCCTGGGTGAGCTGCGTGGTTTTGCTGCGTTTACATACGTTGCTCGACATCTTACCACCTGACAATGCTGAGGGTTCCGACACAAATTCCATTGTGCTACCCTGTTCGCCTGTTTGCCGGGCAAGATTGAACATCATGACAAAAATAATCAGGAAAGTCGCCGTTGGCAGTATCGTCTTACTGGCCGTATTGGTTGTTGCATCAGTCGCCGCGGCGCTCTGGTACCGTAACCAGAGTCTTCCAAGCGTTGATGGAAAAGTGACCCTTACCGGACTCACGGCAGAGGTCGACATTGTCCGCGACGCAGAAGGCATTCCGCATATTTATGCCAAGTCCGAGAACGATGCCTATTTTGCGCTTGGTTATGCGCACGCGCAGGACCGTTTGTGGCAGCTGGAAATAAATCGACGCATCGCCGCCGGCCGCATGGCGGAAATCCTCGGGCCCAATGCCGTCGATACCGACCGCTTTCTGCGTACCCTCGGTGTCCGGCGTAACGCGGAGCGCATCCTGGCCAGACTTTCCCCCGATACGCGTGCCAGTCTCGAAGCCTATGCCCGTGGCGTCAATGCCTGGCTGGCGTCCCGTCAGGGACCCTTGCCGCCGGAATTCATCCTTACTGGCGCCCCGTCGCCCGCACCATGGCAACCGGTCGACTCCATCGGCTGGCAAACCATGATGGCATGGGATCTCGGCGCAAACTGGACTCAGGAATTGTTGCGCATGCGTCTGTCCCAGCGTATGTCGCTGGCACGCATCAATGAATTCCTGCCGCCGTATCCGGGTGACGCGGTGATGCAGACGCAGGACTACACCAAGCTGTACCAGGAGTTGACCGGCATTACCGGGCAACTGGTGCGCATCGCAGCGATCGCACCTCCGTCGTATCTCGAAGGCATGGGATCGAACAACTGGGTGGTCAGCGGAGCACAGTCGGAGACCGGCAAGCCATTGCTTGCCAACGATCCACACCTGAGCCTATCGGCACCGGCGCTCTGGTACTTTGCGCATTTGTCCGCGCCCGGTTTCAACGTGATCGGCGCAACCCTGCCGGGTATTCCCAGCGTGGTGCTCGGCCGCAATGACAAGATTGCCTGGGGATTCACCAATACTGCGCCAGACGTCCAGGACCTGTACATTGAACGCGTCAGTCCCGATAACGGGCAACAGTACCAGACGCCGGAAGGCTGGACGGATTTCAAGGTCCGCATCGAGACAATCAAGGTCAAGGGTAAACCGGATGTGACGATCGAGGTGAAGGAAACACGCCACGGTCCCGTGATCAGCGGTGCATTGCCCATCATCGACAAGACGTCGCTGGATAGCGGCAAATATGTCGTGGCTTTTGCGTGGACCGCGCTGCGGGACGACGACCTGACCTTGCAGGCGGGGATGAAATTCAATCGTGCTCAAAACTGGGCACAATTCCTGGAAGGAGCAAAAGACTTTTCGTCACCGCAGCAAAGCATGGTGTATGCGGATATTGATGGCAACATCGGCTTCATTGCGCCCGGTCGGGTGCCGGTGCGCAAGCCGGAAAATGACCTCAAGGGACTGGCGCCCGCACCCGGATGGGATGCTCGGTATGACTGGGCCGGATTCATTCCTTTTGATGCATTGCCACGCCAGTTCAATCCACAGCAGCAACGTGTGATGACGGCCAACCATAAGATTGTCGGGCCCGACTATGAGCATTTCCTTACCAGCGAATGGGCCTTGCCATACCGCGCGAACCGTATCGACATGTTGCTCGATGCGCGTCCAAAACATACGATCGATTCCTTCGCCGGTATACAAAACGATGCGGTATCCTTGGCTGCACAGGAAATCCTGCCCAACCTGCGCAAGGTAAATCCGCAATCCGGCCGTGCGCGGGATGCACTTGCACTGCTCGGCAAGTGGAACGGCGAAATGCTGATCGACCGCCCCGAGCCCTTGATCTACAACGCATGGATGCGGGAGCTGTCGCGTTCGATCTTTCAGGACGAGCTCGGCGAAGCGTTAATGAGAGATTACTGGGAGCAACGCAATGTTCACCAGCCGACCATTGATGTGCTGACCAACAAAAATGGTTCAGCCCGCTGGTGCATTGATGTCAGCAAGGCACCAGCGGCAACAGCGCCGGACTGCGCATCGGTATTATCAATGTCGCTCGACGCCGCACTGGCGGACATGAGCAAGCGCTACGGCAACGATATTGCCGCATGGCGCTGGGGCGATGCGCACTTTGCGCGTTCCGAACACCGTCCTTTTGGCAAGGTGGATATCCTTGCGCGCTTCTTCGATATCCGCGTGCCGTCATCCGGCGATACCTTCACTGTCAACGTAGGCCGGCACAGCCTGCGGGATGACAAGGAGCCTTTCGCCAACCGTCACGCACCGAGCCTGCGCGCGCTTTATGATTTGTCCAACTTGGAAAACTCGCGCTTCATGCATTCGACCGGGCAGTCCGGCAATGTGCTTTCACCGTTTTACCGCAATTTCAGCCAGCGTTGGGCTGATACGGAATACGTGATGATGAAGACGCGCCGGGAAGAAGTGGAAAAAGGCAAACTTGGCACCCTGACGCTCATGCCGGGCGGGGCCGCCCAATAGTAATAGTCGTAATATGTTTGCCGGATACGTGAACAGATCCGGTAAATCCCTGCGGATGCTTGTGTTCTATGCGGTCGCTGTCCCGGCGATTGCGTATGCCAAAACGCCGGGATAATTGGATAGTGGACAACTTCCGTCGCATTCATCATGGCGACGGAAGGCAATGCGAAGGCGCCAATGCACTTGGTATGCAGAAACCGCGTGAACGTAATGTCTTGCGGTTCAGTATTGTGAACGCTCCGAGAACGAACTGAAATTAAGCGTATTGGCGTGCATATGCGCAAGGTCGCGCAGCCGCATGATTTCCCTCGAAAGCATCTGTGTGTCGAAACGAGCATGGCACACCTGGCATGCAGTATGCGGATTCCCCGGAACCATGCCGACTCCACAGCACGTCGGTAAACCCTTGTGATCGAATGTCAGTGCCATTTTTTCCTATCTGTTCTCTCGCGGGAGCCGCGTACATCAACAAATATACGCAATGAACATTAGGTGGAACTTAGAGCCCTATCAACATGACGGTAAATCGTTATACACATGACGGCCGAGGACAACTAACCGATCTGCACGATCTTTGTCGGCAGCCCTTGTCTTGACCGACCCCTATGCTGATGCAATGTCGGCAACATGATTGTCGCTGTCCTGGTTGTTGTTCAGGGCATGCGCCAATGCGTCGGATAGCTTGCAACTCTTAAGTTGGGCCTAAGCAAGCGCAGGTATAGTGCAAAGCATCCAAACAGTTCAACACGAGAAGCGCCTGTCGTCCCGACGAGTTCAATAGTGTGCATACCTTGCCGGTCAAAGGGTCGCGCCGCGTGCATCTGCTCGCACGATGGCCGCGTTGGGGAATCCCACTGGTCTGAAAATGCGGTTCAGCCGTTGCTTGCACACGGTGATCGGTAATCATGCATCGCTCGTCCTTTCCATTAATCAGAGAGAAAAATTCTGCTGCATTGATGTCTTAACGTTCTTAACGCATCTTATGCGAGCTATTTCTCGCTAGTCTCTTTCTCTAGCAGGGAGAGTCAACAGTATGCGTGTTCGCTGCCAGGCAGATCTGCCGAGCGCCATGCTGCTGCCAGTAAAATTTTTCAGGAGTTGCCATGAACGGCTTCGACATCATGTCCTACGATGCTGCTCTAGCACTGACCACCGGTTTAGTGGTTCTTGCCGCGTTGCTACTACTCAAGGCATTCATTGCACGTCAGCTTCAACAACGGGCAAAAATCGCCAGACCTTCATTTCTCGAGTACGCCGAACAAATTACGACCGGTACACGGCTACCTTTCTTCATTGGTATCGCACTGCTTGCCGGCGTTAGTCAGACCGAGCTGTCGGCTATCCATGCAAAATGGCTGAACTATGCATGGATCATTATTCTTGTCTCACAGATTGCACTATGGGGAAACCGCATCATCGCGGTCGCTGTCCAGCGCTCCTTTATTTATCAGCGCCAGAGCGACCCGGCGAGTGCGACACACTTGATGATCGCTGGCCTCATTGGCCGCATCATTCTTTGGTCGACCGCCGCGCTGGTGGTTCTGGATAATCTCGGCTTCAACATCACGACCATCATGGCCAGCCTTGGCATCGGTGGCATTGCGGTTGCGCTGGCTGTTCAAAATATCCTTGGCGATATTTTTTCTTCCGTATCGATCGCTTTGGATAAACCGTTTGTGATTGGTGACTTCATTGTGGTCGATTCCTATATGGGCACAGTCGAATACGTGGGCATGAAGACAACCCGCCTGCGTAGTCTGGGTGGCGAGCAGATCGTCTTCTCCAATGCCGAACTGCTGAAAAGCCGCATACGCAACTACAAGCGCATGCAGGAACGTCGCGTACTGTTCGAATTCCGCATCGCTTACGAAACGCCAATCGCGGAAATTGAGCGCCTGCCGCAAACTGTCAAGGACATTGTGTCGGCAAGTTATCTCGAGACCCGTTTTGACCGCGCGCATTTCAAGGGATACGGGGACAGTTCCCTGTTGTTCGAAGTGGTGTATTACGTGCTAGACCCGGACTACAACAAATACATGGACATACAGCAGGAAATCAACCTTGGCCTGCTCGCGGCACTTCGTGATCGCAATATTTCGGTTGCATACCCGACGCGCACCTTGTATGTCGCGGCCCTTCCTGCCAATGAAGAACTGGCCGACGCGGCTGAAAAACTGGTCGCCTGATAAAGGAGACGAAAATGAAGATGCAGTGGACCGGGCTGTCGATGCGCTTTGTCGCCCCTCTCGCCCTGGTACTGGCGCTCGGTGCGTATGTAGTCGTGCCACTTCTCGATAACTTTACACTGCGATGGTTTGTGCGTGATCTGGACATTCGTTCAAAGATGCTTGCCACGACGCTGGAAGAACCTTTATTCGACTACGTGCCGCAACGCGCAAAGAACAGGGTTAATCATCTGTTTAGCAAGGCCATCGAGGATGAGCGGCTTTATGCGCTGGCATTTTGCGATAAGAACGACCGCGTTCTATATGCCACGTCAACTTACCCGGCCTCACTTGGATGCAAGGAGCCGGGAGCAGCGAAAGAGCGCATCGACAAGGCACTGGTGCGTCTGCCGCAAGGTCCAGTCCATGTTGCGCAGAGCGTGCTGAGCCGGGACGGCGAATCGCTCGGTAAGCTGGTGCTGGTGCACGATATGAGTTTTATCGAGCATCGCAGTGCCGACACAAAAAAGTATGTTATCTACTTCTTTATCTTGTTAGGTATTGTTATCTCACTGATTACCGTTGCGGTTGCGCACCTGAGCTGGCGAGGGTGGATAAACGGGGTCAGAGGCTTGTTGCGCGGTGAACTGTTACCTGCATCACATGCAAGGCCTTCGCCGGAAGTCAGTCCGCTGGTAGGCGATCTGCGCGCGCTGCTGCATGAATATCACCTGGAGCGGCAAGGTCATCGGGATGGCGAGCAAACATGGACGCCGGATCGGCTGCGAGAGTTGTTGCGAGGGGAGCTCGCCGGTGATGAGGTTCTGGTCGTATCCAATCGCGAGCCCTACATCCACAATGAAACCGCCAACGGTATCGAGGTGAGCCGTCCCGCGAGCGGACTGGTGACCGCAGTGGAGGCAGTCATGCGTGCCTGCTCCGGCACCTGGATCGCGCATGGCAGCGGTAGTGCCGACCAAAAGGTGGTGGACAAACATGATCGTGTATCGGTCCCACCTGAACAGCCGGAGTATACGTTGCGTCGGGTGTGGCTTTCCAAGGAAGAAGAGCAGGGCTACTACTATGGCTTTGCAAATGAAGGCTTGTGGCCGCTATGCCATATTGCCCATGTGCGCCCGGTTTTCCGTTCATCTGACTGGGAGCAGTACGTCAAAGTGAATCAGCGATTCGCGGATGCCGTCATTGCAGAGGCACGTACCGACGATCCTGTCATTCTGGTGCAGGACTATCACTTTGCCTTGCTGCCGAAAATGATTTGCAAGGTGCTGCCACGCGCCACCATTATCACGTTCTGGCACATTCCTTGGCCGAATCCCGAGTCCTTCGGCATCTGTCCGTGGCGAGAAGAAATCCTTGCCGGCATGTTGGGAAGTACGATCCTCGGCTTCCATACCCCATTTCATCGCAAGAATTTTCTGGAAACGGTGGATCGTTATCTGGAAACCCGTATCGAGTCCGAGGCGTCAACCGTTTCCCATGGCGGCAAGCTGACGCAGGTCGAAAATTACCCGATTTCTATTGCCTGGCCCGGTGCCGGCGAAGTCAGTGCCGAGAATCGCAATGAATGCAGGATCAATATCCGTAAGTCGCTGGCACTGTCGCCGGATCATTTGCTGGGTATCGGCGTTGACAGATTGGACTACACCAAAGGCATTGTTGAACGGTTTCAGGCTGTAGAGCGCATGCTTGAACTGAATCCGGACATGGTAGGCAAGTTTACCTTCGTCCAGATCGCTGCACCCACCAGATCCTCGCTGGAGGAATACCAGAACTTCGAGGCACGCGTCAGGGCTCTGGTGTTACGTATCAATCAGCGCTTCTCGCAAGGGAATTATGTGCCTATCCTGTTAAAGGCGGAACATCATGATCAGTATCAGCTCAACCGCTATTACCGAGCGGCGGATGTCTGCATGGTCACCAGCCTGCACGATGGCATGAACCTGGTCGCGAAGGAGTTTATTGCTTCACGCTACGACGAACTTGGGGTGCTCTTGCTGAGTCAATTCACCGGCGCCGCGCGTGAACTGCACGAAGCACTGATTGTCAATCCTTACCACATTGAGCAAAGCGCGGAGGCTTTATATCGGGCGCTGACAATGCCGGAAGCCGAGCAAAAGGAAAGAATGCGCAGCATGCGTGCACTTGTGAAAGACTTCAATGTTTACCGTTGGGCCGGACATATGCTTCTGGATGCAGCGCGCCTGCGCAAACGTGAGCGTGTCATGCAGAGAATCGATACACATCATCGTCCGGTTCTGCGTCGCGTGGTCTGATCATGGCATTTCCCTTCTTTGATAAAGGGGTTCAGCATCTGCTGGACCTTGTGCGACCCGGCATGTTGTGTGCATTCGACTTCGACGGTACGCTTGCTCCGATCGTTGCCGATCCGTCCGAAGCACGCATTCCTGCGCCGATTTTGCGCCGCCTGGCGGCGTTGACCGAATTTACGCCTGTGGCGGTCATTACCGGCCGCTCGGTGGAGGATGTCAGTCTTCGGCTCGATTTCTTTCCGGAGTATGTGATCGGTAACCATGGCATTGAAGGGATGCCGGGCCAGGAAACACAAGAGGAGTTCTATCGCCTCACTTGTCAGAACTGGTTGGAACGTTTGCAAGCCGCGCTGCAGACGCAAGTCGTTGATTCAGCAGTATGGATCGAGGACAAGACGTTTTCACTGTCGATCCATTATCGTATGGCGCAGGATTTGTCACGGACGGAAACTCAGCTACGCCAGCTTATACGTCAGCAGATACCTGATGCCAAGGTTGTTGATGGAAAATGTGTATTCAACGTACTCCCCAACGGAGCGCCTTGTAAAGGTGATGCCTTGGTAATGTTGCGAAACACGATCTCGGCACCGTCTGCTATTTATCTTGGTGACGATGTGACCGACGAGTCAGTCTTCAGACTGTCTCGTGAGGAATTTCTGACGATACGGATCGAAAATGCACCTGACACCGCAGCACAATATTATTTGCAGCGCCAGGAGCAGGTTATCGAGCTGCTCGACATACTGTTGCATAGATTAAGCGCGATATTGCTTGATCGGGCGGGTTCACGATCGGTGTCATGAATGCACTAAACAAGTATGCTGCTCGACAAATCTTTACGCGCTGTTCCTTGATGTCTATGCCATGCCGCCGCACCCATGCATGCTTCACACAGGCGCCTTACTTATTGACTACCGGCCTTACCTTGGCAGCAGCTTCCTTTGCCAGAACACGCGCGGACTCCACATCCTTTGCCGTCGCCAGTGCAACACCCATTCGCCGACGCGCGAAGGATTCCGGTTTTCCAAATAATCGAATATCGACGCCAGGCGTAGCCAGCGCATCCGCGACGCCTTCGAAGGCCAGCGCTTTCGCTTCATGCTTGCCATAGATAACGGCAGAGGCCGCCGGTGCCAGCAGGGACACGTCCACAGGCAAGCCGAGGATGGCTTTCGCATGCAGTTCAAATTCGTTCTGACGCTGACTGGCCATGGTCACCATGCCGGTGTCGTGTGGGCGTGGACTGACTTCTGAGAACCACACCATGTCGCCTTTTACAAATAACTCGACGCCAAAGATGCCGAGTCCGCCTAGATCATCGGTCACCTTCTTGGCGATTTCCCTGGATTTTTGCAATGCCGCCTCAGGCATCGGATGCGGCTGCCAGGATTCGACGTAGTCGCCTTTTTCCTGCACATGCCCAATCGGTTCGCAGAAATGCGTCGTCACTTCGCCCTGTGCGTTCAATGCACGCACCGTGAGTTGCGTGATTTCGTAATCAAAATCGATAAAGCCTTCCACGATGACCCGGCCTGCGTCGACGCGGCCGCCTGCCGCCGCATAGTTCCAGGCTGTCTCCACCTCTGCGGCGCTGTCAACGCGCGACTGGCCTTTTCCCGACGAGGACATCACTGGCTTGACGACACAGGGGAAGCCAACTGCTTCGCAAGCTGCCTTCAATTCGTCCAGGTTATCGGCAAACCGGTAGGGGGAGGTCGCAAGCCCGAGTTCTTCCGCGGCAAGGCGGCGAATTCCTTCGCGATTCATGGTCAGCCACGCGGCACGTGCAGTCGGAATGACGGTCGCAATACCCTTGCGTTCGAGCTCCACCAATGCCGGCGTCGCAATCGCTTCGATTTCAGGCACGACCAGATCAGGCTGCTCTTTTTCAATCAGAGCGGTCAGTGCTGCTCCGTCCGTCATATCGATGACATGAGCGCGATGTGCTACCTGGTGGCCCGGGGCATTCGGATAACGGTCGACGGCGATGACTTCGACGCCGAGGCGCTGCAACGCGATGATGACTTCCTTTCCCAGTTCGCCGGAGCCGAGCAGCATGACTTTGACAGCGGTGGGAGAGAGCGGTGTGCCGAGGCGAACAGGTGTTTTCATGAAATGAATGAAAATTGAATTCTAAAAGTGAGGTGTGGCATGGTGTCGAACTTGATTCGCGGACGATACCAGAAACGCGGCTTTTTGGCAGGTGACGCGCGAGACGAGTAAATAAAAAAGCCGCCTGAGATTCAGGCGGCTTTCCAAGCTGGGCGGGGTAAACCGCCCGTCACGATTCCACGCTTAATCTGCAGCGTAGATATCCTTGTCCTTGGTTTCCTTGACGAACAGCATGCCGACCACGAAGGTAATCAGAGCGATGATGATTGGATACCAGAGACCGAAGTAGATGTCGCCCTTGTAGGCCACCAGCGCGAACGCTGTGGTCGGCAACAGACCGCCGAACCAGCCGTTGCCGATGTGGTAAGGCAGGGACATCGAAGTGTAGCGAATGCGTGTCGGGAACATTTCAACCAGCATCGCCGCAATCGGACCGTAGACCATGGTGACATAGAGCACCAGGATAACCAGCAGGAACAGAACCATGCCTTTATTTATCTGGGCTGGATCAGCCTTGCTTGGATAACCTGCGGCCTTGATGGCGTCGCCGACTTCCTTCTTGAACGCAGCATCTTTTGCAGCGACTTCCTCTTTCGAGAGGCCGGTTGCATCGTAACCCGGGATGACCTTGTCACCGATCTTGATCGATGCAATCGTGCCTGCAGGCGCTTCAACCGTGTTGTAGCTTACGGAAGCATTAGCCAGCAAGGTACGTGCGATGTCGCAGGAAGAAGTGAACTTCTTGGTGCCGGTCGGGTTAAACAGGAACTGGCACTTTGACGGATCGGCCGTCACGACAACCGGGGAGTTCTTGATCGCGTTTTCCAGCGCCGGGTTGGCGTAGTGCGTCAATGCGCTGAAAATCGGGAAGTATGTCACCGCAGCAAGCAAGCAACCACCGAGGATGATTGGCTTGCGACCGATCTTGTCGGACAGGCTGCCGAAAACGATGAAGAACGGTGTACCGATCACGAGCGATGCAGCGATCAGCAGATTAGCCGTTGCGCCATCCACCTTCAGTGTCTGCGTCAGGAAGAACAGTGCGTAGAACTGACCGGTGTACCAGACCACTGCTTGACCAGCGGTCAAACCGATCAATGCCAGGATCACGATCTTCAGGTTTTTCCACTCTGCGAAGGATTCGGTCAATGGCGCCTTGGAAGTCTTGCCTTCGGCTTTCATCTTGGCGAACGCCGGGGATTCATTCATGGACAGGCGGATCCAGACCGAAATTGCCAGCAGGAACACCGAGACCAGGAACGGAATACGCCAGCCCCAGTCAGCAAAGGCTGCTTCGCCGACGGCGGTACGGGTGCCGAGAATCACCATCAGCGACAGGAACAGGCCCAGCGTCGCTGTAGTCTGAATCCATGCGGTGAAGGCGCCGCGCTTGCCGTGCGGAGCATGTTCGGCGACATAGGTTGCCGCGCCGCCATATTCACCGCCAAGTGCGAGGCCCTGCAGAATCCGCAGAGTAATAAGGATGATTGGCGCTGCAATGCCGATCGAAGCATAGTTGGGCAACAAGCCGACGATGAAAGTCGATACGCCCATGATCACGATCGTTACCAGGAAGGTGTATTTGCGGCCGATCATATCGCCGAGTCGACCAAAGACCAGGGCGCCGAAAGGACGAACAATAAAACCTGCCGCGAATGCCAGCAGCGCGAAAATGAACGCGGTGTTCGGGTCGGTACCGGCAAAGAACTGTTTCGCGATAATCGCAGCCAGCGAGCCGTATAGATAAAAGTCGTACCACTCGAATACTGTTCCCAGCGAAGATGCGAAAATGACTTTCCGCTCCTCTGACGTCATGCCGCGTGCAGTCGTTTGTACTGTCGCCATGCCTATCTCCTCAAATAATTAATATTCATGTGCAAACCTTCTTGCCCATATTGCACATCTGGAGTGTGCGACTCGAACCTTACGGGATGCTTGCTTCAAACTTACAGAACCTTACAATCTGCAAATTGTCGCAATAGCAATTTTGCACGTTAATGAGAGCGGAATGCACCATAGAAAGCCGTTTGAAAAAAGAAGAAAAGCTTTACGAACGATCGTGCTAAAAATATGCTATTCTCAAATTTCAGTGAATTTTTTGCCTGATTAAAACCTAACAGCTTTACCGGAAGACGAGGCGGCAAAGCCGAACGCCGCGCAGTGGTCCGCCGAAGAAGCGACAAGCTCGAGCACTGATTCGAACATCCACAAATCCAACTCAAGGAGCATCAAATGACTGACGCCGTCATCGTATCCACAGCTCGTACCGGCCTGGCCAAATCCTGGAAAGGCGCGTTCAACATGACCCACGGCGCGACGCTGGGCGGCCATGTGCTCAAGGCAGCTATCGAGCGCGCAAAAATTGAAGCAGGTGAAGTAGAAGACGTCATCATGGGCTGCGCCACGCCGGAAGGCGCCACCGGCAGCAACATTGCCCGCCAGATCGCGCTTCGCGCCGGCTGCCCGGTAACGACTGCCGGCATGACCATCAACCGTTTCTGCTCCTCCGGCCTGCAAACCATCGCGACCGCAGCGCAGCGCGTGATCGCCGGTGAAGGCGACGTGTATGCAGCGGGTGGCGTCGAGTCGATCTCCTGCGTACAGAACGAAGCCAACAAGCACATGCTGGCTGAAGTATGGCTCAAGCAGAACAAGCCTGAAATCTACTGGCCGATGCTGCAGACTGCCGAGACAGTCGCCAAGCGCTATAACATCAGCAAGGAACGCCAGGATGAGTACGGCGTCCAGAGCCAGCAGCGCGCAGCTGCCGCACTGGCCGCAGGCAAGTTCAACGACGAAATCGTTCCGATGACGACCATCATGGGCGTGGCCGACAAGGAAACCGGCATGCTGCTGACCCGCGAAGTCACCATCTCCGCCGACGAAGGCATCCGTGCCGACACCACACTCGAAGGCGTGTCCAAGATCCGCACCGCGCTGCCGGGCGGTGTGATTTCCGCTGGTAACGCCAGCCAGTTCTCCGATGGCGCATCAGTTGCCATCGTCATGAACAGCAAGCTGGCTGAACAACGCGGCCTACAGCCGCTCGGTATCTATCGCGGTTTCGCAATCGCCGGTTGCGAGCCGGATGAAATGGGTATCGGCCCGGTCTTTGCGATTCCCAAGCTGCTGAAGAAAGCCGGCCTCAAGGTGGAAGACATCGGCCTGTGGGAACTGAACGAAGCATTCGCCGTGCAAGTCCTGTACTGCCGCGACAAGCTCGGCATCCCGGCTGATCGCCTCAACGTCAACGGCGGCGCGATCGCTGTGGGCCACCCGTACGGTGTGTCGGGCGCTCGCCTGACCGGCCATGCACTGATCGAAGGCAAGCGCCGTGGCGCCAAGTATGTGGTCGTGACCATGTGCATCGGCGGTGGCCAGGGTGCTGCCGGCCTGTTCGAAGTGGTGTAAGTAGTATCAGACTCGTGGGCGCTTAGGCGCCCACGAACGCATCTGGACAAGCTCATGTCCAACTATTTCAACATGCTTTTTGATTCCTGCTGCAATTGATGCGGCAGGCGGGGCTCATCATGCAATCGAAACTTCTCTCCCGACGCGACCTCGAATTCTTGCTGTATGAATGGCTGGATTCCGAGGCGCTGACCAAGCACGCACGCTACGCCGATCATTCCCGTGAGACGTTCAACGCGGCAATGGATACCTGCGAGAGGATCGCGACTGATCTGTTCGCGCCGCATAACAAGAAAAGTGATCAGGAAGAGCCGCACTTCGACGGCGAAACCGTTCATATGATCCCGGAGGTCAAGACCGCGCTGAAAGCATTTTGCGACGCCGGCCTGATGGCAGCCGGGCAGGACTACGACTTCGGCGGCATGCAGCTGCCATGTGTTATCGAGAAGGCGGGCTTTGGCTACTTCAAGGCAGCCAACGTCGGTACGTCGTCCTATCCCTTCCTGACGATTGGTAACGCGAATACACTGCTCAAGTGCGGCACGCCGGAACAGATCGATACTTTCGTCAAACCCATGCTGGAAGGCCGCTTTTTCGGCACCATGTGTTTGTCGGAACCACAGGCTGGTTCTTCGCTGTCGGATATCGTCACCCGCGCCGAGCCCCAGGAGGACGGCACCTACCGCCTCAAGGGCAACAAGATGTGGATTTCCGCGGGCGAGCACGAGCTGTCGGAAAACATCGTGCATCTCGTCCTCGCCAAAGTGCCGGATGAAAACGGCAAACTGATTCCAGGCGTGAAAGGCATCTCGCTGTTCATCGTACCGAAAAAGCTGGTGAATAAGGACGGGTCGCTGGGCGAGCGCAATGACGTGGTTCTGGCCGGTCTTAACCACAAGATGGGTTATCGCGGCACCACGAACTGCCTGCTCAACTTTGGCGAAGGCAAGTTCAAGCCGGGCGGCAAGGCTGGTGCAGTCGGCTATCTCGTCGGCGAAAAGCACAAGGGCCTTGCCAACATGTTCCACATGATGAATGAGGCCCGTATCGGCGTCGGTCTGGGTGCCGTCATGCTGGGCTACACCGGCTATCTGCATGCACTTGAATATGCACGTGAACGGCCGCAGGGGCGCCATCCGATGGCGAAAGATCCTGCTCAGCCTCAGATCCCCATCATCCAGCACACTGATGTCAAGCGCATGTTGCTGGCGCAGAAGGCGTATGTCGAGGGCGGGCTTGCGCTCAATCTGTATTGCGCGCGTTTGGTCGATGAGGAGCGTACCGCCGAATCGGAAGACGTGCGTCGCCATTCGACATTGCTGCTCGATATCCTGACGCCGATCGCCAAATCCTGGCCATCGCAATGGTGCCTCGAAGCGAATAACCTCGCAATCCAGGTGCATGGCGGCTATGGCTACACCCGCGAGTACAACGTCGAACAGTTCTATCGCGATAATCGGCTCAATCCAATCCACGAAGGTACGCACGGCATTCAGGGCCTGGACCTGCTGGGGCGCAAGGTATCGATGCAGGGTGGCGCCGCCTTCAAGGCACTTGGTGTCGAGGTGCAAAAGACCATCGCCAAGGCATTGGAAGTCCCCGAACTGAGCGGCTACGCCAAGGCGCTGGGCGCGGCTCTGCAGCGCATCGAAAAGGTGACGCAAGCCTTGTACGGTGCGGGTGACATGAACAAGACGCTGGCGAACGCCTCGGTTTACCTCGAAGCTTTCGGCCATACGGTGGTTGCGTGGATGTGGCTGCAGCAGGCGCTGCTGTCGACCGGCAAGTCCGGCCACGATGCAGACTTTTACCAGGGCAAGCTGCAGGCATGCGCCTATTTCTTCAAATGGGAATTGCCAAAGATTCAGCCTCAGCTCGACCTGCTGGAAAGTATCGACACAACGACGCTCGACATGCAGGATGCATGGTTCTGAGCTAGGTGGTTAGCCTAAGTAAACTTGCGACAATGACTCTCGTAAAAGCGGTATCTTCGTCATGCTGACGCAGATACCGCCGCACATCACAACATCAGGAGACAGTATGCGTACCACACAACAACTTTTTGACCTGACCGGGAAAACTGCCCTCGTAACCGGTGGCTCCCGTGGCCTGGGATTGCAAATTGCCGAAGCACTCGGCGAGCAGGGCGCAAAGATCGTCCTGTCGTCGCGCAAGCAGGCGGACCTCGATGAAGCCGTTGCACACCTGAAAGAACGCGGCATCGAAGCCAGCGCCATTGCAGCAGACCTGTCGCAGGAAAGCGCCGTGGCCCCGCTGGTGGCCGAGGCCATGAAGCGACTCGGCCACATCGACATCCTGGTCAACAATGCCGGTGCAACCTGGGGCGCGCCCGCCGAAGATCATCCGGTCGAAGCGTGGGACAAGGTGATGAACCTCAACATCCGCAGCATCTTCCTGCTGTCACAGGCAGTCGGCAAACAGTCGATGATCCCACGCAAGTACGGCCGCATCATCAACGTGGCATCCATCGCCGGCCTGTCGGGCAACGGCCCGGATTCCATGCAGACCATTTCCTATAATACCTCCAAAGGCGCGGTCGTCAATTTCACCCGCACCCTGGCTGGTGAATGGGGCAAGCACGGCATTACGGTCAATGCTCTGGCGCCGGGTTTCTTCCCGTCGAAGATGACCAAGGGCATCATGGAAAATTTTGGTGCCGACAATCTGGCCAAGCGCGCGCCGCTGCAGCGCATCGGCGACGATGAAGACCTGAAGGGCGCAGCCTTGCTTTTTGCGTCTGACGCAGGCAAGCACATCACTGGTCAAATTCTTGCCGTCGATGGCGGTGTCTCTTCAGTGCACTAATTAATGGATCAACATTCAACACCTCAGCCGTTTCCGAACGAGATTCCCTTCCTGCATGAATTGGGCGTGGAGTTTCTCGGTATGGGAAACGGTGAAGCCCAAGTCGCGCTGAATCTGGAAAAACGGCACATGAACAGCTGGATGGTCACGCATGGCGGCGTGACCATGACGCTGCTGGACGTGGTGATGTCAATGGCTGGCCGTTCGCTTGACCCGACTGCTCGTGGCGGTGTGACGGTAGAAATGAAGACCAGTTTCATGCAACCCTGTGGACATCCCGGCGGGCGGATCGTCGCCAAAGGCAAGGCGATTCATCAATCGAGCAGCATGTGTTTTTGTGAGGGAGAACTATGGAACGGCGACAAGCTTGTCGCCAAAGCCATGGGTACTTTCAAGTATCTCAGGCGCGTGGATGTCGGCAGCAAAATGGATCACGAATAAACCCATCCTTTGCGTATCTGAGCAAACCATTAATCGCGAGGCAACAATGAATACCTACAAGCGCCTGGTCCTGGCATCCCGCCCCAAGGGCGAAGTGTCGCCTGACAATTTTCGCCTGGAAGAAGTGCCGGTTCCGACACTCAAAGACGGTGAAGTCCTGATCCGCAATCACTATCTGTCACTTGATCCCTACATGCGCATGCGCATGGAAGATGTGAAGAGCTACGCAGCACCGCAGGCAATCGGTGAGACCATGATCGGCGGAACCGTCGGCGAAATCGTCGAATCAAAAAATCCGAAGTTTGCTGCCGGCGACAAGGTTCAGGGCATGATGGGTTGGTCGGAAATGGGTGTTTCTGACGGCACCCTGTTGCGCAAGCTGGATACGACGCATGTGCCGTTGTCTGCCTACCTTGGCTCGGTCGGCATGCCGGGTATGACCGCCTGGTACGGGCTGACACAGATCATGCAGCCTAAAGAAGGTGAAACTATCGTCGTATCGGCCGCCAGCGGTGCGGTAGGCAGCGTGGTAGGACAACTGGCCAAGGTACGCGGTTGCCGTGCGGTCGGCATCGCCGGCGGCAAGGAGAAATGCGATTACGTGGTCAATGAGTTGGGTTTCGATGCTTGCGTTGACTACAAGGCGGGCAACCTGGTGGAAGATCTTGCGAAGGCGACGCCGAATGGCATCGATGCGATCTTTGAGAACGTTGGCGGCGAGGTATTTGACGCGGCACTTGCCCGCATGAATCCGTTTGGCCGTATCGCGCTGTGCGGGTTGATTGCTGGCTATGACGGCGAACCGATGGCAATCAATAATGTGCGGACCTTCCTCACGATGCGCCTGACCATGCGCGGTTTCATCGTGTCCGAGCATATGGAATTCTGGCCACAGGGTCTGAAGGAGCTGGGCACACTCGTCGCAAGCGGCAAGCTGAAATTCCGCGAGTCGGTTGCGCAGGGCCTGGAGTCGGCACCTGAGGCGTTCATCGGCCTTCTAAAGGGCAAAAACTTCGGCAAGCAGTTGGTCAAGTTGATTTGAGCATTCCCCAGACGTTTTTAACGCCTTGATGTTCCTTCCCCTGACGCGGGCCGCCTTGAAGGGGGAAGGGACTGCAACGCACTTGACGCGCGCTTGCCGGCTTATAGCGAGTGATTCGCTTTCTGTCGGAGTAATGCGTTGCCCCGCAATCCTGCTGCTCAACCGCGATATAACATCAAAGACTGGCCATAACAGTCATCGAAAATCAGGAGACAACGATGTCCGGCATTATCTTCCATCATTATCCGAACTCCCCTTTTTCCGAAAAAGTTCGCCTGCTGTTCGGCTATAAAAAATTGCCATGGAAGTCGGTAATCATTCCGAGCATCATGCCCAAGCCTGGCCTCACGGCACTGACCGGCGGCTACCGCCGAACACCCGTGATGCAAATCGGCGCTGATATCTATTGCGATACCTCGCTGATCTGCGACGTGCTGGAAAACATCGCGCCGACTCCGACCATCTATCCAACGGAGAACGAGGGCATCTCTCGCACGCTCGCGCAATGGGCGGACACCACCTTGTTCTGGACCATGATCGCCTACGTATTCCAGCCGGTGTCAATCCCGCATCTGCTGGGTAACGTCACTCCCGAGCAAATGAAGGCATTCTCGGCTGACCGTGCGGCGATGCGCGGTAACGCGCCACGCATGTCGGTGCCGGAGGCGACCGGAACCCTTACCGCCTATCTGGGCCGATTGGAAAACATGCTTGTTGATGGCAAGCTTTACCTGCTTGGCCAGCAAGCGACGATCGCCGATTTTTCGGTGTACCACTCCGTCTGGTTCATCCAGCGCGCTCAACCGGTTGCGGGGATTCTGGACGCAACGCCGGCACTGAAGGAGTGGGCTGCACGCATGGCCGCGTTCGGGCATCACGAGTTTGAAAAAATGAATGCCGAGGAGGCATTGCAGGTTGCCCACGATAGTAAATCCGTTGCCGGTAGCGATGCTGCATTTGTCGATACCCATGGTGTGGCGCTAGGTGACCGTGTCGCGATCATGCCGACCGATTATGCCCTCGATCCAGTTGAAGGCGACCTGATCGTTTCGACCGCCACCGAATTTGCTGTCCGCCGGGAGGACTCGCAAGCCGGAACGGTCGTCGTGCATTTTCCGCGTATCGGATTTCAGCTCAAAAAAGTTTAAGCCTGGTTTGGACCAGGTTGAGATCCAGGATAGATATACAAAATTACAGGAGATACCATGAAAGACTTCAAGGATAAAGTTGCCGTCATCACCGGTGGCGCCAGCGGCTTCGGTCGTGAATTTGCCAATATCGGCGCAGGTCTTGGCATGAAGCTTGTGCTCGCCGATGTCCAGCAAGATGCCCTCGACAAGACACGCGCCGAACTCGAGGCCCAGGGAGCAGAGGTTCTGGCCGTACGTTGCGATGTGCGCAAAGCGGAGGCTGTCCAGGCACTCGCCGATGCGACGATGGAGCGCTTCAAGGCGGTCCACCTGGTATTCAATAACGCAGGCGTTGGTTCCGGCGGTCTGATCTGGGAAAATTCGATTGCAGACTGGGAGTGGGTCCTTGGCGTCAATCTCTGGGGCGTTATTCATGGCGTGCGCACCTTCACGCCGCTGATGCTGGAATGCGCAAAAAATGAACCGGGTTACCAGGGCCACATCGTCAATACCGCGTCCATGGCAGGCTTGCTCAATGCGCCCAACATGGGCATCTACAACGTGTCCAAGCACGCGGTTGTGTCGCTGTCCGAGACCTTGTTCCAGGACCTGCAATTGATCAAGGCACCGATCGGCGCATCCGTGCTGTGCCCCTATTTCGTCCCGACCGGCATCAGTCAGTCGCAACGCAATCGTCCGGATGATGTCAAGGAGGAGGGCGGACCGACCGCGAGCCAGCAGGCTGCGCAGGCAGTTTCGGAAAAGGCGGTTTCCTCCGGCAAGGTCAGCGCCGCGGAAGTGGCGCAGCGTACCTTCGACGCGATTCGTAACGACGCGTTTTACATTTATTCTCATCCACACGCGCTGGGCAATGTGCAGACACGCATGGAAGATATCATTCTGCAGCGCAATCCGAGCGATCCGTTTGCCGCCGCGCCGCAGATCCGCGAAATGCTGCAGGCCAAGTTGAGCGTCAAATAATCTGCTGCGCCACCACTGCAAGGAGAACCCAGAATGACTGTTGCAATCCGTAGCGACCAATATGCCGACCTTTCGAACGGCATGCGACTGCATTATGCAAGCGCGGGAGAGAAGGGCAAGCCTCTGATGCTGTTCGTGCACGGCTTTCCCGAGTTCTGGTACGAGTGGGAGGCGCAGTTACAGGAATTCGGTGGGGATTATTTTGCAGTCGCGCCCGACCTGCGCGGCTTCAATCTCTCCAGCATGCCGTCGGATCTTTCGGCTTACAAGGCAAAACATATCGTTGAAGATTTACGCCTGCTGGCCGCGCATCTTGGTTATGACAAGTTTGTGATGGTGGCGCACGACTGGGGTGGCGCGGTGGCATGGAATTTTGCGATTGCCTTGCCACAGCTTCTGCATAAACTTGTCATCATTAATTCACCGCATCCTTATCTGTTCACCAAGGCCCTGGCCGAGGATCCTGAGCAGAAGTCTGCAAGTGCGTACATGAACTGGTTACGTGCGGAGGGTTCGGAAGCCGCGCTGGCAAAAGACAATTTTGCCTTGCTCGAAGGCCTGCTCAATGGCATGGGGCGTTCGCCGACGCCGTGGTTCACGCCGGAAGTGCGTGCCCGGTATCATGAATGCTGGTCACGCGGCTTGACGGGGGGCGTGAACTACTATCGTGCTTCGCCCTTGCATCCCCCGACCGACGATCATCAGGGGCCGCTCAAGCTGCAGTTGAATCCGGAAGACTTCCGCATCAAGGTGCCGACCGGTGTGATCTGGGGCGAACGGGACATTGCGCTTCCCAAGAGCCTGCTCAATGGACTCGAGGACCTGATTGACGATGTAAAAATCGAACGTATCCCCGAGGGCACCCACTGGATCGTGCATGAGCAGCCTGAGCGCGTGAACCGCCTGATACGCTCCTTTCTGTAGCCCGCAGAAGAACGTAGAAATCGGTCATAATTCCAGTCACATTCACCACTTTCGATCACTATGGCACGCGAAGATTTTTCCTTTTTTCATTCCCTGCGCGTACGCTGGGCCGAAGTCGATATGCAGGGCATTGTCTTCAACGGCCACTACCTGACGTATTTCGATGTCGCGTTCACTGAATACTGGCGTGCAAGTGGATTGCCGACGGCCTTGCAGCAGGCGGCAGAAGGGTGCGAAATGTTCGCCCGCAAGGCGACCATCGAGTACCAGGCGCCGGCACGCTTTGATGATGTGCTGGATATCGGTGTGCGCTGCGCCGCGTTTGGCCGTACCTCCGCCAAGTTTGTCCTCGAAATTCATCTTGGCGATCAACACCTCATTTCCGGCGAACTGGTCTACGTGTATGCGGACACGACGCTGCGAAAAGGCGTTCCCTGGCCGCAGGAATGGCGTGACACCGTGATACGCATGGAAAAGATTGCGCCGGAGATGGCATGACGATACGCCTCAGCCTGGGTGACTGGGCTTCGCAGCAGGCCGGTGCAAAACCCGTCAGGCACGAGGTCTTCGTGGTCGAACAAAAAGTGCCGCTCGACATGGAATGGGACGAGATGGACGACGTCTCGCTGCACGCCGTCGTCTATGGCAATGAAGGACAGCCCATCGCAACCGGGCGTCTTCTTCCCGATGGCCACATTGGCCGCATGGCGGTTGTAAAGGAAATGCGTGGCGACGGCATCGGTGGCCTGGTATTGCAGGCGCTGATGGAGCAAGTCCGCGAGCGCGGTGATCGCGAGGTCGTGCTCAGCGCACAGACGCATGCCGAAGCTTTTTATCAGCGTTATGGATTTTCCCGCAAGGGCGAAGAATTCATGGAAGCAGGCATACCGCATATCGAAATGCGACATGTGTTTGATGAGTAGTTCGCGTGCAGCCTGCGAACTAGACCTCCAGGTGCGTGCTGACACCCTTAACGTATAACCCGCTCCTGAAGCGCGGCGGTTCCATTCGAAAAAATCCGCGCCACTGTCGACGTCCGTGTGCCGTATTCGGGCGATTGTATGCACACTGCCGATAGCACCCTTTCCCATTCGAGGCTGACACCGGTTTTCGGCAAACGGCAATCCGGCGCGCGTGCCGTGTCGGTCAGCATTTCGAAATAAGCATCTTCAGGCGCGCCCTGACAGAGCAGGCTGGAGAACTGCGCCTTGGTGCGCACGACCTTGGGCCAGGGATCGTCCAGCAAGCCATTCGACAGTCCATACACTCCAGGTGCAAGGGCTTTGCCGTTACGCTCATCATTGGTTATGGCATTGGTCAACCACACCAGCTTGTTGGCATCCCCCACGAGCAGGTTGAATCCGTTGTACTGGCTGGCCTCCGGCGCGATGGAGGCAATGTAGGCTTCCGGCCCCATATCGCCGGTCAGGTAACCGGCTACCAGCTCACCGCGCGATGGGGCAGGTTCACGTTTTGTCGCCGGGTCGCGCACGTTGGTGATTGCTGCGAAGCGGCCATCACGCGTCACGCCCATCCAGGTACCGCCGCCGCGCAGGTCGCGTCCGGCGTACACCTGCGAATCATCGGTCCACCAGTCGGCTGGCGCAGCAGGTCGCTCATAAAACTCATCGCGGTTTCCCGCTGCGACCATAGGGATTGCGGGTACGACCTGCCAGGCAAAGACGATCAGGCACATGAGGAAACATCCACAAAATGTTCGGTATGGCGCGGGCCGTGAATGAGTGCGTTCAACTGCGTATCAGTCACTGCCCGTTCGAGCACGGCTTCAAAGTCCGCCGGGACCGACAGGTAGACCTCCATCCATGTCTGCATGCCATCGGTCTCGGCAGGGCGCCGCTTCAGTCGGCTCACGATACCATATTCCCGGGAAAGGGATTGCTGCATGGCCTCGGCACGCGTCTGCAGCTGCGGGGCGTCGCTGCTTGCGACGCGATAGTAGATATACAAGTCCATGGATGTCTTTGCCTCGATGTATTCGCCTTCAGGCGGGTAATGCATAGGGGAGCTTGCCGAATGCAAGGGTAGGGCCCTGTGCAGAACCGAGATGGACCGTGCCTTCCTCGGCCGCAGCGATCTTCAGTTCGACCAGGCAATCGACGCCACCTTGCAAATTGCGCTCCGCATTCACCACCATCCCGCATGGCTGTCCCGGGTCGGCGCTGGAAAACACTTCCATGCCGGGACGGACTTCGGCACCTTCAACGGTCGCCAGCAACATGCGCCGCTTGAGTTTGCCGAGGTACTGGCTGCGGGCGACGATTTCCTGGCCGGGATAGCATCCCTTCTTGAAATTGACCCCACCAATCAGCTCGAAGTTGATCATTTGCGGTACGAATTGCTCCTGTGTCGGTTGCGTAATCTGCGGTACACCGGCGTGGATGTCGGTGAGCCGCCAGATGCCGGTATCAACCGGCGTCATCAACCTGGCCAGGTCTGGCCAGACCTGTTGCGCAATCGCCGTGTCGGCGATCCATTGATATCGCGGCGAGCCAAAGGCGTCAGGAAGACGGATCAGGGACCCGGATGCCGAATCCAGCTTGGCAAATGCTTGCGTGGGCACGGTGGGAAACCATTGCTTCAATACGTCGGCTGCTGCGTCGCCACCCAAGCCCAGTACGGCATACTGATCGCCGGCGTCGTTTAGTTTGGCTTTGGCCCGCAGCACAAACATTTGCAGGCGCTTTTGCACGGTGGACTGGATCTGGCGGGGCAGTTCAAGGAAAATGGTGGCCTCCGTACGCCACATCAGGAAAGAGGCGAGCAGTCGGCCCTTGGGCGTGCAATACCCGGCGAGCCGCGCTTCGGACGCAGGCAGATGCTCGACGTCGTTGGTGACTTGATTATGCAAGAAAGTCGGGCTGTCTTCACCCGTGACGGCGATCAGGCCAAGATCGCCCAGGGGTGATACATAAGCCCTCGGAAGTTGTCCTGCCGGACGAGGGCCGTCGAATTCCGCCGCGCCGTCATCGGGATTGATGCGCGCGCCGCTATCGGCGAGAAACTGCAACCATGGGTTCATAGTGATTGTCATACGCTGTGGAATTATTCAATTATCATCTTGGCTTGATTATAGTGAGGTCTCGGGAAACGCGTCCGGCGTCTATCAAACCTCGCAAAGCCGTCCAAGGCGCTCAAACCGTGCGACGATGGCCGACCACCGATTCAGGATTCAGTTTTGATTAAAAAGTTTATTTTCAGCATCATCGTATTCGCCCTGCTCGCCGCTGCTGGTGTTACTTTTATCGCCAACCAGCCACTCATTGGACGAGAAGACAGGCCTATCGAATTTTCGGTCAAGGCAGGCAGTAGCGTGCGCAGTACCGGCCAGCAAATTGCTGGAGCAGGCGTTCCTGTCAACCCATGGGTATTCGAGCTGCTTGCCCGGTTGACCGGCAAGGCATCGCGGCTCAAGGCCGGCAGCTATGAGGCCAAGCCTGGTACCACGCCGCTGACGCTGATCGATCAGCTGGTGCGCGGCGAATTTGCGCAGGAAGGACTAGCCATCATCGAAGGCTGGTCGTTCAAGCAGATGCGCCAGGCAATCGCCGCCCATCCTGCGATCAGGCATGACACCGCCGGTATGTCGGATCGTGAACTGTTGGAAAAAATCGGGGTGCAATACACCCATCCGGAAGGCTTGTTTTTTCCCGACACCTATCGCTTCGCAAAGGGAGCAAGCGATCTGATTATTTACAAACAGGCGCATTCGCTGCTGCAGAAGCGCTTGAACGAAGCCTGGGCACGCCGCAGTCCGTCCGTGCCGTACAAGTCGCCTTATGAGGCGCTGATCATGGCGTCGATCATCGAAAAGGAAACCGGTCAGAAGTCCGAGCGCAACCTGATTGCCGCCGTGTTCGTGAACCGCCTCAGGAAGGGCATGCTTTTGCAAACCGACCCGACCGTCATCTATGGCATGGGTGAAAAATTTCAAGGCAATATCCGCAAGCGCGATCTCGAAACCGACACGCCGTACAACACCTACACGCGGGCCGGGCTGCCGCCGACCCCCATTGCATTGCCGGGCGCGGAATCGCTCGAAGCCGCGTTGAATCCTGCAAATTCCGATGCCCTGTATTTTGTGGCGCGGGGCAACGGCACCAGCGAATTTAACAATAACCTTGCCGACCATAACCGCGCGGTCAACAAATACCAGCGATAATGCCGGGTGCATTAATCATTACGGTATCGCTTCATGACACTTGGTAAATTTATCACTTTTGAAGGCATCGATGGCGCCGGCAAATCCACGCATATCGCCTTCGTCGCGGACCTGCTGAAAGAGCGCGGCAAGTCCGTCGTCATGACGCGAGAACCGGGCGGTACGCCGCTGGGCGAAAAGCTGCGCGAACTTCTGCTGCACGAAAAGATGCACCTTGAAACGGAAGCGCTGCTGATGTTCGCCGCCCGGCGCGAACATCTCGCACAGGTCATCGAACCGGCGCTGGCACGTGGCGACTGGGTCATCTCCGACCGCTTTACCGATGCCAGCTTCGCCTACCAGGGCGGCGGGCGGAAATTAGGTTTCGATAAGCTGGAAGCGCTGGAGCAATGGGTACATCCGAACCTGCAGCCGGACCTGACCTTGCTGTTCGATGTGCCTCTTGATGTTGCACGAGCCCGGCTCGACGCCACCCGCCAACTCGACAAATTCGAGCAGGAGAAGGCTGACTTTTTTGCCGCGACCCGCGACGCCTACCTGCGCCGCGCCACGCAATATTCACAGCGATTCCGCGTGATCGACTCGACCATGCCAAAGGAAGCCGTGCGTGACGTATTGCGCGGCATCGTTTGCGACCTGTAATGCGAAAGGCTGGCGAACGATGACATCCCCCTTGTTTCCCTGGCAAGAAGGATCTTGGCAACAATTGCAGCAGTTGCGAGAACGGCTGCCGCACGCCATTCTGTTTCATGGTGCCCAAGGCATTGGTAAAACCGTATTTGCCGAGCATTTTGCCCAGTCGCTGTTATGCCAGACACCTTTGGCGGGCGGCCATCCCTGCGGCAAGTGCGATGCGTGCGGCTGGTTCACTCAGTACAGCCATCCGGACTACCGTCGGGTACGGCCTGAAGTTCTTGATGAAGACGACGGCGCCGACGGCGAGGAAGCCGAGGCCGGCGAAGGAAAGAAAAGCAAAGCGACCAAGGCGCCATCGAAAGAAATCAAGATCGACCAGATACGCGCACTCGCAGATTTCATGAACGTGTCGACCCACAGGCAAGGCCTGCGCGTCGTCGTCCTGTATCCGGCGGAAACGCTGAATACCGCGGCGGCCAATGCACTCCTCAAGACGCTCGAGGAGCCGCCGCCGTCCACCATGTTCCTCCTGGTGTCCAATAGCATCGAGCGCCTGTTGCCGACGATTCTCTCGCGCTGCCGCAAGTTTGGCATGCCCATGCCGTCACCTGACGAGGCCCTGGTGTGGCTGCAGCAACAAGGAGTGAAGGATGCCGACCTGTGGCTGGCCGAGCAGGGTGGAGCGCCACTGGCTGCCCACGAAATGGCGCAGAGCGACGCGCATGACATCATGGACGAGTTTCTGCGTGCGCTGGCCCGTCCGGGCACTGAAGGTGCGCTGAAAACCGCCGAAAGGCTGCAAAAGGCGCCGGTCGCCGATCTTGTTGCGTGGTTGCAGCGCTGGCTGTACGACGTGTTTTCACTCAAACTTTCAGGCAGAATCCGGTATTATCCGCGTTACCGGAAGGAAATTGCGGCGTTGGCCGAGCAAGTGGATATGAGCAATTTGCTACGTGGACTGAAGTCGGTGAAAGAGCGACGTGCGATAGCGGATCATCCGCTGTCGGCCAAGTTATTCATCGAAGACATGTTGCTCGATTACGCTGCGCTGTTCCCTTCCTGAACCGAGCTTTTAGTCTCAAAGGACATCCATGGCCGAAAATACTGTCATGCCGCAACCTGCAGGCGCCGCTGGCGCGGCTGTCGCGCGTCCTTCCGTCTTGTCCCTGCCGATCAAGGAAAAAGCGGCGCTGTATGCAGCGTACATGCCGTTTCTGCAGAATGGCGGCATTTTTGTCCCGACCAACAAGCCTTACAAACTTGGCGACGAAATCTATCTGATCCTTACTTTGATGGACGATCCGACAAAATATCCGATCGCCGGCAAGGTTGCCTGGGTGACACCTTCGGGCGCCAACAATAACAAGGCACAAGGCATCGGTGTGCATTTCTCTTCCGACGAAAGCGGGTTGCGGGTCAAACAGCGTATTGAAGAATTGCTCGGCGCTGCACTACGTTCATCCCGCGCTACGCATACCTTATAACCATAATAAATTCGCACCTGCATCATGTCTGCCAAGTACGCTTACCAGCATCGCCTCGCCCGTTTCGACGACTTGCCCGCCATCGTCGACATCTACAACAGTACGGTTGCATCGCGTGAAGTCACGGCCGATACCGAACCGGTCAGTGTGGAGTCTCGCCATGCCTGGTTTGCGGAGCATACGCCGGAACGTCGCCCACTCTGGGTAGTGGAGCAGGACGGCAAGATACTTGGTTGGTTGTCTTACTCTAACTTCTACGGGCGACCCGCTTATTCCGGGACGGCGGAACTGTCGATCTACATTCACGAAGACATGCGTGGCAAAGGGCTAGGACGTTATTTTCTACAACAGGCGATCGACTTTGCGCCGCAGATCAAAGTGCATACGTTGTTGGGCTTTATCTTTGGACATAACCAGCCTAGCCTTAAACTGTTCGATGCCTTCGGATTTGAACAGTGGGCAAACATGCCGCGCGTGGCGACGCTGGATGGCATCGAACGTGATCTGATTATTCTTGGAAAGCGCGTCGCCTGAATCAAACGGCGCAACGAAGGCTTCTGTCGCTGAACACCTGAGCGCTTCTCCCTGACCGAACGGGTCGGAGCAAAATGCTCTCCACCCGATTCTCGCATCAAGCTGCCGGCAGCAAAGCGGCGCCGTCAAGCCGGGAAACTTTACCTTTGGCACGTATCGCACGGCGTGTTATTTGCGTGCGGAAACTTGCCACACGCCACAAGCACTTGACGGTGAACTTATTCCCATTCCCGTTAAAGTTCTCAACGCCTCACAAAGGCTGCTGAATCTCAAATCCTTGCCGCCCAAGCCGTGGAGAATAACCACGAGCCATCCGCCGCCCCGGCTAATGACAAATTTCAACATTCTTAGGCTGATCGGTACGGTGTCAGGAGTGCCGTACCAGGTTCACCGGGCAGTTCCCGGACGGGCTTAACGATGGAGGTGGGGCGTCTGTGCAAACCAATTCAGCGGAAGAGAGGCAGGACGTTATCTTGCCGCTAGCGCTGAACCGATGGAGATTTTTCAATGCTCTTTTGCACGTTTCCAATAGCTGGAAAAGTATGTCGGAAATGACCAGCACATATCGACAAAGCGTTCATTCCCTATTTGGCCTGCCTGCCGAAGTAACGCATTCGTCCGTACGATGCGATATGGGTGCTTACCTGGAGCAAACATGACGAGACCGGAGCCGGTCAACATCCTGTTGGTAGACGACCAGCCAGCCAATCTTCTGGCACTTGAGACCGTACTCGAAAAGCTGGGGGAGACCCTGGTATGCGCTTCTTCAGGCGAGGAGGCGTTGCGGCATGTTCTCAGTACGAACTTTGCCGTTATTCTGCTCGATGTGCGCATGCCTACGATGAGCGGATTCGACACGGCGCGGATGATACGCACCCACCCCAAGTCGAACCGGACGCCAATCATCTTTCTCACGGCCGCACCTGACGACCCCAATTTTCCAGTAGATGAAGCCTATGCGCTCGGTGCGGTCGATTACTTGACCAAGCCTATCATTCCTACAGTTCTGCAGGCAAAAGTGTGTTTTTTCGTTGACTTGTATCGCAAGACGATTGATCTTGCCCGGATCGAAAGGGAACGCCACGCCGCAGCCCTCGGTGAAAAGGATGCCCGAATCCGACTGTTGCTGGAAAACCTCAAGGACTATGCTTTCGTCGTAACTGATGTGGATGGCTGGATTACCGAATGGGAAGGAGGCGCAGAAGCAATTACGGGTTGGACTGCGCGGCAGGCAATCGGCAAACCCCTGTCGATGCTTTTTACTCACGAAGACCGTATTGCGGGGCGGCCAGATATTGAAATGACCGAAGCCAGGGAGCATGGTCGGTGCGAAGACAAGCGCTGGCATGTATGCAAGGACGGAAGCCGATTTTATGCTGATGGGGTGACCGTTGCCCTGAACGATGCACAGGGCGCCCTGCGCGGCTTCACCAAGATATTCCGGGACGTGACTGGTGAAAAGCGCGTGGCCGATAATTTGCGCAGGCTGGCGACCGATCTTGCCGAAACGGATCGCCGAAAGACCGAATTCCTTGCAACTCTTGCACATGAGCTGAGAAATCCGCTGGCACCGTTGCAGAACGGGCTTGAAATCATGCGGCTGTCTGCCGGCAATGCCGAGGTTCTTGGCAGGACACGCGACATGATGGAACGCCAGCTGACTCACATGGTGCATTTGGTCGATGACCTTCTCGATGTGGCGCGCATCACGCGCGGCAAGGTCCATCTGAAAAAGGAGCGGGTACAACTGAAGAACATCGTTGATAGCGCGGTCGAGACCAGCATGCCGCTGATCCGCGCATCGCGGCATCAACTTCTTGTACAGGTGGCCGAGGAAACCATGGTACTGGATGCCGATCCGACGCGGCTGGCGCAAGTGGTGAGCAATCTTCTGAATAATGCATCCAAATACACTCCGGCGGGCGGTCGCATCGCTCTAACGGCTGCACGTGACGGGAATCAGGCAGTCATTGCCGTCACGGATAATGGCGTCGGTATTCCCGAGGACTTGTTGCCGAGCGTTTTTGATATGTTCACCCAGGTCGGGCAAAACAAAGAGCAGGCGCAGGGCGGGCTCGGTGTCGGACTGACCCTGGTGCGGCGTCTTGTAGAACTCCATGGGGGAGCCGTTACGGCCAGCAGCGAAGGGCCAGGATGCGGCAGTACCTTTACTGTACGTCTGCCTCTGGTCTTGCAGGCACCTGCGGAACCGGATATGTCGCTTCCCATAGCGGCCACCATTGACCATACGAATAAGCGCGTATTGGTCGTTGACGACAATAGTGATGTAGCAGAAAGTCTTTCGGCATTGTTGCAAGTAGGAGGGTACACAACCCGTGTAGCCAACGACGCCATGCAGACTTTCGAGATGGCGCAAGAATTCAAACCTGAGGTGGTATTCCTCGACATCGGAATGCCAGGAATGAATGGTTACGAAGTCGCACGCACGTTGCGCAAAACTCCCGGCATGGAACAAGTTGTCCTGGTCGCCCTGTCAGGCTGGGGAAGCGAGAGCGACAGAAAGCGATCACGAGCAGCCGGATTTGACGGGCACCTCACCAAGCCAGCAGGGCTTGCCGCAGTTAATCGACTTTTGTCACGATTGTCCTGGTCGCGCAATGCTGCCCACAGCAGCTGAACTGTTGCGCACCTTCTCCGCAGACTGATCGAATCAACATTGTCCGTCACCTGATGTGACGCGTGGTCGGCCGCCATCTGCGTCGCTGCGTTTTCCGCATGTTTATTCAAAAGCTACTCTTTATGGCAACTAGTTAGGATACTTCTAACAGAAGTGCCCATTCCTTATGGCAGCTCTGCCACATCTATCGATATTTCTGATTCGAAATCGTTCTCTGCTGGCCGAATCAAAACTGCGCGCGGTACTATTTTCCTAACAGCATTTCATCTTTTAATCTTTTTGCAGCGAATGCAGTATGGTCCCGGGGTTATTTCATGTTTTTAAAATTTAAGATTGGCGCTCGTCTAGGCCTTGGATTTGGTTTTGTTCTCATCTTGACGGCAATAATGAGCGTCGCAGGTGTGTGGAGACTCAATGCCGCAGAAGCGGCAACAGACCGGTTAGTGGAAGCGTCAGAAAAGCAGGTACTGGCCGAAGAATGGCTGCGTGGAATAGCTAACAACGCCATCCGAACCTCCGCGATAGGCAAGGTCGCCGGCGAAGACGACGTCAAGCTGCTCGAAAAACAGATGGCTGAACAAAGCGCGGAAATCAGCGCCTTGCAGAAAAAGATTGAGCCGCTGGCGACCAGTCCCGAAGAAAAGCAGTTAATGTCCAAGGTTGCCGAGACACGCGCTTTGTACCGGGACATTCGCCAGCAAGTTATGAAATTGAAGGCCGATGAGCAAGCTCCCCAAGCCAAGGAGCTAAGTGACTCCAAAATGCTGCCAGCCATGACCGCATATGTTGCGGCGGTACAAGCGTTTCGGGATCAGCAGAATACGCGCTTCGATCAGATACATGAAGAGCTCGACGCCATCTACACAGCTAGCCGTATCCTGCTCATCGTGCTTGGAGTATTGAGCCTGGTGATCGGAGCCTTTTTCGCAGCTATTCTGTCTCGGGGCATTACAAAGCCACTGTCGGAAGCGGTTCAACTTGCGCGTTCTGTTGCGCAGGGTGATCTTACTGTCCGGCTGGAGGCGCGTTCCCATGACGAAACCGGCGAACTGGTCAGGGCTCTTGGCGAGATGAGGGATAGCCTGCTGCGCACCGTGCAAGAGATCCGTAGTGGTACCAGTGCGATGACTGTCGCATCTGGCGAGATAGCTGCCGGCAATCTGGATCTTTCAACCCGCACCGAACAGCAGGCAAGCTCACTCGAAGAAACCGCTTCGGCCATGGAACAACTCACATCGGCGGTAAGGAACAACACTGACAATGCACGCCAGGCGGATCACCTCGCAGTGTCCGCGTCAGCGATAGCCAGCAAGGGCGGCGTCGCGGTGAGGGATGTTGTAGGAAAAATGGAGGCGATCAACGCTTCATCGCGCAAGATTGTCGACATTATTGCTGTAATTGATGGCATCGCGTTTCAGACCAACATACTCGCACTGAATGCGGCGGTCGAAGCCGCTCGGGCCGGCGAGCAGGGCAGAGGTTTTGCTGTCGTGGCATCGGAAGTTCGCCAGCTCGCGCAGCGCTCTGCGGCGGCGGCCAAGGATATCAAGGCGTTGATTACCGAGTCTGCGGAAGATGTTCAAGCCGGGACACGCATGGTCAGTGACGCCGGCACGACGATGGCGGAGATCGTGAACGGCGTACAACGAGTTGCCGACATCATGAAGGAAATCCTTGCGGCAAGTGAAGAGCAAAGCAGCGGGATTGAAGAAGTGAATCGTGCAATCACGCAAATGGATCAGGTGACACAGCAAAATGCCGCACTGGTGGAAGAAGCGGCGGCTGCAGCCGACTCCATGCAAAATCAGGCAACGAAGCTTGCGGAAATGGTGAGCTTCTTCAAGTTATGAGGTCTTACAGTTCTTTTCCGACCTCAGACCTTTAAAGGAGAGAACCCTGAATCGCTTTATGCGAACCCCGCGGTGCCGGATGTGCGGTCAGGGCATCCGCAGGGTAGCGTTCCAGGAAAACCGAAAATTCGTCAACCGGGCAATGTAGCCAGTCATCATATTGATCCGGACGGAGAATCACGAGCATACGTTTTTCATCATCCGGCTTGTGGAAGCGTTGCATCAGAGGGTGACCGTCGGCATTGATGGTCAGCATTGAAAATGAGAGCAACGGCAAGCCTTTGTCGGCTGCAGGTTTATAGTCCCAAATCCCCGCAATGCCCAGTGGTTCACCATTGGCTGCGGCGATTTCCCAACGCTCGGCTTTTCCGGATTCGTAACTCGGTTCATAGAACGACGCAGCCGGAATGACACAGAACTGGCCATGTTTGAACGCGTGGCGGAAGCTTGGCTTGGTTGCTACGGTTTCGGCGCGCGCATTATAGGTCTGACGTGCGAGCTTCTCGTCCGCCCAATGTGGCACCATGCCAAACATACCCAATGCGCAGGCTCGATCGCCCGGTAGGGCGTCGGCGCGTGGTAGACGAATCATTGGCGACATATAGCCTGGAAACGATTCGGCCTTGTATTCCGAATCTGGCGGAGCCACCTGAAAATGTTGTCGCAACTGGTCATGAGTCGATGGAATATAGTTCGCACACATGGCGGTATCCGTTCGCTTGGTTCGGAAAAGTCAGGGCATCAACGATCTGGCCGCCTTGCAGCACGCAGCCAGCTTTATTTTACGCGGCAACGCCGCACATTGTGCAATAGACAAGTCGATATGTCGCTAAGCCATTCCTCAGGGCTGCGACTACCAGGGCAGCGACAGCAAACGCTCTGCCATGCGAGGCCAGCAAAGAATTCGAGCGTCTTCGCGCGTTGCCCAGCGAAAGTCATCCATTTCAGGAGTCGGTTTTCCAGTTACATGATGAGGAAAATGACTTGTGCAGACAAGGTGATCAAGGTCGTCAAGATCCATTGGCGCCATGACTTTATACAAATGAAGCTGCTTATTTGGCCGGTAGGCGAAACGGCCAAGTTCTTCAAATTCATTGGTATCAAACGTCAGGCCGGTCTCTTCAAACAACTCTCGTTGCGCAGCCACCAGAGTGGATTCACCGGCGTCGAGCAATCCTTTGGGGATGTCCCAATGATTTGTCCCGGTGACGTGGCAGAGAAGTATTTCGCCGCGTGCATTGATGATCAGCGTTCCACAAGAAATGGCAGTTTTCATCGAAGCTCGCGACTATGATTGATAAGTTGACCCAGCTACGATGTTTTGGCTTGCTGCGCGCGTTCCCAAAGGGTCAGATGATGCACAATGTTCTCATTGTCTGAGGCTGCGTGGTCAATTTCTGCCCGTCCCTGAAACACATAACCTTGCAAGGTTACCGCCGTAAAGTAGGGTTTCATATCGCCTGGTCGCAAAGGCGTGGCAATTGCCGTCCAGAAGGAATTGAGCGGCCGGTCATCTACTGTCAGTGATATTTCCTGGTCAATGCGGAAATAGGGGGTATTTTGAACGTGCGTACCACTGATTACCCTGGCCTTGTAGGCACCACCATGAAAGTCCGTAATGTCAATCAATGCGCCCGGCACCAGCTTGTCCTGTACCAGTTGCGCAAAATGTTTTGTCAATGTGGCCAGCGTCGAAGTTTTCCGTTGGTTGAGCCGGTCGAGTTCTTTCAATGAGGCGAGCACTTCTTCCTTAAAGGAAGCGGCTTTATGAATATTTGTGATTCCCATGGTTCCTTCTATTCCGAAACATCAGCAGAGGCAAACGCTCTGAAGAAATGCCCCACGCTTCGCTCGATATTTTATCCAAGGAAATTGTTTCGACTATACGGTTACGGTAATTTATTATCAGCTGTCGCGAAATGATCACTTGCAAAAACTTTTGCAAAGTTGAGTTGGACATTTCAGGAAGTTGATTCCTTGAATCGCCGGGGCAGATCACCGGATCAACTGAACCGCAGTCAATGGAAAGATGCAGAAGTGTTATTAAACGGAAAAGGCCTGCACCCTTTAAAGAGTGCAGGCCTTTAATGCTACTTGTCTCCGCCATCTCTCTTTGGAAATGGATTTTTATACTGCATAAAAACTTTGGCCCTAATTCTTATTCACTACCATTGGGGATAATACGTATAGAGTGTACATATAGAGGGAGATGGTTGTATTGCGCAAAGAATGAGCCAATGTCGAAGTCCTTGGGCGCGTTGACAGCAGTCAAGAAACTGGATGTTTGTTAATAGGATGAATCGTTAAAATGGATTCTGCCGCGATCTTGCGACAAATAGAGCGCACGGCGATTCGTTGACGTAATGAGCGGCTGGGATGTTCCAGAAAAGCGCCATAACTGAACGGTGGAGGAGTGGTTGGTATGCCGCCCCGTTCTGATTCGGATCTGACGGCATACCTGGCTACCGTCATGCATATCGGTTGCATGTACAGCAGATGTACGGATGATAGAAGTTCGATGTTACGGCATGATGACTTCATTCAACATTTGAGTATCTGATGGGAAGCGAAATGCCTCAGGCAAAGTTACCATATTGAAAGGCATACAAGCGCCGGCTGACATGATCAGACGAGGTAGAGACCTTAGGGTTTAAGTCGGTGTTGAATTTGGTAAAGGCTATTGCAGCACCTTGCGCCTTAGGCCCATCGCTGGAGCCGTTGGCCTTTGCTTTATAGCTTTCAGATATGTTCGTACAATCGACAGCAAGGAGTCTGCCGTGAACGAAAAAGACCAATTGTTGGAGCCCGATCAATCAAGGCGCCGCACACTTATATTGCTTGGTAGTGCGGCGCTTGGAGCCTCAGCTTACGCTGAAGAGGCCCGTGGCGACGAAGTTGAGTCCACCATGCCGGCGTGTGTCGTAACGCCTAAGCAGACCGAAGGTCCATTTTTTATTGATAATCGTCTTCAGAGAGCGGATATCCGTGCCGATCCGGCCAGTGGAGCGCTCCGTGGAGGCACGCCGCTCATGTTGACCCTGCGTGTTCATGCAGTTGGTCGGTCAGCGTGCTTGCCCGTGTCGGGCGCAATAGTCGATGTTTGGCACTGTGATGCAGACGGACAATACTCGGGTGTTGATCAGAAGCCTGGAGGCTCGGCGAAAGAAAACTTTCTGCGGGGCTATCAGGTAACTGGCTCTGACGGCACTGTTCGCTTTATAACGGTGTACCCCGGTTGGTATCCAGGCCGCGCAGTGCATATTCATTTCAAGGTACGCACGAGGGCAAGCGGTAACAAGGGGAGTGAGTTCACCTCTCAGCTATACTTCGATGACGGCATTACTGACATCGTGCACGCCAATGGCATTTATCGTCGCCGCGGCCGACGGGACGTGCTGAACACCGAAGACGGTCTGTTCAGGCACGACGACGGAGCAAGCCTGTTAATCAAGCCAACTAAAACAACAGATGGTTACGCCGCAAATTTTGATATTGGTCTGCGTGCTTAGTATCCGGTGCATCCGCATCTCGCGCCTTATGCCAGGGCAATTCTCTTATTGAAGGTAATGCAGAGGGAAGTAGATTAACGCGGCAAGGCCTAACGCACCGAGGCAAGTCATTACTGCCACGATGACGCGCGATATTTTCTCAGCGCTAGGATCATGCGATTTGTTGATCGATTTCTTGTCCATATCCAGTCTTTCGCATTGATCTAACGCCGTAAACAGGATTCTTGAAGCATAAACGCGTCAAGTCAATTACCTACAAAACGTGCAGTACCGCGATACAAGTGCCATGGCCGGTGTAATGCGTGCTTTCAGAACCAGGTTACAAAGAATCAACTCCAATCCATGTCCATGTATTGACTCCGATGCGGATTCATTAGAACTAAGTGCCCGTCTTTTCTCCATGATCAAGCAAGCAGTTCGACATCTTTACCTTGCAGTCATTATCAATGTGGTTATTGTTTTGATAAAGCCGATGATGGAGGCTGCGGCATTTCGCGCGGATCTCCTTTCCCAAGTACCGGCTGACGTTTTGCCGATACCAGTGGATCACGTTTCCATTTCAGCACTCCGAAATTCCTGGCACGCCCCGCGCGACACAAACCGTCGACATGAAGGCATTGATATATTTGCAAAACGCGGGACACCTGTACGTTCGACAACTCCTGGTGTGGTAAGCCGGATTGCAACAACTAAACTTGGCGGAAACGTAGTCTGGGTGTTTGGGCCGGGTGGCTATCGACATTATTACGCGCATCTCCATCAAGCGGCCAATATAAGAACCGGCCAACGAATCGAAGCGGGGACACTGCTTGGCTTCGTTGGTAACACCGGTAACGCAAAACATACGCCACCTCACCTTCATTACGGGATCTATACCCCCATAGGTGCTGTCAATCCTTTTCCCATGCTTAGGCGGGTACCTTCTGAGGAACATGGAGCCCAATGAGCTGTCTACAGATGTGTTTGCAAAGCGCGTTGCCATGCAATAAGAAACTTGTTGACTCGAAACCAGCGACCGGCGGAGGCGACATGGCAAGGGCTCCTAACGTTGCATGGACGGCACATCGAAAAAAGATTTGCATGTCTCGTTTGGCTTTGCTATAGTTCGGCTCCCGTCGCGAAACGCAGCAAACAAAGCGAGCGCAGCAAGCGGTTTGAGCGGTGATAGGGATGGCGAAGCGGGATGAGAATTCTGCGGCTTCTGCAGCAAGATGGAAGAACGCATGTTCTTGAATTTTGCCGGAAACGCGTCATATTGAATAAATGCTGGCCGACAAACACAACGATTTGGCGGCGGGTACGGCGGATGGAAATCTGCGGTACGGGCAGGATGGTTCTTTAACAAATAACAGCCGATAAGTGTGGGCGCTTGATGGAGTGCGGCGATGGTTCTTCGGGACTATCGTAATACTACAAGCATTAAGTGCTCACG
>NZ_JBHTDH010000020.1:0-75741 GCF_042666555.1 Herbaspirillum sp. GCM10030257
TCCGCGACAATGCCTTGTCGAAAGCACGTTTCGAATTCCGCTGGGAAGACCAGTTCAACATCGGTCTCGACCCGGACAAGGCGCGGGAATTCCACGACGAGACGCTGCCGAAGGATTCGGCCAAGGTCGCGCATTTCTGCTCGATGTGCGGCCCGCATTTCTGCTCGATGAAGATCACCCAGGATGTGCGTGATTATGCGGCCAGCCAGGGCATTTCGGATGAACAGGCGCTGAAGAAGGGCATGGAAGTCAAGGCCGTCGAGTTCGTCAAGAGCGGCGCGGAAATCTATCGCAAGCAGTAAGGCCATGCAGATCGAACTGAACGGAGCGCCGCATGCGGTCGCCGACAATGAAAACGTACAGGGATTGATCGCTTCGCTCGACCTGGTCGGCAAGTCGCTGGCAGTGGCAATCAATCGCGAAATCGTGCCACGACAGCAATGGGTTGAGCGGGCGTTGTGTCCGAATGATCGCGTGGACATTGTGCGGGCCATCGGTGGCGGTTGATGTGTAAAGAACGTTCCCTCCCTTTCAAGGGGAGGGCTAGGGTGGGGATGGGGTGGCGAGATGCTGTCAATGCAAGACCGTATCCCTGCATTCCGTCAATCAGTGACAACGAATAATTTATGCAAGGCCAAACCAACGAATTCTCAAAGCCAGCATCAAGAGCGTTAAGAAAATCCATGACAGACGCCGAGCGCCATTTATGGCAACGTCTTCGCGGGAAGCAGCTTGGTGTGAAGTTTAGGCGGCAGCACCCATTCGAGACTTATATTCTCGATTTTGTCTGTCCCGAGCGAATGTTGATTGTAGAAGTCGATGGTTCACAACATGCGAAGAACCAAGACTACGATGATCTGCGTTCAAGGAAATTAAAGCTTGCTGGATATACGGTGCTGCGGTTTTGGAATAACGAAGTGTTGTATCGAACTGATGAGGTGATGCAGGTAATTTGGAATGCGTTAAACCCATCCCCACCCTAACCCTTCCCTTGAAAGGGAGGGAACATCAAGGTCTTAACGATTTATGGGTAATGAATAGCCTTCAAGGGGAGTAACACTTTTCTTGAGCGGAGTGAAAAGAGGAGATTTTATGACCAAGCAGAACACCAATAGTCCGGATGACCAGGGCCTCACCATCGCCGGCAAAACCTACCGCTCCCGCCTGCTGGTAGGCAGCGGCAAATATCGCGACCTCGAAGAAACCCGCGCCGCGACCGAAGCCAGCGGCGCGGAAATCATTACGGTCGCCATCCGTCGCGTCAATATCGGGCAAGACCCGAAAGCGCCCAACCTGCTCGACGTGGTGCCACCGTCGCGTTACACCATCCTGCCGAACACCGCCGGCTGCTACAACGCGAAAGATGCCGTCTACACCCTGCAGCTTGCACGCGAACTGCTCGACGGGCACAAGCTGGTCAAGCTTGAAGTGCTGGGCGATGAAAAGACGCTGTTCCCGAACATGCCGGAGACCCTGAAGGCGGCCGAGACCCTGGTGAAGGATGGCTTCGACGTCATGGTCTACTGCAGCGACGACCCGATCCAGGCGAGGATGCTGGAAGAAATCGGCTGCGTCGCCGTGATGCCGCTGGCATCATTGATCGGTTCCGGCATGGGCATCCTTAATCCGTGGAATCTATCGCTGATCATCGAGCAGTCCAACGTGCCGGTACTGGTCGATGCCGGTGTCGGCACCGCTTCCGATGCGGCAATTGCGATGGAGCTTGGTTGTGATGGCGTGCTGATGAACACGGCGATTGCCGGTGCCCGCGATCCGATTCGTATGGCGCGCGCGATGAAACTGGCGGTGGAAGCCGGACGCGACGCATATCTCGCGGGACGTATTCCCAAGCGCTTCTCGGCGTCGCCGTCGTCGCCGATGGAAGGCAGGGCGACGTGACACGGCCCAGCGTTCTTGTCTTTGCCGGCTCAGATCCCAGCGGTGGCGCCGGCATCCAGGCGGACATCCAGGCCATTTTCGCCATGGGGGCGCATCCACTGTCGGTCATCACCGCACTGACCGTGCAGGACAACGATCGTGTGTATCAGGTACAGCCGGTGGCAGCCGATCTGGTGCGGCAGCAGGCGCAGACGTTGATGAACAAGATCGATATCGCTGCGGTAAAGATCGGCATCGTCGGCAACCGTGCCAATGCGGAAGTGATTGCTGACACGCTGAGCCAACTCAAAATCAGTAAACCCAATCTTCCGGTGGTGCTCGACCCCGTGCTCGCAAGTGGCCATGGCGATCATTTGTCGGAAGACAATCCTGTGCAATCGATGGCGATACTGATGCCGATGGCAACGCTCGTGACTCCCAATCTGCCCGAAGCGGAAAAACTGTGTGCAGGCGAAAGGAGACTGGAGGCGCAGGTCGACAAACTGCTGTTCCAGTGTCCGAACGTCCTGATCAAGGGTGGCCATGGCAGTGGCCCGGATGTGGTCAATGGCTGGTACTCGCATAGCGGCCAGCGTACCTGGACCTGGCCGCGGCTGGACGGGGGATTTCACGGCAGCGGCTGTACGCTTGCATCGGCGGTCGCCGGCTTGCTGGCGCGCGGCAAACCGATGATGGAGGCAATCGAGTCGGCGCAGGCCTATTGTCAGCATGCGCTGATGTCAGCGTATGCAATCGCGGACGGACAACGTATTCCCGACCGCGGCGCAACTTTGGAGAACAAGGCATGAAAGGTTTATATCTGGTCACTCCCGATTGGGACGACACGCAGAAACTGCTGCAGACAACGGAAGCGGGTCTGCGCGGAGGGGCGGCATTGGTGCAGTATCGGCACAAGACGGCGTCCCCCGAATTACGCCGCGAGCAGGCGAGTGAACTTCAACGCCTATGCCGCGAATATGGACGCCCTTTCATCATCAATGACCACCTTGACCTGTGCCTCGCACTCGATGCCGATGGCATCCACGTAGGCGGTACCGATGCATCGGTGGCGGAAGCGCGAAAGGCGATCGGCCCATCGAAGATCGTCGGCGCATCGTGTTACGGTACGTTGCAACTGGCGCATGACGCCCAGGCAGCCGGTGCAAGCTATGTGGCCTTCGGCGGTTTCTATCCCTCACGCGTCAAGAAATACGATTTCAAGACGCCGCCCGACATCGTGACGCAGGCAAAGGAAAGTATTCCCTTGCCCAGCGTCGTCATCGGTGGCATGACACAGGAAAACGCAGCACCGCTGGTCGCCCTGGGCGCCGATATGGTGGCAGTGATCAGCAGTGTCTACATGGTCGAAGATCCGGAAAGCGCAGCGCGTGGATTTGCAAGTTTGTTCACCGGCTTGTCCAATTAACCATGATTAACCACATGGCGCCTCTCTAAGCATTCTGCGTTGCACTACCCGCGTAAAGTCATTGCAGCGCAGCAATGAATGCCAGATATTGGCGGTGGGGATTTCGCTGCACGGATATAATCTGTGCATGCAGAATCTTCTCCACAATCTCAATCCCGAACAGCTTGCAGCAGTGACATTGCCAGCCCAGCCCGCACTGATTCTTGCAGGCGCCGGGTCCGGCAAAACCCGTGTGTTGACCACGCGTATCGCATGGCTGATACAAACCGGGCAAGTCTCTCCCGCAGGCATTCTTGCGGTAACGTTTACCAACAAGGCAGCGAAGGAAATGATGTCGCGCCTGTCCGCGATGTTGCCGATCAACACGCGTGGCATGTGGATCGGCACCTTCCACGGTTTGTGTAACCGCTTGCTGCGCGCACATTACCGCGATGCCGGTCTGCCGCAGACATTCCAGATCCTCGATTCGGCCGATCAGCTGTCGATGATCAAGCGCCTGTTGAAGGCATTGAACGTCGATGACGAAAAATACCCGCCACGCAATCTGATGTACTTCATCAACGGCGCCAAAGATCAGGGCTTGCGTGCTCGGGATGTGGAAGCGCACGATGAATACAATCGTCGCTTCGTCGAACTCTATGATGCGTATGACAACCAGTGCCAGCGCGAAGGCGTGGTCGATTTCGCCGAACTGTTGTTGCGCAGCTATGAACTGCTCAGTCGTAACCAGCCGCTGCGCGAACATTATCAATCGCGTTTCCGCCATATTCTCGTCGACGAATTCCAGGATACCAACAACCTGCAATACAACTGGCTCAAGCTGATGGCCGGTGAAAACAATGCGGTATTTGCGGTTGGCGACGATGATCAGAGCATTTACGCATTCCGTGGTGCGAACGTCGGCAACATGGTCGCGTTCGAACGCGAATTCCGCGTGCAGAACCTGATCAAGCTGGAACAGAATTACCGTTCGCACGGCCACATTCTCGATACCGCGAACACGCTGATCGCCAACAACAGCAAGCGGCTCGGCAAGAACCTGCGTACCGATGCCGGCCATGGCGAACCGGTGCGCATTTACGAAGCGAGCAGCGATATCCAGGAAGCCCAATGGATTATCGAGGAAGCAAAGAGCCTGATCGCCGATGGCGCCTTGCGCAGTGAAATTGCGATCCTCTACCGCTCGAATGCGCAGTCGCGCGTGATCGAGCACGCCCTCTTTACGGCGGGGATTCCCTATCGCGTATATGGCGGCCAGCGCTTCTTCGAGCGCGCTGAAATCAAGCATGCGATCGCCTATCTGCAGCTGATGGACAATCCGCACAATGATTCGGCTTTCCTGCGCGTGGTGAATTTTCCGACACGCGGCATCGGTGCGCGGTCGATTGAGCAATTGCAGGATGCATCGCGCCAGTACGGCATTTCCTTGTACGCAGCGGTGCCTTATGTGGCCGGCAAGGCGGGCTCTTCACTGGGCTCGTTCGTCAAGCTGGTCGAGGCGATGCGCTTCGAAACGCAGAATTTGCCGTTGCAGGAAATGGTCAAGGTCATGCTCGACATGAGCGGCCTGATCCCGCATTATCAGAATGAGAAGGAAGGCGCGGACCGGATCGAAAACCTGGAGCAGCTGGTCAGTGCGGCGATGTTGTTTGTGTCGGAGGAGGGTTTTGGCATTGATACGCCGGCTTTCCTCGGCCCGAAGGCGGATGCTTCCGCCGGCACGCCGCTACCGAATGGCGATGAAGTGATCGATGCCGATGCACCATTGCCGACCGTGATGTCGCCGTTGTCCGCCTTCCTGTCGCATGCTTCGCTGGAAGCGGGCGACAACCAGGCGCAGGCTGGCCAGGATGCACTGCAGCTGATGACCGTGCACTCGGCAAAGGGACTCGAATTCGATGCGGTGTTCATTACCGGTCTCGAAGAAGGTTTGTTCCCGCATGAGAACAGCGCGCAGGAAGAGGGCGGGCTGGAAGAGGAGCGGCGCCTGATGTATGTCGCCATCACCCGTGCCAAGAAGCGGCTGTACATGAGCTTTTCGCAAACGCGCATGCTGCACGGCCAGACCCGCTACAACATGAAGTCGCGCTTCTTCGACGAACTGCCGGAAGACTCGCTGAAATGGCTGTCGCCCAAGTTGCAGCATCACTGGTTCGGACAAAAGAAATCGGCATGGGATGATGCGCCCGAAAGTGGCGTCAATGTCATTGCACAAAGCTTCGTGCGCAAGGATATCGGCTGGCGTATCGGCGAGACCGTGTCGCATCAGAAGTTCGGTGAAGGCGTGATCGTCAATATCGAAGGTGGCGGCACCAATTCGCGCGCGCATATCAACTTCGGCAAGCATGGCATGAAGCTGCTGGATCTGAATATCGCGAAGCTGGAGCGGGTCAGCGGGTGAGGGAGTAAGACGTCGGAGTGGATTGGCAGAACTCTAAATCCAAATCTATTTCTATGTATTCGCTATTCACGTCCAACTATCCTTTGTCCGATTCCCTCCCCCTCGTAGGGGGAGGGTTAGGGGCGCCCGGCGTAGGGTGGGGGTTTGACGGTTGAATCAGCACCCGCTGTTCGTGAATTCCTCACTTCCGCACGGCCAACTCGGCAAAATAATTACAACAACTTTCGCCAGCTTTCTACACCGAGCAAGCGCCGCTACGCCGCGAGGCTGAAAAACTTCATCGGATCCACACGCCACTTCTCCGGCGACTGATGGCTGACGATCTTGTCGCCACCGCCCATACCTAGCGGACGGGAAAGATCGACCTGTATCGGCTTGATATAGGTATTGGACTTGGTGCTGAAGAAGACATTGACCTTCGGCGCCAGCAGATTGGTCTCATGCGGTTCAGTCACCACGCCGAGCCGTCCCGATTCCAGCAGCACCAGTGTCCCCACCGGATAAATGCCGACACAGCGCATGAAGCTTTGCACATGCTGTGGGTTGAAATGGAATTTGCTCCATTCAAAAATCTTGCGCAGCGCCTCTGCCGCCGACATCCCCTTGTGATAGCAACGATCCGCAGTGATCGCGTCGTACACATCGACGATGGCCGCCATCTGCGCAAGCGTGCTGATCTGCTCGCCCGGCAGCTTGTCGGGATAGCCGCTGCCATCCATGCGTTCGTGGTGATGCAGCGTGATGTCGAGCGGGATATCGCCGACGCCCGGCGTCTTCAGCAGGATCGCGTAGCCGTCTTTCGGATGCTTGCGAATGACGTCGAACTCCTCATCCGTCAGGCGACCGGGCTTGTTCAGCACTTCATCCGGTACCAGCGCTTTGCCGGTGTCGTGCAGCAGTCCGCCCAGTCCTGCCTGGCGGGTCAGCTCGGTGTCCATCCCGGCCGAGCGGCAAAACGCCACCAGCAGCGTGCATACGCTGACTGAATGCAGGAAAGTGTAATCGTCCTTGTTCTTGATGCGCAGCAGGCCGGTCAGTGCGCCGGGATTGCGCAGGATGGATTCGGTGATGTTCTGTACCACGGGCTCAACTTGATCAAGCTCGATCGCCTTGCCGAGGCGCGCATCATGCATGACGGTGCGTACCAGCTGGTGCGCCTGATTCTTGACCTGGACCGCCCGCGCCATTTCTTCCGCAACGGATACCCGTATCACTGGCGCTGGCTGACGCTTGGCAAAATCGAGCATCGCATGCTCCAGCGTAGCCTTTGTTTCTTCCGCGGTTGGCGCATCCGGTACATCAAGACCCTTGGACGTATCGATATACAGCTCATGTATACCGGCATCGATGACCTTCCGGATTTCTTCATCCGACGTGATCATCAGCTGGTTGCGCACAAACGGATGATCCATCCAGTGGCAGCTCAGGTCGTGGACATACATGCCAACTTTCAGCTGACGAATGCCGATTTTCTTGATCATCGGTACTCCCCTATGGACAGAACCCATGGCAGCCGCCGACAGGGCGGCTTATCCGGCAAGTATAGTCATTTTGTTGCGATAAGGCATTGTTTAGAGCGTTTTCGGCCGACTGTGCCGGCGATGCCGGGCGCAGTCAGGCCGCAGTGATTTAGCTCAGACGCGCAGGTGTAGTGGAATCCGGACGCCCAAAAACGGCCGTATAGGTAGGATAGAACGAGCAGTACATGACCACTGTCAGCATCAGGGACAGTGGCAGCAGGATCAGCATGACAACGAACGACTTTGCAAACAGCATCGCAATCAGGCTGCTGACGAGTGCCGGTAACAAGACGCCTATCAACATCCAGCTCAATCCGTACACAAGAAAGGCGCTGCCCGCACGCTTGACGGCGAAGAAACTATAAAACACGGCTTTGCCCACGCCCATTTTCTGCCAGAAAATCAGCGGCGCCGCATACCAGAACGCCATTGCGGCAGGAATGTAGACTGCTGCCGAAAACATCATGCCCAGCGACATGTTGGAATTACGGATGGTTTCTCGATCCAGTGCCTTGTCGCTACTCATCACTTGCCAGAATACGCCGCCATCGATCAGCGCCGATGCGGCGACCGCCACCACCGCTGCCACCAGGTACAGCACCCCGAGTTTCAGCAGCGATGCAAACGCCGGTTTGCGAAAGCCGGTCAGCAACAGGTTGGGATAGACCTTTTTGCCCTGTTCGATATTGGTACAGGCCTGCATGAATGCCATCGAGAAAACAGGCACCAGCACCATCGGCAGAATCTGGCCGAGCAAAGGCACGATGCCAATGATCAGCATCAGGAACATGTAGGCGAGAAACAGGGTCGCCATTTCGGCCGGCTGTTTGCGAAACAAGGCAAAACCCTGTTTCACCCATAGCCAACCAGCGTTTGCGGGCAATTTTTCCATGCTCAGTAGAGTACAGGAACTGGATGTTCGATGCGCTGGCGCAGAATGCGCTCGAAATGCCCAGGATCGTGCGGTGTCAGCATTTCGGCCTTGCGTGGCATGTAAAAATCGTACAGTCGCGACAGCCAGAAGCGCAGCGCGCCGGCTTGCAGCATCGGCTGCCAGCCCTGCCTCTCGGCCTCGTTGAACGGCCGCACCACATGGTAAGCATCGAGCAGGGCGCGTACGCGCGGCTCGTCGAGCGCGCCGGATTCCAGGTCAATGCACCAGTCATTGACCGTGACGGCGACATCAAAAAGCCAGGTGTCGCAGCCGGCAAAATAGAAATCGAAGAAACCGGTCAACCGTTCGCCGTCAAACATGACATTGTTGCGGAACAGGTCCGCATGTACCGGACCCTTGGGCAGCTGGTGATAAATTTCGGAGGCCGCAAATGCTTCTTGTGCATGCATTTCAGCGCGCAACAGATGCTGCTGGCTTTCGGGAATATAGGGCAACACCACCGGGGTTGTCGCCTGCCACCAGTCGATTGCCCGCAGGTTGGGCTGGCGAATCCCGAAATCCTGTCCCGCAAGATGCATCTTGGCCAGCATGGCACCGACCTCTGCACAATGTACGGGCTCAGGCGACATCTGCGAACTGCCTTCCAGCTTGGTGACGATGGAAGCCGGCTTGCCATGGAGGGAATGAATGATCTCGCCCCGATGGTTGGCGATGGGTACCGGCACCAGTACGCCGCGTTCGGCGAGATGCCGCATCAGGTGCAGGTAGAACGGCAGTTGCGCGAATGTCAGCTTTTCGAAAATCGTGAGGACGTATTCGCCGGTCTCGGTGGTCAGGAAAAAGTTGGAATTTTCAATACCTGAAGCGATGCCCTTGATTGCGAGCGGTTTTCCAAGATTGAACTGGGGCATCCAGTCTATAAGGTCATCCAGGCTGACCGGAGTAAAAACTGCCATGAGCGGAATCGAAAGAGAAAAGTGTCAGGTAACCAGGGGAGCGTTAAGCTTATTTGGGCGCAGGGGGCGGCGGAACAGCCGCGGTATCGGTGGCCTCGGTTGGTACGGCGTCCGCCTCTTTCGCGTCCTTCGAGCGGCTGAGATCGAATTCCAGTACTTCCCATTGTGCGGCGCGCAGGCCACTGTTCTGTGCATCGCCGGGCAGGGCGCTGCCTGCGGCCACATCAGGTTTCAGGTAATACGTGCTGCCGCCGCTGGTGACCTTGATTTCGGTGACCCGGCCTCCCGGGGCACGTTTTTCGTCGATCTTGCCCTTATTGTCGGGCGGTCGAATGGTCACAGCCGGTTCTTCGCCTTCTTCCAGCGGTTGTAATTGCGGTGGCCGTGGTGCCGGACCGTTACCATTACCGTTGCCGGTGGATTGCTGGGCCAGTGTCGACAACGGCATGGCAGCGGCTGCAATGCCGGCTGCGGTAACGACCATGGCCATGAGAGTACGCATCATAAGGTATCTTGTTATTAAAACGACAGCAGGCCGACATCAATGCTGAAAAGAGTCAAACCGTGGTGCAACATTCTAACAAACCAGACCCTGCCGTTCGGCATGGAATTTCACAAATATGCGCCCGGCTCCTTGCTGTATGCAGAAAGCAGGTCTTCGCGTGCTTCATAAAATGCAAAGATGGCATCAACGATGTTTGCCGGTTCATCAATCAGTTGTACAAGATCCAAGTCTTTGGCTTCTATCATCCCGTTGGCCAGAAGCGATGTCCGGAACCAGTCCAGCAATCCTCTCCAGAAGGTTGTACCAACAAGGATGACAGGAATACGGCGTGATGTACCGGTCTGGATCAATGTCAGCACTTCTGTCAGCTCGTCCAGCGTGCCGAAACCGCCGGGCAGTACCACGTAGGCATCTGCATATTTTACAAAGGCGACTTTGCGTGCAAAAAAATGCCGGAAACTAATCGAAATGTTTTGCCATTGATTGCCTTTCTGCTCGCGCGGCAACTCGATATTGAGGCCGACAGATGCCGACTGGCCTTCGTATCCGCCTTTGTTGGCCGCCTCCATGATGCCCGGGCCACCGCCTGAAATAACGGCAAGTCCGGCGTCCGACAGGCGGCGCGCAATATCGACCGCCTTTTCATAAAACGGGTCGTCGGGCTTGGTGCGTGCCGACCCGAAGATGGACACCGCCGGACGCAACTCCGCGAGCCGCTCGGTCGACTCGATAAACTCTGCCATAATCGTGAGCATATGCCACGACTCGCGCGCCTTCTTTTCCGTGGCGCGACTGATGTCGGCGATCTGCCGCAAGCGCGGCACGTTTTTTCCCTTTGACACCATATGAATAAAACCCTGTTGTTAGTGGACGGTTCCAGTTACCTATACCGTGCTTTTCATGCCATGCCTGACTTGCGTAATCCGGAGGGTGCCCCGACTGGCGCGATTTACGGCATGATCAACATGCTGCGCAAGCTGCGCAACGACTACGCTGCAGGATACATGGCCTGCGTATTCGACGCAAAAGGCAAGACCTTCCGCGACGACTTGTATCCGGAATACAAGGCACATCGCCCTTCGATGCCCGAAGACCTCGCCCGGCAGATCGAACCCATCCATGAAGCCGTGCGTGCACTTGGCTGGCCGGTTCTGATGGTGGATGGCGTGGAGGCCGATGACGTGATCGGTACACTAGCCACGCAGGCGGTCGAGCACGAGCTGGAAGCGGTTATATCCACCGGCGACAAGGACATGGCACAGTTGGTGAATGACCATGTCACACTGATCAATACGATGACCAATGAAAAGCTTGACCGCTCTGGCGTCATCGCCAAGTTCGGCGTGCCGCCGGAGCGGATCATTGATTACCTGACCCTGATCGGCGATACCGTCGACAACGTGCCGGGCGTCGCCAAGGTCGGCCCGAAGACGGCGGTCAAGTGGTTGACCCAATACGGGTCGCTGGATGAAATCATTGCGCAGGCGTCCAGCATCGGTGGCGCGGTCGGCGAAAACCTGCGCAATGCGCTCGAATGGCTTCCCACTGGCCGCAAGCTCATCACAATCCGCCATGATTGCGACCTGGCCAAGCACATGATATCGATTCCGGAATCGCTAGTCGCCAAGCCGGTCGATAACGATGCGATGATCGAGTTCTTCAAGCGTTACGGATTCAAATCCTGGCTGCGCGAACTCACCGGCGACCCCACGGCGGGCGGCAAGCCGACCGCGCCGCCGGGCCAGCAGGGGGAGTCTCAGCACAATATGCAGGGTGGCTTGTTCGACAGTACGGCCGCGGTGACCACTACTGATTATGAAACTGTGCTTACCGAGGAGCATCTCGCGCGCTGGCTTGACGCCATCAACGCCGCGGAACTGACCGCGGTTGATACCGAAACGACGTCGCTCAATGCGATGCAGGCGCAGCTGGTTGGCATCTCGCTGTGTTGCAAGCCTGGCGTGGCTGCCTATATTCCGGTGGCGCACCGTTACCAGGATGCGCCGGTGCAGCTGTCGCGCGATTATGTACTTGGCATGCTCAAGCCGTGGCTGGAAGACGCGTCCAAATCCAAGGTCGGCCAGCACCTGAAATACGATGCGCATATCTTCGCCAACTATGGAATCACGGTACGCGGCATCGCGCACGACACGCTGCTTGAGTCCTATGTATTCGAGTCGCACAAGAGCCATGATATGGACAGCCTCGCGTTGCGCCACCTTAATCGCAAGACCGTCACTTATGAGGACGTCTGCGGCAAGGGCGCATCGCAGATCTGCTTTGATCAGGTCGAGATTGAGCGTGCCACCGAATATGCGGCGGAGGACGCCGATATCACGCTGCAGTTGCACAACACCATGTGGCCGCATGTCGCGCAAAACGACGGACTGCGGTTTGTCTACGAAAAGATCGAGGTTCCAACCTCAATCGTGCTGCAGAAGATTGAACGCAACGGTGTGCTGATCGATACCGAACTGCTGGCACGTCAGTCGCATGAACTCGGCACACGCATGATGGAAATGGAAAGGCAGGCATATGAGCTGGCCGGTCAGCCGTTCAACCTGAATTCGCCGAAACAGATCGGTGAAATCTTCTTCGACAAATTGCAGTTGCCGGTAGTGAAGAAGACGCCTTCCGGAACACCATCGACCGATGAAGAAGTTTTGCAGAAACTCGCAGAGAATTATCCGCTGCCAAAGATCCTGCTCGACTACCGCGGCCTGTCCAAGCTCAAGTCGACCTACACCGACAAACTGCCGAAGATGGTCGACCCGAACACCGGTCGCGTGCACACCAATTATGCACAAGCGGTGGCGGTCACCGGACGCCTTGCGTCGAACGAGCCCAACCTGCAAAACATTCCGATACGTACCGCAGAGGGGCGGCGCATCCGGGAAGCCTTCATTGCTCCACCGGACAGTGTGATCGTGTCGGCTGACTACTCGCAAATCGAATTGCGGATCATGGCGCATATTTCGGGAGACGCCAGTTTGCTGCGCGCCTTCTCGGAAGGCGAAGACATCCACCGTGCGACGGCTGCGGAAATCTTCGGCGCCGCGCCGGCGGAGGTGACCAGCGAACAGCGCCGCTATGCCAAGGTCATCAACTTCGGCCTGATCTACGGGATGAGTGCCTTCGGTCTGGCGAGTAACCTGGGCATCGAACGTTCCGCCGCGCAGATGTATATCGATAAGTACTTCCAGCGCTATCCGGGTGTCGCGCAGTACATGGCCGAGACACGCACACAGGCGAAGGCGCATGGCTTTGTCGAAACCGTGTTCGGGCGCCGGTTGTGGCTGGCTGAAATCAATTCGCCGAACGGCCCGCGCCGTCAGGCGGCCGAGCGTGCGGCGATCAATGCACCGATGCAGGGTACGGCGGCCGACCTGATCAAGCTGTCGATGATCGCCGTGCAGGACTGGCTCGAGGCCGAGCGGCTGCAAGCCAAGATGGTCATGCAGGTGCACGATGAATTGGTGCTCGAAGTGCCCGAATCGGAATTGTCGTATATTCGTGAAAAGCTGCCGGAACTGATGCGCGGCGTCGCCGAGTTGAAAGTGCCGCTGATCGCTGAAGTCGGCGTCGGCAAGAACTGGGATGAGGCGCATTGAGCGAACGGTAGCTGCGGTAATTATGTGTCGACTTCGGTGTGTTTTAACATCGAACGGTCGATGCAGAGCGGTAACAACAGCCCGGCGTTGCGGCGGGCAACAATAACCAAGTCAATCATCTCGGAGGGTTTCGCATGCAGAATTTGAAGGACGATTTCGACAGTCTGGTTGCCAAAACATCGTTGTCCGACGGCGTGAATCGCCGTGGTTTTCTCAAGACGGCGCTCGGTACAGGTTTCGCTGCCGCCGTCATGCCGGTTACCGCGCAAAGCGTGATCAAGACCGATACCACGGGACTTACCGCCGGCGAAGTCACCATCACGGTCAAAGGCCAGAAAGTGCCGGTGTATCGCGCGCAGCCGGAAGGCAAGACCAATCTCCCGGTGGTGCTAGTCATCTCCGAGATCTTCGGCGTGCATGAGCACATTGCCGATGTCGCGCGTCGTTTCGCCAAACTTGGTTACCTTGCGCTGGCACCGGAGATGTTTGTCCGTCAGGGCGATGCACGTGCCTACACGAGCATTCCCGAACTGCAGAAGAACATTATTTCCAAGGTGCCGGATGAACAGGTGATGGATGACCTTGACGCGGTAGTCGCCTATGCAAAAGAAAACGGCGGCAATACCGACAAGCTGGGTATTACCGGTTTCTGCTGGGGTGGCCGCATCACCTGGTTGTATTCTGCCCACAATCCCAAAGTCAAGGCGGGCGTTGCCTGGTATGGCCGCCTCGTCGGCGAGCAGACCGAAATGACACCGACTCATCCGGTCGATGTGGCCGCGAACCTCAAGACGCCTGTCCTGGGTCTCTATGGCGGCAAGGACGCCGGCATTCCACTCGATACCGTGGAAAAAATGAAGGCCGCACTGGCCAAGGGCGGTAGCAAATCCGAGTTCGTCGTATTCCCTAATTCCGGACATGCATTCCATGCAGACTATCGGGCCAGCTATGTGGAAGCGGATGCCAGGGAAGGCTGGCAGCGTTGTGTCGCCTGGTTCAAGGAACACGGTGTGGCGTAGTACTCATCAGGTGGTAGATCGCTAAATCGCAAAAAGCCGGAGGATTGTCGGTTTTTTGTTTAGGCCCCCCGGGATTTGAAGATCCCATTTGCCGAAAAAGCTTGTCTGTGCTTTAATTTGCAACTTTGTTGCATATTCGGCGAGGCTTATCATCGACTCCGCACTGCTTTCCATTCTGCTGGCCACCACGGTTGCCGGTGTCATCAGCATTTCCGCTGCGGCGATCTTCTCGTTTTCGCTCCTGTCGAAAATGGTCGAGCGCATGGTCAGCCTGTCGGTCGGCATCCTGCTGTCGACTTCGCTGTTGCACGCACTTCCCGAAGCCTTCGAGTCCAATGCGGATACGCATGCGTTGTTTGCGACTTTACTGGGCGGATTGCTGGGCTTCTTTCTACTGGAAAAATTCGCGATTCTGCGGCATTCACATCACTATGAAGGCGATGGGCACGGCCATGAACATGGGCACGATGCGCATGAAGCTGGCAAGGCGGGGTGGATGATTCTGGTTGGCGATGGCTTGCACAACTTCACGGATGGCATCCTGATTGCGGCGGCGTTTCTGGCTGATCCCAGCTTGGGCGTGATTACTGGTGTGGCGATTATTGCGCATGAAATTCCGCAGGAGATCGGTGATTTCATCGTGCTGCTGAATGCGGGATTCACGCGCACGCGGGCTTACGTGTACAACTTGTTGTGCAGCCTGATGGCAGTGGTGGGAGGCGTGCTGGGGTACTTCACGCTGGAGCAGGCCACTAACTGGGTGCCGTTTGTGCTGGTGTTTGCATCTTCAGGGTTTATTTATATTGCGGTGAGTGATTTGATGCCACAGATGCAGCGCAGGGCCACGTTGCGGGAAACGATTCCGCAGGTGGTGCTGATTGCTGTGGGAGTGGGGGTGGTGCTGTTTTTAACAGGGCAAAGTCATGGGCATTAATCCCAACTCCATTCCACGCTAAACCTCCCCTTACGCGGGTCGTCTTGAAGGGGAGAAAACGCAGGTAGTGCGCTTACGCGCCCTTTGCCACCGGCCTCGCCGGGTCGGCGCACCATTCGCTCCAGGATCCCGGATACAAAGCTGCGCCTGACAGCCCGGCAATTTCCATTGCCAGCAGGTTGTGGCAAGCCGTTACGCCGGAGCCGCATTGCACGATGCTGGTTTCCGGTGAGGTGACCAGCGCAGAGAAATCCTCGCGCAGTTCATTCGACGGCTTGAAGCGGCCTTCAGCCGTCAGGTTGTCCTTGAAGAAGCGGTTTTTTGCACCAGGAATGTGACCGCCAACCGGGTCGAGCGTCTCGTTCTCGCCACGGAAACGGTCGGGTGCGCGCGCATCGATGATGGTCCGGACCGGGTTCTTGACGTTGGCGAGGACGTCATCGACATTGACTGTCGTGACGATCGGATAATGTGGCTCGACATTGCCGCGTGCCGGCGCAACGGCGTCGGTGGACAGCGGTAACCCAAGCGCCTGCCATGCGGCGAGTCCGCCATCGAGGACAGCCACTGCTTCATGGCCGACCCAGCGCAACATCCACCACAGGCGCGCCGCAAACATGCCGCCGTGTGCATCGTAGGCAATGACCTGTGAACTGTGATTGACACCCCAGCGGCGCAGTGTTTCAACAAAGGCGGTCGGCTGCGGCAGCGGATGCCGTCCACGGAACTCGCCATGCGGGCCAGGGCTTTTGTCGGAGAGGTCGGTATCGATGTTGGCGAAGCGCGCGCCCGGTATATGGCCGCTGGCATAGGCGTCAGCACCGGCGTCGGGATTGGTCAAGTCGTGTCGGCAATCAATGATCACCCAGGCCGGGTCCTGGTGGTGCCGGGCAAGGTCCTGGGCGGAAATCAGTGTGGTGTACGGCATGAACATCTCCTCTACACTTCAGTAGCTATCGGGTCATTGGCTTGCGTGACGCTGGCCTTGGCCGGCGCAGCACTGTTGCGCGTATTGTAATAGGTCGCGGCAAGGCCGCTAAAAAGAATGATGGCGATCCCGCTCCAGCCGAGCCAGCTCAGAGCATCGTCCCAGATCAAAATGCCCCATGCAGTCGAAAATACAATGCCGGTGTATTGCAGATTGGCCGTAACCAAGGTCTTGCCCAGTCGGTAGGCGCGTGTCATTGCCATTTGCGCGAGGGTGGCGGACACACCGATCGCGAGCAGCAGCAGCACGCCCTTGATGTCGTGCGCCTGCCACACCGCAGGATGGCCGTTCATCGTATTGAGTACGACGCCAGCAATACCGCTTAGCAATCCGATCAGCGAAAAATAAAACACGACACGATATTCCGGTTCGCCAAGCTGACCAAGCTGGCGCACCTGTAAATAGGCGAGCGAGGAAATGAAGCCGGAACCAAGGCCGACCAGTCCGGCCAGCCATTGATCGGCGCTGAACGCCGGGCGTAACAACATGGTGACACCGATGAAGCTGAGCAGAATGGCTGCAGTCAGACCCCATTCGAAACGGCTTTGTCCACGCCACCATCCGACGACAAACAGGATGGCGGCGATCCAGATCGGGGACATGTAATTGAGTGTCATGCCGGTTGAGAGCGGCAGGCGACCGATGGACCAGAACCACATCGACAACGCCGTGACGCCAACGATCCCGCGCCAGAGATGATGCCATGGCAGCGAAGTGCGAAAGGTGCCGCCGCGCACGGCGATCAGGCCGCCAAGGAATAGTACCCCGACAATTCCGCGGTACATGACGATTTCAGAAACAGAATAGACGGAAGACGCCAGCTTGACGCAGACCCCCATGAGGGAAAACGCGAAGCTGGCAAACAGCATCCAGAGTGATTGCATAGGAGAGTCGATACCGTGAGGTTTCTACGGGCTTTTGGAAGACCTCGATGATACGCGCATCTGTGCGGGCGCACAGGCCAGTCTATCGCCAGGACAAAGTGAAGGGATGCAGTAGAGCAGGGCGGATGATGCATGCATCATCCGCCCTGCGGCCACCGCAAATTTCGGCACGAGATTGCCGCGTAAATTTACAGCGCAATACGACTGCGATACCACTCATGGAAGTGCTGCATCCCGTCTTCCATCGGGGACTGGTAAGGTCCGACTTCGCTGGTGCCGCGCTGCATCAGGATGCGGCGTCCGGCGTCCATGCGCATGCCGATCTCGTCATCTTCAATGCAGGTTTCCATATAGGCGTCGCGTTCGGCCGCGATGAAATCACGCTCGAACAGCACGATTTCCTCGGGATAATAGAACTCGACGACGTTCCGCGTTTTTTGCGGGCCGTCCGGCCAGACGGTCGAGACCACCAGCACGTGCGGGTACCACTCGACCATGATGTTCGGATACAGCGTCAGCCAGATCGCCCCATACGGAGGCGGTTCGCCATTGCGGAACTTGAGCACTTGTTCCTGCCACTTCTTGTACTTCGGTGTGCCGAACTTGGCGAGCGCATGATTGACGCCTACAGTTTGTACGCTGTAGTGTTCGCCGAATTCCCAGCGCAGGTCATCACAGGCGACGAAGCTGCCAAGGCCAGGATGAAATGGCTCGACATGGTAATCCTCGAGATAGACCTCGATAAAGGTTTTCCAGTTGTAGTCGCAGTCATGCACCTCGACATGGTCCAGCATGTAACCGCTGAAGTCGAGATCCTTCGCCACACCCAGTCTGGACATGATCTTGCCGACATCGACACCGTTTTGCTCGAACAGCAGGCCGTTCCAGTTCTGCAGTGGCGTGCGCGACAGGTTCAGGCACGGCGTTTCGCCGAAATGCGGCGCGCCGATGAGGTCACCCTTGAGATCGTAAGTCCAACGATGCAGCGGACAGACTATATTGTTTGCGTTACCACGGCCATCGAACATTTTTGCCTGACGATGGCGGCAGACATTGGACAGCAATTCAATGCCATGCTGGTTACGCACCAGCATGCGGCCTTCGTTTTCCCATGCCAGCGTGGCGTAATCGCCAACGTTTGGCACCTGCAGCTCGTGACCGGCATAACGCGGGCCACCCTGGAAAAGCTGCTTGATTTCCTGCTGTAACAGTGTGTCGTCGAAGTAGACGTTGACCGGAAGTTGCGCGTTGGATCGCGCCAGATTGGCGACATTAGCCAGATCGGACATCCCCACCCCCAAATTAATTTGCACCAACCTAAGAGAGAAAGAATCCGCAAAAACCAGTATCAAATAAGATGAAACGGAAATTTTGGACAGAACCGAGGATTATACCTCAGAGTGTTGCTTTACTGACTGTTGTCGGTCCGTCGCGAGGGAGGGGGATAAAAGGATGGAGTCGCATGCTGATCAGAGGTTACCACGTATGAATATGGCGCAAAGGGCTTTTTACACCATTCCCCATTAGATTAGGACTTCCAGGCCGATGTAAAGTTGCCAAACATCTATCTGGTGTTGATCTAAGTCACAAAAACGGCCTTTTCGACGAGGTAAATGCGACATTTCCGATTGCCGCAATCCAACTGCATCAGATGGTTTGTTCTAAAATATCGGGCTACACTTCAAAATTGTCCACTATGTCTAAAAAATCAGCGCCTTCCGAGCAACCTGCTTCTTTTGAGGATGCCATGGCCGAGCTGGAACAGCTTGTTGCACAAATGGAAGCTGGTGAACTGCCTCTGGAAGCGTCTGTCGCAGCTTATAAGCGCGGATCCGAACTGGTGAAGTTCTGCGCCGGTCAGCTCGATAAGGTGGATAGCCAGGTCAAGGTGCTGGAAGGCGAGATGCTCAAGCCCTTCGCCAGCGACGGTGATGGCGGCCAACTTTCCGGGACGGATGAATGACAGCGGCATCCGCAAATTTTAGCGACTGGATGAAGCATGTCCAGTCGATGATGGAAGATGCCCTTGCTGCCTTCCTCCCATCTCCCGCCACGGTGCCGAACCGGCTGCACGAGGCAATGCGTTATGCGGTGCTGGATGGTGGCAAGCGCATACGGCCGCTGCTGGTGTTTGCCGCTGGCGACCTGTTTGACGCCGATACGAAGACATTGCAGCGCGCCGCCGCAGCGGTGGAAATGATTCACGCATATTCGCTGGTGCATGACGACATGCCATGCATGGATGACGATGCATTGCGGCGCGGCAAGCCCACCGTGCACGTGAAATATGACGAGGCGACTGCCCTGTTGGTAGGGGATGCCCTGCAGTCGCAGGCGTTCATCGTGCTGGCGGAAGGTATCGAGGAGCAGAACAACAGCGCTGCACGAAGGGTGTCAATGCTGGCTCTGCTGGCACAGGCATCCGGCTCTGCGGGTATGTGCGGCGGACAGGCAATCGACCTTGCCAGTGTTGGCTTGGCGCTGTCGCTCGGCGAACTCGAGCGCATGCACCAGCTCAAGACCGGCGCGTTGCTGCGTGCTTCGGTACTGCTGGGCGGTCTCGCCGGGAAGGCGCTGTCCGCTGCGGAGATGGCGGCGCTGGATGCGTACTCTGCGGCAATCGGACTGGCATTCCAGGTGGTCGACGACGTGCTGGATGCAACCGCTGACTCGGCGACACTGGGCAAAACCGCCGGCAAGGATGCCGCGGATAACAAGCCAACATATGTATCGATCCTCGGCCTCGAAGAATCGAAGACCCTGGCGGAAAAATTGCGGAATGACGCGCATCATGCGCTCATGCCGTTCGGAGAAAAAGCGCGTCGGCTGCGTGAGATCGCAGACCTGATCGTGCAACGGAAAGCCTAGGATGAACTTGCTCAAGAAAATCGACGGTCCGGCCGACCTGCGAAAACTATCGCGTAACCAGCTCAAGCCACTCGCGGATGAACTGCGCGCCTTCGTGCTCGATTCGGTATCGCAGACCGGCGGACATCTGTCCTCCAATCTCGGCACGGTCGAACTCACGATTGCCTTGCATTATGTCTTCAACACGCCGGAAGACCGCATCGTCTGGGATGTCGGCCACCAGACCTATCCGCACAAGATACTGACCGGACGACGCGACCGCATGACTACGCTGCGGCAGTTCAACGGCATTTCCGGCTTTCCGCGCCGTGACGAAAGCGAATACGACACCTTCGGCACCGCGCATTCGTCGACCTCGATTTCGGCGGCGCTCGGGATGGCGTTGGCGGCAAAGACCAAGGGCGAAAACCGTCATGCGATCGCCGTGATCGGCGATGGGGCGATGACGGCCGGCATGGCATTCGAAGCGCTCAACAATGCCGGTGTCTACGACGATGTCAACCTGCTGGTGATCCTCAACGACAACGATATGTCGATCTCGCCGCCGGTCGGCGCACTCAATCGTTATCTGGCGCGCCTGATGTCCGGCAAGTTTTATGCGGCGGCGAAAAACGTCGGCAAGACCGTGCTGCCCGCTCCCATGCTGGAACTGGCCAAACGCCTGGAAGAGCATGCGAAGGGCATGGTGGTCCCGGCCACGATGTTCGAAGAATTCGGCTTCAACTATATCGGTCCGATCGACGGCCATGATCTTGAATCGCTGGTACCCACTTTGCAGAACCTGAGGAATCTGAAAGGACCGCAATTCCTGCACGTCGTGACGCGCAAGGGCCAAGGTTACAAGCTGGCGGAGGTTGATCCGGTGCTGTATCACGGACCGGGCAAGTTCAATCCGGCCGAAGGCATCAAGCCGGGCGGTGCCGGCAAGGTGACCTATACGCAGGTATTCGGTGATTGGCTGTGCGACATGGCGGAAAAGGATTCGCGCCTGATCGGCATTACTCCGGCAATGCGCGAAGGGTCAGGTCTGGTGCAGTTCGAGCAGCGCTATCCTGATCGTTACTATGACGTTGGGATCGCTGAACAGCATGCGGTGACGTTTGCGGGTGGCCTTGCCTGTGAAGGTCTGAAGCCTGTAGTCGCGATTTATTCGACTTTCCTGCAGCGCGGATATGACCAGCTCATCCATGACGTTGCCTTGCAAAACCTGGATGTGACGTTTGCGCTTGATCGTGCCGGATTAGTCGGCGCTGATGGTGCAACGCACGCGGGTAATTACGATATTGCCTATCTGCGCTGTATTCCGAATATGGTGGTGATGGCAGCGTCGGACGAGAATGAGTGCCGGCAGATGCTGTCGACCGCGTACGAATATAAGGGGCCGGCTGCGGTGCGATATCCGCGTGGGTCCGGTATTGGTGCGGCGATCGACAAGTCGCTCGTCACGCTGCCATTGGGTAAGGGGGAAGTTCGTCGTGAAGGTAAGGAGATTGCGATTCTTGCCTTCGGTACGATGGTTGCGCCTTCGCTTGCCGCAGGCGAGGAACTCGATGCGACTGTGGTGAATATGCGGTTTATCAAGCCGCTGGATGTGGAACTGGTGAAAGAGCTGGCACAGACGCATGCGGCGTTCGTAACTGTCGAGGAAGGTGCTGTGATGGGTGGTGCCGGGTCGGCTGTTGCCGAGGCGCTGGCGGAGGCGGGGATTGTGAAGCCGGTATTGCATCTCGGGTTGCCTGATCGGTTTATTGATCATGGGGATGCGGGGGTGTTGCTGGGGATGTGTGGGTTGGATGCCAAGGGGATTGTGGCTTCTGTGCGGAAGAGGTTTGGGAAGGGGGAACCGAGGTTGGTGGTGAATAACTGAGGGGTGGTTTTGCTTTTTAGTACCGCTGTTTTTCTTCGGTGATTCCCAACTGTTAGCTCTCCGTTGATGCTAGCCGGGACTGGCCCCGGCGGGCCACTTACTTTCTTTGCTTCGCCAAAGAAAGTAAGCCAAGAAAGGCGACCCCGGTTCGCCGCCCTTCGGGTTCCCAAAAGAGTTCGCGCCAAAACGGGAAGCGAAACAAACTCGCCTACGGCTCAGACAGGTTTCGCTTCTTTATCCGTTTTGACACGCACTCTTTTGGCGTCGGCACAGGGGAACAACCACCACAGCCTCTATGCACGACGTGAGTCAAGTGCTCCTACCTTCGCGCCTGCACCGCCCGGTCCCTTCCCCCTTGCAGGGGGAAGGCTAGGATGGGGTAGTGCGTGTCAAGCAGCTGACGAACTCAAAGAAGGGAGTTGTGCGTATCAAACACCAGACGACCTCAACGAAGCGCGTGGAATGATCAAGCGTCAGCCAACCCCTTCACAGACCACACATTTCAAACATCCCGCTTCCTCTCCTTCTCCCACAACACATCGCTCCCCCCCGCGAACCGATTCAACACGCGCGACAACACAAACATCAAATCCGACAACCGGTTCATATACTGGCGCGGATTGTCATTGATCTTTTCGCTATTCCCCAGACTGACAATCGCGCGCTCGGCACGACGGCATATCGTGCGGCAAACATGCGCAAGCGCCGCGCCACGCGAACCCGCCGGAAGGATGAAGTCCTTCAGCGGTGGCAAATCAGCATTGTATTTCGCCAGCAACGTGTCCAGCCGCGCCACATGCACGTCGGTGATCAGCGTGTAGCCGGGAATACATAGCTCGCCGCCAAGATCGAACAGATCATGCTGGATCGAGACAAGCTCGTCGCGCAGCGCCGGCGGCAGCTCTTCGCACAGCAGCAGGCCGATGTGGGAGTTGAGTTCATCGACGTCGCCCATGGCGTGAACACGCAAGCTGTCCTTGCCGACACGGCTGCCATCGCCCAGGCCGGTGGTGCCGTTATCGCCAGTACGCGTCGCGATTTTTGAGAGTCGGTTGCCCATGATGGTGATAGTTAAATGAAAACATCCAGCATACGGTAAAACCGATCGCCATGCAGTCGCGCAAGTGACGATGTTGACGCAGGCGCAAGGGAGTAAAATCAGGCAAACGCCCGCAAAAACGGAGACATCCATGAACCATCCCGCCACCGCCTCGTCACTCAAGAGGCCGCTTCCGGCCGAATTGCTGGCCGCACTCGAATCCATCTTCGAAGATCGCCTGTCGACCTCGCAAGCCATGCGGGAACACCACGGCCGCGATGAGTCGTCCTATGATCCGATGCTGCCCGATGCGGTGGTATTCGCACAAACCACCGAGGAAGTGGCGCAGACGGTCAAACTTTGCGCAAGTCATGATGTTCCCGTCATTCCCTACGGCACCGGTACTTCGCTGGAGGGGCACATCCTCGCCTTGCGCGGTGGTGTCACCATCGACCTGTCGCAGATGAACCAGGTGCTGGCCGTGCATGCGGAAGACCAGACCGTAACCGTCCAGGCAGGTGTGACCCGTAAGCAACTCAACCAGGAAATCCGCGATACCGGTTTGTTTTTCCCGATTGACCCAGGCGCCGATGCTTCGCTCGGCGGTATGGCCGCAACCCGTGCGTCAGGCACCAACGCCGTGCGCTACGGCACCATGCGTGAAAACACCCTGGCGCTCACGGTGGTGACCTCGGATGGTCGCGTCATCAAGACCGGCACGCGTGCAAAGAAGTCGTCCGCCGGTTACGACCTGACCCGCATCTTTGTCGGCAGCGAAGGCACACTGGGCATCATTACCGAAGTCACGGTCAGGATCTACCCGCAACCGGAAGCAGTGTCTGCTGCCGTCTGCTCATTTCCATCGACCGCCGAAGCGGTCAATTCGGTGATCCGCACGATACAGATGGGTGTGCCGGTCGCCCGTGTCGAATTTCTGGATGAAAACAGCGTGCGTTCGATCAATGCACACGACAAGCTTGGCCTGCCTGAAAAGCCGTTGCTGCTGTTCGAATTTCACGGCAGTGAAAACGGCGTTGCCGAACAGGCGCAGCTGGTCCAGGAAATTGCCGCCGAGTACAACGCTATCGGTTTTGAATGGGCAACCCGGCCGGAAGACCGTACCCGCCTGTGGACCGCCCGGCACAATGCGTATTTCGCGATGCTGCAGATGCGTCCCGGCGGGCGGGCGATCTCGACCGATTGCTGCGTGCCGATTTCCCGCCTCGCGGAATGCATCCTCGACACCAAGGCCGATTGCGAAAAGAACGATATGATCTATTCCATCATCGGCCATGTGGGTGACGGCAATTTCCATGTGCTGATGATGGTCGATCCGAATGATGCGGCTGATGTCGCCAAGGCGGAAGGCGTCAATGCCCGCATGGTGGCCCGCGCCATTTCCATGGATGGCACCTGTACCGGCGAACATGGCGTGGGAATGCACAAGATGGATTTCCTGGTGCAGGAACACGGTGAAGAAGCCATCGAAAGCATGCGCATCCTCAAACATGCCTTTGACCCCAAAAATATCCTGAATCCCGGCAAGATCATTCAGTGGTAAGGCTGAAGCTGTGAGGCTGCACACCGCCCTGGTAACGTCGTGCACGACAGGCAGGGCGTGCAGTATCGCTGGTGCGCTCCGGTCCCGAACATCAACTTAATTGCCCATATGGCCCAACGCCTTCCTCCGGTTCATGCTTTGTCCGCTTTCGAGGCTGCCGCCCGACATGGTTCCTTTGCTCTTGCTGCGGAGGAACTCTGCATCACGCCCTCGGCCTTGTCGCACCGGATCCGGCTGCTGGAAGAGTTTGTCGGCGAGCGCCTGTTCCTGCGCGACGGCAGGGCGGTCAGCCTGTCCGAGTTCGGCCGGCGGTATCTTGATGTGGTGAAGGCAGCCTTGCGCACACTGAGCGATTTTCCATTGCCGCATCGCACAGCACCGGCGCAACCGCGGATCAAGGTCACCGTAACCCCCACTTTCGCACGCTGCCTGCTGGTGCCTCGGCTCTCGGAGTTCGCGGCGCTCCATCCCGAGATCGTGCTTGAACTGTTTCTCTCCGTTCCCTTGTACGACCTCAGCCTGTCGGAAAGCGATGTTGAAATTCGCTTCGGCGCGGGCAAGTACTTCGATACGGTCACTGAAAAGCTTTTTGAAGAACCGACGTTCGCGGTCACGAGTCCGGCCTACCTCGCAAAAGCAGGTGGACTCGACACACCCGCCGACCTGAAAAAGGTGACCTTGCTGCGCTCCGCGCTGGAGCCTTGGCAGCCATGGTTCGAAGTGGCGGGGCTGGACTGGCCGGAACCATCAAATGGCTTGCGCCTGGATGATCTTGGCTTGCTGCTTGAAGCGGTGCGGCACGGACATGGCGTCGGCCTGACGCGTAAGCACTTCGTGCAGGACCTGCTGGCCAGCGGCGAGATCGTCCATCTGTTCAAGGACATTGAGCTGAAAACGCCGCCGCATGCTTACTACGTCGTCTATGAACCGCAGGTCCGCACGCGGCCCGAGGTGAGGGTTTTCATCGAGTGGTTGCGCGACACCTTCGGCAAGCTGTAAAACGCGTCACGCGCCGATGCGGCGGCGAACGCGGACGGGTTGTGCGCAATTGAAACTTTTAATCGTTGCTAAATCGGGCAAGGCAGCGCTACCACATCGCCTTTAGCAGCTTCATCGTCTGCAGTGTGCAACGGTTATTGCGATAATCCTTGCCTGCATCCAATGGCCCGTCGTGGCCTTCGGTGAAAATTATTCAGGCTTCCCCATAAAGCTTTTCAGCGGTCACTGTTCGTAATTGCCACTCAGCCAAGCCGTATTTCGCTACACTTTCGGATCACCCTCTGGAGCCGGTCATGAACGCCCCCGCACCTGCACATCCCCGATTTACCCTTGAACGCCAGCGTGAAGTCGTTGCCGCACTGGACAAGCTGCTGCCTGCGGGTTGCGTATTGTTCAACGAAGAAGATACCCGTCCCTACGAATGCGATGGCTTGTCGGCGTATCGCCAGCTGCCGATGGTTGTGGTGCTGCCGCAAAACGAGGCACAGATAATCGATGTGCTCAAGACTTGCCGCGACCTGAAGGTGCCCATCGTCCCGCGTGGAGCAGGCACCGGCCTGTCGGGCGGCGCGATGCCGATCGCCGACGGTGTCGTCGTCTCGACCGCCAAGCTCAACAAGATTCTGCAGCTCGACTCCACTTCGCGTACTGCGGTCGTGCAGCCCGGTGTGCGCAACCTCGCCATCTCGGAAGCCGCCGCGCCGCACGGCTTGTACTATGCGCCCGATCCCTCGTCACAGATTGCCTGCACCATCGGCGGCAATGTGGCTGAAAACTCCGGCGGCGTGCATTGCCTGAAGTACGGCCTGACGGTCCACAACGTGCTGCGTGTGCGCATGATCACCATCGATGGCGAGATCGTAGAACTTGGCGGCGGCGCGCTGGATGCGCCCGGGCTCGACCTGCTGGCAGTCTTCATCGGTTCTGAGGGCATGCTGGGCGTGGTCACCGAAGTCACCGTCAAACTGGTGCCGAAGCCGCAGCTGGCGCGCGTGATCATGGCCTCGTTCGATGATGTGGTCAAAGGCGGCGACGCTGTGGCAAACGTGATCGCCGCCGGCATCATCCCGGCCGGCCTGGAAATGATGGACAAGACCTCGTCGCGTATGGTGGAGCCTTTCGTCAAGGCTGGCTACGATACCGATGCCGAAGCCATCCTGCTGTGCGAGTCCGACGGCATCCCGGAAGAGGTAGAGGAAGAAATCGCACGCATGACGGAAGTGCTCAAAGCCTCCGGCGCGACCGCCATTGCCGTGTCGCAAAACGAAGCCGAGCGCCTCAAGTTCTGGTCGGGCCGCAAGAACGCGTTTCCGGCCGCGGGCCGTATTTCGCCCGACTATTACTGCATGGACGGCACCATCCCGCGCAAGAACCTGGCGGAAGTGCTGTTGCGTATTACCGAAATGGAAAGCAAGTACGGACTGCGCTGCGCCAACGTCTTTCATGCCGGCGACGGCAACCTGCATCCGCTGATCCTGTTCGATGCCAATACACCGGGTGAATTCGAACGCGCCGAAGCGTTCGGTGCCGACATCCTCGAATTGTGCGTCGAGGTCGGCGGCACCATCACCGGCGAACACGGGGTCGGCATCGAAAAGATCAACTCGATGTGCGTCCAGTATTCTCCGGCCGAGCGAGAAGCCTTCTTCGCGGTGAAACGGGCGTTCGATACCGCTTTCCTCCTCAATCCGGACAAGGCGATTCCTTCCCTTCACCGCTGCGCCGAATACGGCAAGATGCACGTCAAACGCGGGCAACTGAAGTTTGCCGACCTGCCGCGCTTTTAGGACATTTCATGGAACAGGCTCTGCAACTTTATCGAGACACGATCACCTCGGCAACGGCGAACAAGACGCCGCTGCGACTCCGTGGTGGCGGCACCAAGGACTGGTACGGCCAGGCGCTGAGCGGCGCAATCCTCGATACCCGGGAGTACGCCGGCATCATTGCCTACGACCCGACAGAACTGGTGATCACCGCGCGCGCCGGCACATTGCTATCCGACATGGAGGCGGTGCTGGACAAAAATAATCAGATGCTGGCGTTCGAGCCGCCACGCTTCGGCGCAGCATCCACCATAGGCGGCGTGGTCGCGGCAGGCTTGTCCGGACCGCGCCGGCAGGCTGTCGGTGCGGTGCGCGACTTCGTGCTCGGCGCCGTGCTGATGGATGCCAAGGGAGACGTGCTGCATTTTGGTGGACAAGTGATGAAGAACGTCGCCGGCTACGATGTGTCACGCTTGCTCTGCGGCTCGCTCGGCACGCTCGGGCTGATCCTCGAAGTGTCGCTGAAGGTGCTGCCGAAGCCGTTTGCAGAAACGACATTGCGCTATGAGATGGGCAAGGCCGAAGCCATCGAACAACTCAACAAATGGGGCGGCCTGCCGCTGCCAATATCGGCAAGCGCCTGGCATGGCGGCGTATTGATCGTGCGCCTGTCGGGTGCGGAAGCGGCGGTCAGCTCCGCGAAACAAAAGATGGGTGGCGAAGAAGAAAGCCAGGCTGCCGGCTTCTGGGAAGCGCTGCGCAACCACAACAACGAATTTTTCGGCGCGACGACCGGCCCCAACGCGCTGTGGCGGCTGTCCGTGCCGTCGGTCACGCCACCGCTGGCGCTGGAGGGAGAACATCTGGTCGAGTGGGGCGGCGCGCAACGCTGGCTGCGTACCGAACTGCCTGCCGATGCCATCCGCTCCGCTGCCGAACAGGTTGGTGGACACGCCACCCTGTTCCGTGGCGGCGACAAGTCGCTCGGTGTGTTTCATCCGCTCGCGCCTGCGGTCGGCAAGATCCACCGCCACCTCAAGAATGCCTTTGATCCATCCGGGATTTTTAATCCCGGACGGATGTACACCGAGTTCTAAGCATGCAAACCAACCTCGCTGATTTCATCAAGAACACGCGCGAAGGCGAAGAAGCCGACGCCATCCTGCGCAAGTGCGTGCATTGCGGTTTTTGCACCGCGACTTGTCCTACTTATCAATTGCTGGGCGATGAGCTGGACGGTCCCCGTGGCCGCATCTACCTGATGAAGCAGGTGCTTGAAGGCAAGCCGGCGACGCAAAAGACCCAGACCCACCTCGATCGCTGCCTGACTTGCCGCAATTGCGAATCCACCTGTCCATCGGGCGTGCAATACGGACGCCTGGTCGACATCGGCCGCAAGATCGTCGAAGATCAGGTGCCGCGTCCCTTGTCGCAACGCCTGGTACGCAATGCTTTAAAAGAAGCGCTGCCACGCAAGTGGCTGTTCTCGCCGGCGATGAAGGTCGGCCAGATGGTGCGCCCGCTGCTGCCCAAGGTTTTGCAGAACAAGGTACCGGCAAAGCAGAATGCCGGCGCGTGGCCGACCAACCAGCATGCGCGCAAGATGCTGTTGCTGGACGGTTGCGTGCAGCCGTCGATGGCACCGAATATCAATACGTCAACTGCCCGCGTGCTCGACGCGCTTGGCGTGCAACTGATCGTCGCGCCCAAGGCGGGCTGCTGCGGCGCGATCCGTTACCACCTGAACGACCACGATGGCGGCTTGAATGACATGCGCAACAACATCGACGCCTGGTGGCCCCATGTGGAAGCCGGCGTCGAAGCGATCGTGATGAATGCTTCCGGCTGCGGCGCCACGGTCAAGGAATACGGCCATCTGCTGGCGCATGACGATGATTATGCTGCCAAGGCCAAACGCATTTCCGAACTGACGCGCGACATCAGCGAAATCCTGCCGGCATTCGAAACGGAACTGCAGCAAAAGCTGAAAGGCAAAATCAGCAAGCGCGTTGCCTTCCATCCGCCCTGCACCTTGCAGCATGGTCAGCAGATTCGCGGCAAGGTCGAGCAATTGCTGCGCATGGCGGGCGTCGACGTGCAGCTATGCGCGGACAGCCATCTGTGCTGCGGCTCGGCGGGTACCTATTCGGTATTGCAGCCGGAGATGGCGTATCAGTTGCGTGACAATAAACTGGCCAACCTGCAGGCTACCAAGCCGGACATGATCGTGTCGGCGAACATCGGCTGCCAGACGCATCTGCAGTCGGGAACTGACATGCAAGTCAGTCATTGGATTGAACTGATTGATACCGCCTTAACATCGGCACGCTGATACAATATTGTTGCACTCAAGAATATTCGTGGACACTGTTTGCCCCAATCCTTGCAAACAGTCGTCCCTATGCCTTCATCGTCCTGCCGCATCCCGCAGTTAACATTTCCATTGAGAACCATTCCGGCTGCCGCTGGTCAATGGTCCTGACCGCTACTTCTCCCTGTTCCCAAAACGACCGGAGCGAGTTGAACGCTTGACCTCTTGTTATAGCGGCATCTGCACTTCGCAGCATGCACCTGTGAGTACAAGCACTTGATAGCGGTCGAACAACACAAGGCGGGCGCTGCATGACCACATGGCGCGCCCTCATTGCGGAGAGCGTTGCGTGAGCACTGAACGACAGGATTTATTTCAACATGCATTCGAGCATTCCGCGATCGGGATGGCGCTGACCAGCCTCGACGGTCGCTTTATCGATGCCAATGAAGCGCTGGCGCGCATTGTCGGTTATACAAAGGCGGAACTCGAAGCGATGTCTTTCCAGGACATCACGCATCCGGATGACCTCGACATCGATCTTCATCTGGCCGATGAACTGGTAAAGGGGGAAATCCCTTTTTACAACCTCGAAAAACGTTATATCCATCGCAACGGACACTCGGTCTGGGCCATGCTGACCTGCTCGCTGGTGCGCCATGAAAGCGGCCAACCCGAGCTGTTCATCGCGCAGATTCAGGATATCTCCGTCCGCAAGCGTGCCGAGGCCGATCGCGAGGCTTTCTTCGACCTTGCTCCCGATATGCTGGCCATTACCGGCCGCATGGGTTATCTCGAAAAAGTCAACGACGCATGGACTCAAACTCTGGGATGGTCCGGTCATGAGCTGGTGTCGCGACCGTTCCTCGAGTTTGTTCATCCTGAAGATCGTTCACGTACCTCCGCTGAAACCCATGCCGTGTATCAGGGTCGGCCGCTCAAGGGATTCCGGAATCGCTACCGTCACAAATCGGGCGACTACCGCTGGCTCGAATGGAATACGCGTGTCGCCGGCAATGGCGACCTGTATTGTGTCGTCCGCGACGTGACGCGGCAACAGGATATTCAGGAACGATTACGGGTGCAGGGTGATGCCTTGCGTGCCGCCAGCAACGGAATCCTGATCACTGATCCTAACCTGCCGGATAGTCCGATTGTCTACTGCAATCCTGCCTTCGAACGCATCACCGGATATGCGCAAATCGAAGTCCTGGGCCGCAATTGTCAATTCCTGCATGGCAGCGACCGTGAGCAGGGCGCGCTCAAGGTATTAAATGAGGCAATGGCCGCAGGCAAGGAATCCCAGGTGGTCCTGCGCAATTACCGCAAGAATGGCCAGCTGTTCTACAACGAATTGCTGATGGCGCCGGTGCGCGACAAGGACGGGCGATTGCTGAACTACGTCGGCATTATCGAGGACATCACCGAGCGGGTCCGCGCGCAGGAAGAGTTGCGCAATCGGGAAGTGCATCTGCGACAGATCACGTCACGCATACCGGCCTTGATTTTCCAGTGGTATTCGCGGAGTAATGGTGCCCAGGGCTACAACTACATCAGCAGCCGTTGCGATGAAATGTTCGGGGTTCCTGCGGCGGCATTGATGGCTGACTGGACGCGCACCCCGGTGCATCCTGACGACATGGCAATCTTCGCCAACAGCGTTCGGGACGCGGTGGCCAATCATGCCGAATGGTCTTTTGAAGGACGCTTGCTGCGTCCCGACGGCTCGGTGCGCTGGATCAAGTGCACATCGTCGCCGACACAGATCTCCAATAAGGAAATTGCCTTTACCGGCATCGTGCTCGATGTAACTGAAGAACATGAGGCGCAGGAGCACAGGCATGCCAATGAGGAGCGTATCCGCCAGTTCATCGACAATGCCAATGAAGCCTTCGTCGGAATGGACCAGGACGGGCGTATCACCGAATGGAACAGGCAAGCAGAAAAAACCTTTGGCTGGACCGAGCGTGAAGCACTCGGGTTGAACGCGGTAGACCTGATTGTGGCAGGCCATGCACGCGCCGAGCATCACGAGCGCATGGCGCAGTTCGTGCGCCAAGGTAGCTTATCGGGCGCCAGCAATCGCACCGAGCTGCCGGCGCTGCGCCGTGACGGCACCATCCTGACGGTTGAAATGACCATCGGCGCCAACAAGCAGGGCGACCGCTATCACTTCCACGCCTTCTTGCATGACATATCTGACCGCAAGCAACTCGAGCGCAAGCTGGAGCAAGAGCGGCAACTCCTGAACGCCATCCTCGAAACAATCGATGTCGGGGTCAAGGTGTGCGATGCGACAGGCACCATCATGCTGGCGAACCGCGCGCTGAGGGAGCTGATTTCGATCGACGATGCGCGTGGTTTGTCACTGGAGGAATGGGCTGTCACTTCAGGCTTGTATGGAACGCATGCCAGTAAGCTGCAGGAACCTGCACTTGCCCTTGCGTTGAAGGGGGAGTCAGTGCAGAACCTTGAGCTGACCATCGAACGCGAGGATAGACGGCGCCATGTCATCGTGAACGCCAGGACCTTGCGTGACAACAGCGGACAAGTCAACGGCGCGGTGGCTGCGGTCCAGGATATCACCGAACTGAAACGTACCACCGAGCAGTTGCGTGAAAGCACCGACAGGCTGCGCACCATCGCTGACAGCTTGCCGGTGTTGATTTCGTATATCGACAAGGATAGTCGTTTTCGTTTTACCAATGAAACGTACCGCTCATGGCTGGGTATCAATCCTCAGGCGCTGATCGGCATGACAGCCAGCGAAGCGCTTCCAACCCACATGGTTGAAGCGACGGAGACGCATTTCAGGAAGGCGCTGGCCGGTAAGCCGGTACAGTTCGAGATGACGTCAGAAGCGTTGGATGTCAGGCGCTATCTGGAAACGTCCTACATTCCGCATATCAAGGATGGCAGGGTTGAAGGCGTGTACGCATTGACGATCGACATCTCGTCACGCAAGGCGGTTGAACAGCAACTTAACCAGCTTGCGCGTTATGACGCCCTGACAGGCTTGCCGAATCGCCGGCATTTTGAAGAGAAACTCGAAGAGGCGCTTGCACGCAATGCACGCACGGGCCAGGTGCTGTCTCTGATGTATGTGGACGTCGATTTCTTTAAGAACATCAATGACGGATATGGGCATGCAGGCGGTGACGATGTGCTGATCGAAATTGCCAGCCGCCTGAAGCACAGTATTCGAGGCACAGATACGGTGGCACGCCTGGGTGGGGATGAATTCGTCATTATTCTCGAAGGGCTGAGCGGTGCGGCACAAGCCGAGGCGCAGGCGATCGCCGACAAGCTGATCGTTGCCGTCAGGGAACCGGTCAGCGCCCAAGGCCAGGCCCTGCGTGTATCGGTCAGCATCGGTATCGCGGTGTCGACAGGTAGCGAGCATGCCAGTGCAGTGTGCCTGAGAGCTGATGGTGCGCTTTACCAAGCCAAGGACGCGGGCCGCGATTGCTTCCGCAGCGGCTAAGCATCGCGCCGTGCTATTTACGCACAGCGCGGCATAACATGGCGTGGCAGTAAGCGTAACGCGAGCAGGGCAGTAGCGATACACTAAAGGCGTTTTTCAATCCGACAACGCCATCGTGATCCATACCTTTGCCATCCTTCTGCTATTCCAAACCGTAGGCGAAACAATTGCCTATGGTCTTTCCCTGCCTGTACCGGGTCCTGTCATCGGGATGCTGCTGCTGTTCTGCTTCCTGGTTGCGCGTCCGTCGCTGGCGCAGCGACTCGCACCCACTACACTGGAATTCCTCAAGCATCTTTCCTTGTTATTCATTCCGGCCGGCGTGGGCATCATGGTGCATGCACAGCGCGTGGCGACCGAGTGGCTGCCAATCCTTGCGGCACTTGTCATCAGTGCCACCGTGTCGCTGGTAGTGACCGCATTGGTGTTGCGAGGGCTGCAGAAATGACGCCGGGACTGACCAAGGTTTGGGTCTACCTGTCGGCCTCGCCCCTGCTGTGGCTGACTGCCACGCTACTGGCCTATCAATTCGCGTATGCAATGTATGCGCGCTCGAAATTCAATCCGCTGGTCAATCCCGTTGCCATCGCCGTGGCGCTGCTGGTAGCGGTATTGGTTGGCACGCATACCGAGTACCCCACGTATTTTGAAGGCGCCCAGTTCGTGCATTTCCTGCTGGGCCCCGCCACTGTCGCGCTGGCAATCCCACTGTTTCTGCAACTGGAAAAACTCAGGCGCAACTGGTTCGCACTGATCACCAGTGCCTTGGTGGGCGGAGCTGCCGCCATCGCAACCGCGATGGGTGTGGCGTGGGCGCTTGGTGCTTCACCCGCCACCATCCTGTCGCTGGCGCCCAAGGCGGTGACGATGCCGATCGCGATGGGTGTGTCTGAAAAGATTGGTGGCTTGCCTTCGCTGACCGCGGTGCTGGTCATGCTGACCGGCATACTGGGTGCGTCGACAGCGCGCTGGATTTTCAACCTGATGAAGATCGATGACCATGGCGTGCGCGGTTTTGCGCTCGGCGTTACTTCGCATGGTATCGGGACTGCACGCGCGTTTCAGGTCAGCGAAGAGATGGGGGCGTTTTCAGGTCTCGCGATGGGCTTGTCCGGCGTGCTGACTGCCTTGCTGCTGCCTCTCGTGCTGAAGCTGCTCGGTGCGGTATGAGCAGAACCACTTGGCCGTTCACAGGCTAGGTTAACTACAACCTGTCACCACCCACCGCTACCAATGATGAACTACTGCGCCAGCAGTTTTTCTATATCTTCCGTCAAGTCTTTCGGATCGGTCTGCGGTGCATAGCGCTTGTACACCGTGCCATCCTTCTTCACCAGAAACTTGGTGAAATTCCATTTGATTGCTTCGGTGCCCATCAATCCGGGCGCTTCGTTTTTCAGGTGCTTGTACAGCGGATGCGCATTGCTGCCGTTGACATCGATTTTCGCGAACAGCGGAAATGTCACACCGAAATTCTTTTCGCAAAATGCGCCGATCTCTTCCTCGGTACCCGGCTCCTGCGAGCCGAACTGGTTGCAGGGAAAGCCCAGCACTTCCACACCCTTGTCACGAAACTGCTGGTACACCGCTTCCAGCCCCTTGTATTGCGGTGTAAAGCCGCATTTGCTGGCCGTGTTGACGATCAGCAGTACCTTGCCGCGGTAATCCGCAAGCTTGACGGAGGCGCCACCGAGGCTCTCGGCGGTAAAGTCATGGACGGTCGGCATTTAAACGATCCCCAGGTGTTCGGTACCCTTGCTCAAGTCACGGCCCTTTGCATCCTTGCTCTGCAGCTTGATCGACAGACGCAGGTCATTGACCGAGTCGGCGTTACGCAAGGCATCTTCATACGATATCTTGCCGTTCTCATACAGGTCGAACAGGGCCTGGTCAAAGGTTTGCATGCCCAGTTCGCGCGACTTCTTCATGATCTCCTTGATCTCATGGACTTCGCCCTTGAAGATCAGGTCCGAAATCAACGGCGAGTTCAGCATCACCTCGACCGCGGCACAACGCCCCTTGGTGTCTTTCAGCGGCACCAGGCGTTGCGAGATCATCGCCTTGAGGTTGAGTGACAAATCCATCAAAAGTTGCGCGCGCCGCTCTTCGGGGAAAAAGTTGATGATGCGATCCAGCGCCTGGTTGGCGCTGTTGGCGTGCATGGTGGCCAGGCAAAGGTGGCCCGTTTCCGCAAATGCGACGGCATAATCCATGGTTTCACGATCACGGATCTCACCGATCAGGATCACGTCCGGTGCCTGGCGCAGCGTGTTTTTCAGTGCGGCAAACCAGTCGGCCGTATCGACGCCGACTTCACGTTGCGTGATGATGCAATTCTTGTGCGGATGCACGTACTCGACCGGATCCTCGATCGTGATGATATGGCCGTAGCTGTTTTCATTCCGGTAGCCGACCATGCCGGCCAGAGTGGTCGACTTACCCGATCCGGTTGCGCCAACCATGATCACCAGGCCGCGCTTGGTCATTGCGACTTCTTTCAGTACTTCGGGCACACCGAGGTCTTCGAGCTTTGGAATTGTGGTCGTGATGGTACGCAACACCATGCCGACCCTGCCTTGCTGCACGAAGGCGGATACGCGGAAACGCCCGAGGCCGCCGGGGCTGATCGCGAAGTTGCATTCCTTGGTCGCTTCGAATTCCGCCGCTTGCTTGTCGTTCATGATCGCGCGCGCCAGTTCGACGGTGTGCGTCGGGGTCAGCGGCTGGTTCGAGACCGGCGTCATCTTGCCGTCGATCTTGAACGCCGGCGGAAATTCGGCAGTGATGAATAAGTCGGAGCCGTTTTTGCTGAGCATCAGCCGCAGCAGGTCGTGCATGAATTTGGTGGCCTGATCGCGTTCCATGTTGCTTCCTGTTCTTTATGCTTGTTGTCGCTTGTTATGGCTTGTTGCCCGTTAGCCGGGGAAGTTGTCCGGAATCTTGGCTGCTGCGCGTGCCGCTGCCGACGAAATCACATTGCGGCGCACGAGGTCGGTCAGGTTCTGGTCCAGCGTCTGCATGCCGATATTGCTGCCGGTCTGGATGGCGGAATACATCTGTGCAATCTTTGCTTCCCGAATCAGGTTACGGATCGCGGGGGTGCCGAGCATGATTTCATGCGCGGCGACGCGGCCGCTGCCATCCTTGGTTTTCAGGAGCGTCTGCGAAATCACCGCCTGCAGCGATTCGGACAACATCGCCCGGACCATTTCCTTTTCTTCGGCGGGAAAGACATCGACGATACGGTCGATGGTCTTGGCTGCCGACGAGGTATGCAGGGTGCCGAAGACCAAGTGGCCGGTTTCGGCGGCGGTCAGTGCGAGACGAATGGTTTCAAGGTCGCGCAATTCGCCAACCAGGATCGCGTCTGGGTCTTCACGCAGTGCCGAGCGCAGCGCATTGTTGAAGGACATCGTGTGCGGGCCGACTTCGCGCTGGTTGATCAGGCATTTTTTCGACTCGTGCACGAATTCGATCGGGTCTTCGACAGTCAGGATGTGTGCGTATTCGGTTTCGTTCAGATGATTGACCATTGCCGCCAGCGTCGTCGATTTGCCGGAGCCGGTCGGGCCGGTCACCAGCACCAGGCCACGTGGCTTCAGCGCGAGGTCGGCAAAGATCTTGGGGGCATGCAGTTGTTCCAGCGTCAGGACCTTGGAGGGAATCGTCCGCAGAACGGCCGCGGCACCCCGGTCCTGGTTGAAGGCGTTGACACGGAAGCGGGCAAGGCCGGGAATCGCGAACGAAAAATCGCACTCCAGGACTTCCTCATAGGCCTTGCGCTGGCCGTCGTTCATGATGTCATAGATCATGCCGTGCACATCGCGGTGCTCCAGCGGCGGCAGATTGATACGGCGCACGTCGCCATGCACGCGAATCATCGGCGGCAAGCCAGCGGAAAGGTGCAAGTCTGACGCATTATTCTTGACAGCAAAGGCGAGAAGTTCGGAAATGTCCATTTATAATCCCGGGGTTGGCGAAAAGCCATGAATGTTACGCAACGCCGTGAAGGTGTTGCCGGAGGCAAACTGATTATGTCCCCAATATCCCGGAACTTGCAAGCCGTCAACGAACGCATCGCGGCCGCGGCACAAGCAGTGTCGCGCCGTGCGGACGAAGTAAGCTTGCTGGCCGTTTCCAAGACCTTCGGACCGGATGCCGTCATCGCGGCAGCCGACGCCGGGCAGCGGCTTTTCGGCGAAAACTACCTGCAGGAATCGCTGGACAAGATCATGGCGGTCAAGGCGCAATGTCCCGATCTCTTGCTCGAATGGCATTTCATCGGGCCGATCCAGAGCAACAAGACCCGCCCCATCGCCGAACACTTCGACTGGGTCCATTCGGTCGATCGCGAAAAAATCGCCGAGCGCCTGTCGGACCAGCGTCCACCGGATAGGCCGCCGCTCAACATCTGTTTGCAAGTCAACATCAGCGGAGAAGCCAGCAAGAGTGGCGTGATGCCCGGGGAGGCACTCGACATCGCCCGCCGCATTGCCGATCTTCCACGATTGCGCCTGCGGGGCCTGATGGCGATCCCCGAGCCGGAAACCGAATTCGCAGCACAGCGTGCGCCGCACCGCAAATTGCGTCAGCTGCTTGAAGAAATGCGCGCGCAGGGCCTGCAACTGGACACCCTGTCGATGGGTATGTCGGCGGATCTTGACGCGGCGATAGCCGAAGGCGCCACCATCGTCAGAATCGGAACAGCAATCTTTGGACAACGACACTATGAAAAATAATTTGAAAATCGCCTTTATCGGTGGCGGCAACATGGCGACCGCCCTGATCGGCGGACTGGCTGGCAAGCTGACCGCAGGCGCCAACATCCATGTGGTCGACCCGAACGGTGAAGCGCTTGCGCGCCTTCAGCAACAGTTTGGTGTCACCACGGCGCAACAGATTGATGCGGCGCTGGCGGACGCCGATGTGATCGTGCTGTCGGTGAAACCACAGCAAATGAAAGAAGTCGTTGCCGCTTTGCAGCCACATGTCACTTCACAGCTGATCCTTTCGATCGCCGCCGGCATCCGCGCCGTCGACTTGTCGCGCTGGATGAATGGCCATACAGCGATCGTGCGTACCATGCCAAACACGCCCGCGCTGATCGGCAAAGGCATCACCGGAATGGTAGCGATGACGGGTGTCTCGCTGGAGCAGCGTGATGCCGCCGATGCCATCATGCGAGCGGTCGGCGCTACCGTCTGGCTGAGCGATGAAGCGCTGATCGACCCGGTGACCGCGGTGTCGGGCAGCGGTCCGGCTTACGTGTTTTATTTCATCGAAGCGATGCAGCAGGCAGCGCAGGAAATGGGCCTGAGCGCGGAGCAGGGGAATGAACTGGCGATTGCGACGTTTGTTGGTGCGTCACAACTGGCCGCACAGTCGCAGGACCCGGTATCGGTGTTGCGCGAGCGTGTCACTTCGAAAGGCGGCACGACTTACGCGGCGCTCACCAGCATGGAAGCCAGCGGTGTCAAGGATGCAATCGGCAAGGCGCTGAAAGCAGCCGCTGCACGCGGCAAGGAACTGGGCGAAGAATTTGGCAAGGATTGATGGTCATGGCATCCCTGGCTGCCAGCAGCCAGTCACTCTGATGATCTCCGGCAATCAGCGGTAGGCCGACAACAACTGCTGAATGCGCGGCGCAAGCGAGCGCCAGGTACGCAGTCCAGTCGACCCGATGCGCATCCACGACGCAATCCGGCGTGGCGTCACAAGTGCCAGGCCCAATCCGGCCACTGCAATCCATCCGGGGTGGCGCCGTACCCGGTTGACGATACGCCAGCCCGACTGCAGAGAATGCAGGGTAGGCCGAAGGCTGCCAAGTTCGGCAGCGAGCTGCATGCGCTGCAGATGGCATTGCGTAATGAGTTGACGGCGACGCCGGGCCGCCTGTTCCAGCCGGCTATTCATGTTGGTTGATGTTGAGCCCTGTCGGGATGTCAATTCATACGGGTTCATGCGCGCGGTTGCAGCAGGTCACTGTCTCGCGCCAGTTCATGCAGTGTGTGTCCGAGCAGCGGCGGTTTGAGCCGGTAGTGGCGGTGCAGGCGCAAACCCATCATTGCTGCTGCCACGCCGAACACGACAATCAGCGCAAGCAGTACGCCGATCCGATGGGAATCCCAGAACAGTACAACGGTCAGTATGACGGCGAGCACGACGGTAATGCCAAGGCAGAACAGGGCCGCCAGCGACAGCATGAGATAAGAAAAGTAGCGAAGCGATTCTTCTTCGACTTCGGCGGCTGCCAGTTCCACCCTGGTCTGGAGTATTGTCAGGAGAGAGGCGGCCAGCCTGGCCGCCGATTCCGCGATCATCTTGTTCGTAGTCGTTGCAGGCGGCTTAGCGACGGCCGACGATCAGGCCCACGACCAGTCCGGCCAGTGCGCCGACGCCGACAGCCTGCCATGGGTTTTCCTTTACATAGCGGTCGGTGGTATCCATGGCGACACGGGCGTTTTCAGCCACTATCTGCTCAACATCGGACAGGTTGTCCTTGGCCATTCCCAGGGTGGACTCGAACTTCGCACGTGCGACCTGATAGCCTTCGCCTGCTTGCTGGCTGGTGCTGCGCAGCAGGTCTTCCGCATCACGCAAAATCAGCTTGAGGTCATCCAGCAGTCGATCCCTGGTCGATCCATACTGACCATTCGATTCCATATTCGCCTCCATGTCATGTTGAAATGTCTTGGTTGGAGTGTATAGGGACTGTAAAGGTGCGCATTTTGCGCGAGGTCAAACTATGTCCCGTCGTTAATGTCAGTGCCGGGACGATTATTTGAACGCGTAGTCCAGTGCCACGCCCGCAAACACTGCTGCGCCCAGCCAGTTGTTGTGCCGGAAGGCGGCAAAGCAACCCATGCGGTCGCGATCACGGATCAGCCTGTAGTGATAGACCGCGCAGCCAGCGGCAACGAGCATGCCGGCGAGGAACCAGAAGCGCAGTCCGTATTGCCAGCCGACGACAAGTACGATGGTGCAGCTGACTGCATAACACAGCATTACCGCAGCCACGTCAAAACGGCCGAAGGTGATCGCCGATGTCTTGATCCCTATCTTCAGGTCATCGTCGCGGTCCACCATCGCATATTCCGTATCGTAGGCCACAGCCCAGAAAATATTGGCCAGCAGCAGCAGCCATGCAGCCGGCGGTACATGGTCCTGGACGGCGGCGAAGGCCATCGGGATGCCGAAGCCGAAGGCGATGCCCAGATAGGCCTGGGGAATCGCGAAGAATCGCTTGAAGTAGGGATAGCTGGCCGCAATCACGACAGCGGCCACCGATAATTGCTTGGTCAAGGTGTTGAGCGGAAGGATGAGCGCAAACGACACCAGGGCCAACGCGGCGGCGACCGCCACTGCTTCCCAGGAAGCGATTTTGCCACTGGTCAGCGGGCGTTCGGCGGTGCGTTTGACATGCTTGTCGAAATCGCGGTCCGCATAGTCATTGATCGCGCAACCTGCCGAACGCATCAGCCCGGTGCCGAGGGTGAAGATCACGACCAGCCGCCAGTCCGGTCTGCCATCGGCTGCAAGCCACAAGGCAATCAGCGTCGGCCATAGCAGCAGGAGAATACCGATCGGTTTGTCGAGGCGGACCAGGCGGGCGTAGAGGGTAAGGCGATTCATGGCAGGTAACGTAGCAAAACATTGATGTCGCAATGACACGAATTGCGCAGGAAGGCTACACTTACTCCTGGCGGCATTATTGCGCTGCAAAATCGAATTATAAGCGGCACCTGCACCGTTTCAGTTATCGTAATGTAACTGTCACACTGCATACATAAAATAGAACATTTTGGAGACGACACCATGCAATTGAAATGGAAACCACTGGCTGCGGCCAGCTTGTTGGCCATGATGGCCGCTTCGGCGCACGCCGCAACCGAAATCACCTGGTGGCACTCGATGACCGGTGCGCTGGGCGACCGCGTCGCCGGCCTGGCCGACCAGTTCAACAAGAGTCAGACCGAATACAAGGTGACGCCTATTTTCAAGGGCAGCTATGACGAAGCCATGGCTGCGGCAATCGCCGCCTTCCGTGCCGGTAATGCGCCGCATATCCTGCAAGTCTTCGAGGTCGGCACCGCCACCATGATGTATTCGAAGGGCGCGATTGTGCCGGTCACGGAAGTAATGAAGACCGCCGGCGAAAAGTTCGACCCATCCGTCTACGTGCCCGCGGTTGCCGGTTATTACACCTCGCCCAAAGGCGACATGGTGTCCTTCCCGTTCAACAGTTCGACCACAGTCTTCTATTACAACAAGGATGCCTTTGCAAAGGCGGGCCTCGATCCCAACAAGCCGCCGGTGACCTGGCAGGAAGTGGTGTCGGCAGCCGCCAAGCTGAAAGCCAGCGGCGAGAGATGCGCGTACACCACAGGCTGGCAGTCCTGGGTGCACCTTGAGAGTTTCTCGGCTTGGCACAACGTCGAGTTCGCTTCCAAGAACAACGGTTTTGGCGGCCTTGATGCGCGCCTGAAGTTCAACAGTCCGTTGCACGTCAAGCACATCGAAAACCTCGCCAACTGGGCGAAGCAGGGCTACTTTACGTATGCCGGCCGCAAGAACGAGCCGGAAGCCAAGTTCTACTCGGGCGAATGCGCGATGCTGAGTTCCTCCAGCTCGGCTTACGCCAACATCAGCAAGAATGCAAAGTTCAAGTTTGCGGCATCGACGCTGCCTTACTACAACGACGTGCAGGGCGCACCACAGAACACCATTATCGGCGGCGCATCGCTGTGGGTCATGAGTGGCAAGAAGACCGATGAATACAAGGCGGTTGCCAAGTTCTTCAAGTTCCTGTCGCAACCGGAAATCCAGGCGAAATGGCACCAGGAGACCGGCTACCTGCCGATCACCAATGCGGCTTACGAACTGACCAAATCTTCCGGTTTCTATCAGAAGAACCCTGATCCGCAAGTTGCGGTCCAGCAGATGATTGTCAAGACCACCGCCAAATCGCGTGGTATCCGCCTCGGCAGCTTCACGCAGATCCGCACGATCATCGACGAAGAACTCGAAACCGTCTGGAACGGCAAGAAGACAGCGAAGGAAGCGCTGGATACGGCGGTGCGTCGCGGTGATGAGTTGCTGGTACGGTTCGAGAGGGCAAATAAGTAAAGTCAAGTAGTACTAACTGGCTTTCATCCTGCCTGCTGCGTAGCTCCTTCCCCCTTTTAGAGGGAAGGTCGGGATGGGATAATGATGCAGATGCGTGCTCAAGCTTCGCACATCTGCGCAGCCCGCCCAAACCCTCCCCCTGCAAAGGGGAGGGAACCTTGCCTTGTATAGAAAAAACCAACATGGAAAAACGCGCTCGCTTCAAATCGGCATGGGTGCCGTATGCGCTCGTAACACCGCAAATTCTCGTCACGCTGCTGTTCTTTTTCTGGCCGGCCGCGCAGGCGCTCTATCAGTCCGTGCTGATCCAGGATTCTTTCGGCACCTCGTCGCAGTTCGTCTGGTTCGACAACTTCCGCGACCTGTTCAATGACGCAAACTATCTCGAATCCTTCAAGACCACCGCGATGTTCTCCATCATGGTGGCTGTGTTCGGCTTGTCGCTTGCTCTGATCCTCGCCGTATTCGCGGATCGCATTGTGAAGGGCGCGTCGGTCTACAAGACGTTCCTGATCTGGCCCTATGCGGTATCGCCGGTCGTGGTTGGCGTGCTATGGCTGTTTTTGCTCAACCCGACACTGGGTGTGGTGGCGCATGCGCTGCGCGATATCGGCATCGAATGGGACAACCTGCTCAATGGCACCCATGCGATGATCCTGATCGTACTGGCTGCGATCTGGAAGCAGATCAGCTATAACTTTCTGTTCTTCCTTGCCGGCCTGCAAGCGATCCCCAAGTCGCTGATCGAAGCCGCGGCGATCGACGGCGCCGGGCCGGTGAGGCGTTTCTTCACCATTGTCTTTCCACTGTTGTCGCCGACCACTTTCTTCCTGCTCGTCATCAACATCGTCTATTCGTTCTTTGACACCTTTGCGATCATCGAGGCGACCACCCACGGCGGTCCGGGCAAGGAAACGGAAATCCTGGTCTACAAGGTCTTCCAGGACGGCTTCAAGGGCGGCGACCTGGGTAGTTCGGCCGCTCAGTCCGTGATCCTGATGTTTATCGTCATCACGCTCACCGTGGTGCAATTCAAGTATGTCGAACGCAAGGTGCAGTATTCATGATCATCGTTTCATCCATTACATCGACATGCATGGTTCTCCGGCCGGAAGCCGTGCGCACAAACGTGGTAGCCAATCATGATTGAACGCCGCCCTATACTCGACCTGATCAGTCACCTGGTGCTGATCATCGGTGTCGCCATCGTTGCCTTTCCGGTGTATGTCGCCTTCGTCGCCAGCACCCAGACTCCCGAGCAGGCCGCCATGGCGCCGATCTCACTGGTCCCTGGCGACCAGTTCTTTCAAAACTATGCGGCAGTCATTGTCAGCGGTGCATCCGGTAACGTATCGGTGCCGCCCGTCGCACGAATGATGTGGGTCAGCCTGGTGTCCGCGCTGATCATCGCCATCGGCAAGATTGCGATATCCATGCTGTCGGCGTTTGCGATTGTCTACTTCCGCTTTCCAGGGCGCTCGCTGTTCTTCTGGATGATCTTCGTCACCTTGATGCTGCCGGTCGAAGTGCGGATCACACCGACCTATCAGGTAATCTCGGATTTCGGCATGCTCAACAGTTATGCCGGGCTGACAATACCGCTGATCGCGTCGGCGACGGCGACTTTCCTGTTCCGGCAATTCTTCCTGACTGTGCCGGATGAACTGGCCGAGGCGGCGCGTATCGATGGTGCCGGACCAATGCGCTTCTTCAAGGATGTCCTGTGGCCGCTGTCGCGTACCAATGTGATTGCGCTGTTCGTCATCATGTTTATCTACGGCTGGAATCAGTACCTGTGGCCGCTGCTGGTGTCGACCGAGCAGAGCATGTACCCGATTGGTATCGGTATCAAGACCATGATCGCCGGTGGTGATGCAGCGATCGAATGGAACATGGTGATGGCGACCCTTATTCTCGCGATGCTGCCGCCCGGACTTGTCGTCGTGGTGATGCAGAAATGGTTCGTGAAGGGCCTGGTCGATTCGGAAAAATAGGATCACGATGCTGCCGCACACCGCTTCAAATAAAGCGGTCGGCCGGTACACGGGAATACAGAGCTGAAACACAGAATATAGAACACAGAATACAGAACAGAGGCATCAGGGACCGCATGGCACAAGTTCACTTAAAAAATATTACCAAGACCTACGGCAAGGGCGCCAAAAGCGTTGACGTCATCCACGGTATTTCGATCGACATTGATGACGGTGAATTCATTGTCATGGTGGGCCCCTCCGGTTGCGGCAAATCCACCTTGCTGCGCATGGTTGCCGGCCTCGAAGAGATTACCGGCGGCGATATCGTGATCGGCGACCGCGTTGTCAATCAGCTTGAACCGAAGGATCGCGATATCGCGATGGTGTTCCAGAACTACGCCTTGTATCCGCACATGAGTGTGTATGAAAACATGGCGTACGGATTGAAGATTCGCAAGTTCTCCAAGGCGGATATCGATACCCGCGTGCAGAAGGCGGCGAAGATACTGGAACTTGGTGCGCTGCTCGAGCGCACGCCGCGCCAGCTTTCAGGCGGACAGCGCCAGCGCGTTGCAATGGGCAGGGCGATCGTGCGTGAGCCTGCGGTATTTTTATTCGATGAGCCCTTGTCCAATCTCGACGCAAAATTACGTGTGCAAATGCGACTCGAGATCCAGAAGATGCATCGGGCACTGGGCACTACGAGTCTGTATGTGACCCACGATCAGGTAGAGGCGATGACGCTGGGCCAGCGCATGATCGTGATGAACGCCGGTCGCGCGGAGCAGATTGGTACGCCGGCGGAAGTGTATGGCAGGCCGGCGACTACCTTTGTCGCCAGCTTTATCGGTTCGCCCCCTATGAACCTGTTGCGCGGCCAACTTGAGTCTGGCGGAACAAGCTTTGCGCTAGGAGACGGCACGCAGGTCACCTTGCCGTCAGCGCGTACCGGTTTATCCGGGCGCGAATGCATACTTGGCGTGCGACCGGAACATCTGATTCTCGGCAAGCCGGGTATCACGATGCAGGTGGAGATGGTGGAAGCGCTGGGTGCGGATGTGCTGGTGCATGCAATTGCCGGTGGCCAGTCGCTGGTCATTCGTGCGCCTGCCGGCATCCAGGTCGAGGCGGGCCAGCGGGTGAATGCCGGTTTCGATGCCAGCGCAGTGCACTGGTTCGATGCGCAGACGACACGGCGCATCGACGATTAGTCAAAAGGCATGGCCATGTGATGGCCGTGCCTGCCTTTATAGCCTTAGGCTTCAGCGGTTTCCGCTTCCGTCAGCATGGTCACGCCGTGCAGTTCACAGGCCAACACCGCTTGGCGTACCGCTTCGATCGCGCGTTGCCGTGTAAAGCTCTTGCGCCAGGCAATCACCACCCGGCGTGAAGGGCCCGGCTCCTTGAAGGGGATATAGCGCAACATGCCGTCCTTCGACTGCATATCCGGTACCGACGCTTTTGGCAATACCGTAATGCCAATGCCGGAAGCCACCATGTGGCGTATCGTTTCCAGCGAAGAACCCTCGAAGGTTCGGGCAATGCCGTCGCTGCTGGTCGAGAAGCGCGCCATCTCCGGACAAACTTCCAGCACCTGGTCACGGAAGCAATGACCGTTGCCGAGCAACAGCATGGTTTCGGTTTTCAGCTCTTCCGCCTCGATCGCATTGCGTTGCGCCCAGGGATGATGCTTGGGAAGCGCGACGACGAAAGGTTCGTCATACAAGGGTTGTACCATCAGACCTTGATCGGCAAAGGGCAAGGCCATGATGGCGGCGTCCAGCTCGCCCTGGCGTAACAGTTCAATCAACCGTGCGGTGAAATTTTCCTGTAACACCAGCGGCATCTGCGGCACGGTCTCGATCATGGTCTTGACCAGCGGTGGCAGAAGATAGGGAGCGACGGTATAGATCACGCCGAGCCGGAGCGGGCCCGCCAGCGGATCCTTGTTCTGTTTGGCGATTTCCTTGATCGCTGCGGTTTGCTCAAGTACGCGTTCAGCTTGCGCGACGATCTGTGCGCCGAGCGGTGTGACGGAAATTTCGGACCCGCCGCGTTCGAAGATGGTCACGCCAAGTTCGTCTTCCAGTTTCTTGATCGCCACCGAAAGTGTGGGTTGCGCGACGAAACACGCTTCCGCGGCATGGCCGAAATGCTTTTCGCGGGCAACGGCGACAATATATTTCAGTTCGGTAAGCGTCATGTTCTCTGCTCTTTATGACAAGGCCGTAATGGCGTTCTTGTATGGAAATCAATCGAGAATTAAATCGCGATAGGAACAGTATAAAGAGAGTGCGGAAAATTGCAGGTCTTCGCTGATATATATCCGGCTTGTTGGCTAGCAGGTAATGTTACTGATCCGCGCTCCCCGGCGCGCAAGCACCCGGCTAATCGGACAGCTGCGACAGGAAATCTTGTGACGCGTTCACCGATGAAGTGAAAACGGGTATGGCAAGGATGGCATCAGACTTTAAGAAACTCTTCGCGCCCACCCAGCCAGCGTGCCAGATGTGCTTCTACTGTGGCCGGATCGTGTTGCAGCAAGGACTGAGCAAGATTGCGTGCCTTCTCGACCAGCCACTGATCCGTTTCCAGGTCGGCAAAGCGCAGCATCGCCTGTCCCGATTGCCGGGCACCCAGGAACTCACCCGGACCGCGAATCTCGAGGTCGCGCCGTGCGATTTCAAAACCATCCGTGGTTTCCCGCATGGTCATCAGGCGCTGCTTGGCAACCTGTCCCAACGGGCTCTGGTAAAGCAGCAGGCAGATACTCGCGGCCGATCCGCGACCGACGCGGCCACGCAGCTGGTGTAATTGCGACAAGCCGAAACGCTCGGCATGCTCGATGACCATCAGTGACGCATTCGGCACATCGACGCCGACTTCGATCACCGTGGTGGCAACCAGCACATGGACTTCAGCCCGCGTGAAGGCGTCCATCACCAGCTGTTTCTCGGCGGGTTTCATCCGGCCATGCACCAGGCCGACCCGCAAGTCGGGCAGTGCGGCCGACAGCGTTGCATGGGTATCGGTGGCGGTCTGCAGCTGTAGCGCCTCGGACTCCTCGATCAGGGGACAGACCCAGTACACCTGTCGTCCCTCGAGCGCCGCCGCATGCACGCGTTCGATCACTTCATCGCGGCGGTTCTGGTCGATGATGCGGGTGACGATGGGCGTGCGGCCCGGCGGCAACTCGTCGATGACCGACACTTCCAGGTCGGCATAGTAAGTCATGGCCAGGGTTCGCGGGATCGGGGTCGCCGACATCATCAGCTGGTGCGGTACGGTCTGCGACGCACCTGCATCAAAGCCCTCATCAAGGCCCTTGTTGCGCAAGGCGAGACGCTGGCCGACGCCGAAGCGATGCTGCTCGTCAACGATCACGAGTCCCAGTTTTGCAAATTCCACGCCTTCCTGGATGAGCGCATGGGTACCGATCACGAGATGGGCTTCGCCGGATTCAATCAGCGCCTGCGACGCCTCCTTCTCTTTCTTTTTCAGGCTGCCGGTCAGCCATGCCACCTTTACGCCGAGCGGTTCCATCCACATCGCGATCTTGCGGAAATGCTGTTCGGCGAGAATCTCGGTCGGCGCCATGAGCGCCGCCTGGTAGCCGCTGTCGATCGCCTGCGCAGCGGCCAGCGCGGCAACAACGGTTTTGCCGCTGCCGACATCCCCCTGCAACAAACGCTGCATCGGAAACGATTCGCGCAGGTCGCTGCGGATTTCCTCCAGCACGCGTTGCTGCGCACTGGTCAGCGCAAAGGGCAGGGTATTCAGAAAGGCATTCGACAATTCGCCGATTACCGGCAGGGCGGATGCGCCCTTGGCGCGGCGTGCTTCCTGCGCCCGCTTGAGCGAAAGCTGTTGTGCCAGCAGTTCATCGAACTTCATGCGGATCCATGCCGGATGCGAACGCTCCAGCAAGGCATGTTCGTCGACATCGGGCGGCGGATTGTGCAACAGCTTGACCGAGGGCTCGAACGCTTGCAGCTTCAGGGAGGCCAGCAAGTCCGGCGACAGCGTGTCGCGCCAGTCGACGCGGCTGAGCGCATTGGCAATCGCCTTGCGCAGATAAGCCTGTGACAGCCCTTCGCCGGCGGGATAGACGGGTGTCAGGGCGTTCGGCAGCGGGGCGCCTTCTTCCACGACCTTGTAAGTCGGATGGACCATTTCCGCGCCGAAGAAACCATGACGTATTTCGCCGCGCGCCCGCACCCGCGTGCCGGCAGCAAGCTGCTTGACCTGACTACCGTAAAAATTCAGGAAGCGCATTACCAGCGGCCCGGTCTCGTCGGCGATCGTAACCACCAGCTGCCGGCGTGGCCGGTACTGGATATCGCATTCCGTCACGACACCTTCGACCTGCGCCGAATTGCCACCCATGAAGCCAGCCTCGCTGATCGGTGTGATTCTGGTTTCATCCTCGTAGCGCAGGGGCAGGTGCAGCACCAAATCCATGTCGGTGCGCAAGCCGAGTTTGGCCAGCTTGCTCTCAAGCGTAGCTTTGGCTTTGGGTTTTGCGGTGGTGGAGGGCTTGCTCTTCGGAGCGGGCATACTTGAATCGGGCGGTAAGGCGTAAAATAGCGGGTTTTGTTCGGCGAACTCGGCATTCAGCGCGGTGGTATGCGCGCCTGCCATTGTATGGCAATTTTGTTAAGGACGGCTGGCCCAAACACCTGTCCTGCCTGACGAATAACAAGTATTGCCGCGCAACGCCGACCGCTGCAACCTTCTATGCGATCCTGAAGCATGTATTCCCTTTCCGATTTCGATTTCGACCTGCCGCAAGAACTGATTGCGCAATTGCCGCTGCCGGAACGCAGCGCGTCCCGCCTGCTGCACGTCGATGGCGACCAGCTCGTGGACCGCGCCTTTGCCGACATTGTCGACTTGCTCACGCCGGGCGACCTGCTGGTCTTTAATAACACCCGTGTACTCAAGGCACGTTTTTTCGGCGTCAAGGAGACCGGCGGGAAGGTCGAAGTCCTGGTCGAGCGTGTGCTCGACAACCGTACCGTGCACGCGCAAGTGCGTGCTTCCAAGTCGCCCCAGGCCGGTGGCAGGATTCGCCTTGCCGATGCCTTTGACGTGACAGTCGGCGAACGCGCCGGCGAATTCTATACGCTGACGTTTCCATCCGATGTGTTCGACCTGATCGAAGCGCACGGACGTCTGCCGCTGCCGCCGTATATCGAGCATGCGGCCGACGAATTCGACGAACAGCGTTACCAGACTGTCTATGCCAAGGAGCCGGGCGCGGTGGCGGCGCCGACAGCGGGGCTGCATTTTGACCAGGCTTTGCTCGACAGGTTGCGTGACAGGGGCGTGCGGTTTGCCTTCGTGACGCTGCATGTGGGCGCCGGCACCTTTCAACCGGTGCGCACCGAAAACCTGGCCGAGCACAAGATGCATAGCGAGTGGTACACGATCCCTGCCGAAACCGTCGATGCAGTGCGCGCAACCAAGGCCACCGGACGGCATGTCGTTGCGGTCGGCACCACCAGCATGCGCGCACTTGAGTCGGCATCGCAGTCCGGTGAACTGCAGGCCGGCAGCGCCGACACCGCGCTATTCATCACGCCGGGCTATGCTTTCAAGACGGTCGATCGCCTGGTGACCAATTTCCATCTGCCCAAATCGACGCTGCTGATGCTGGTGTCCGCATTTGCCGGCTACGAGCGTATCCGTGCCGCCTATGCCCATGCAATCGCCCAGCGTTACCGCTTTTTCAGCTATGGCGACGCCATGCTACTGACAAAAATCTGACATGCTCAATTTCAAACTCATCAAGACCGATGGCAAGGCCCGACGCGGCCGTCTTACTCTTAACCACGGCGTGGTCGAAACGCCGATCTTTATGCCGGTCGGCACCTACGGCTCGGTCAAGGCTATGTCGCCGCTGGAGCTGCACGACATCGACGCGCAGATCATTCTGGGCAATACCTTCCATCTCTGGCTGCGTCCCGGCCTTGATGTGGTCAACAAATTCGATGGCCTGCATCGCTTCATCGGCTGGACCAAGCCTATCCTGACCGACTCTGGCGGGTTCCAGGTATTTTCGCTGGGTGCGATGCGCAAGATCACCGAAGAGGGCGTGAAGTTTGCCTCGCCGATCAATGGTGACAAGCTGTTCCTGTCGCCGGAAATCTCGATGCAGATCCAGCGCACACTCAATTCCGACATCGTCATGCAGTTCGACGAATGTACGCCCTACCAAATCGATGGCCGTCCCGCTACCGAAGAAGAGGCGGCAAAGTCGATGCGCATGTCGCTGCGCTGGGCCAGGCGCTCGCGTGATGAGTTCAACAAGGGCGAGAATCCCAACGCACTGTTCGGTATCGTTCAGGGCGGCATGTTCGAGCATCTGCGGGATGAGTCGCTGGCCGGACTGGAAGACATCGGTTTTGAAGGCGTCGCTATCGGCGGCCTGTCCGTCGGCGAACCGAAGGAAGACATGATGCGCGTGCTGGAACACATCGGCCCGCGCCTGCCCGCCGACAAACCGCATTACCTGATGGGCGTGGGTACGCCGGAAGATCTGGTGGCCGGCGTGGCCAGCGGCGTCGACATGTTCGACTGCGTGATGCCGACGCGGAATGCGCGCAATGGCTGGCTGTTCACCCGTTTTGGCGATCTTAAGATCAAGAATTCCCGCTATAAAGATGATGAAAAACCGCTAGATGAAAGCTGCGAGTGTTATGCCTGTCGCAATTTTTCCCGTGCCTACCTGTTTCACCTGCATCGCGCGGGCGAGATCCTGGGTGCGCGCCTGAACACCATTCACAACCTGCATTACTACCTGCAACTGATGCGTGAAATGCGCGCCGCCATTGATGCCGACCGCTTCCAGGCCTTCGTGGTGCAGTTTCATGCCGATCGCGCCCGCGGCGTCTAGGACATAGAGAAAATTCCATCACTCGGTCATTCTGTCCGCTACAAGCGACCGAGTTGGTGACTTCCATTGCCTCCCTTTCAACATTGGGTGGAGCAACTCTTGTAAAAATCCGCACCGGCCGGCGGCTGACGGCTCTTGCCAGGGCGCTCACTCTTTTCCAGAAGCACCAAGAAACCCCGCATCGGGTGCTAAAATGCCGGGTTGATCACCATTACAATCTGGAGCTAAAACGTGTTCATATCCAACGCCTATGCGCAAACCGCCGCCGCAGGTCCCGAAAGCAGCCTGATGAGCTTCCTGCCCATCATCCTGATGTTCGTGGTTTTGTACTTCCTGATGATTCGTCCTCAGATGAAGCGTCAGAAGGAACAGAAGGCTATGATGGAAGCGCTCGCCAAGGGCGACGAAGTCGTCACCGCCGGTGGCATGCTGGGCAAGGTGTCGAAAGTCACTGACGCTTACGTCACACTGGAAGTTGCAAACGGTACTGAAATCATCGTCCAGAAGGCAGCCGTCGCTACGCTGTTGCCCAAGGGTACCATCAAGGCTCTGTAATACACCGCCTGGCAAGCGCTATCCCACGTCGGGCAAGGCGCTTTGCACGGGCCGGCAGGCCCACTCAACAAGTAACGTTGACACCTATGAATCGCTATCCCCTCTGGAAATACATCCTCATCGTGATCGCGCTGCTGTTCGGCGTGCTGTACTCGGTGCCCAACTTTTTCGGCGAATCGCCCGCAGTCCAGGTCAGCAGCGCCAAGGCTACCGTCAAGGTCGACCAGACCATGATGGGTCGCGTCAGCGACGTATTGAACAAGGCTGGTATGCCGCCTGAAAGCGTGTTGTTCGACGTGACCGGCAACCAGGGCTCGGTGCGGGCGCGGTTCAGCGACACGGATACCCAGTTCCGCGCCAAGACCTTGCTGGAAAAAGAACTGAACGCCGACCCGGCTGACCCGACTTATATCGTCGCCTTCAACCTGCTGCCCAATACGCCGCAGTGGCTGCAATCGCTGCGCGCAATGCCGATGTACCTCGGCCTTGACCTGCGCGGCGGTGTGCACTTCCTGATGCAGGTTGACACCAAGGCAGTCGTCGCCAAGCGACTGCAAGGCTTGCAGACCAGCGTACGCAGCATGCTGCGTGACAAGAGCGTCCGGCATGCCGGCGTCAGCCGCAATGGCGACCAGATCGTCGTGCTGTTCCGCGATGCGGAAACGCGCAACAAGGCGCGTGAAGTGCTTGCTTCGCAGTTGTCCGAGCTCGCATTGCAGGATGCCGCTGAAGGCGCTGATCTGAAACTGATCGGTACCATCCGGCCCGAAGCCCTCAAGCGCACGACGGAAGAGGCAGTGCAGCAGAACATCAGCACGCTGTCCAAGCGGGTGAACGAACTGGGTGTTGCCGAGCCGGTGATCCAGCGCCAGGGAGCGGACCGTATCGTGGTGCAGTTGCCCGGCGTGCAGGACGTCTCGCGTGCGAAAGACATCATCGGCCGTACCGCTACACTGGAAGTACGCATGGTTGACGAAAGCGTGATGCGCGGCACCGAAGAAACCGCTGCCGTGCCTTTCGATTCCGAACTCTTCAAGATTGGCAAGGGTGCGCCGGTGGTGCTGTACAAGGACCCGATCATTACCGGCGATTACATTTCCAGCGCCAGCGCAAGCTTCGACCAGAACCAGCAGCCGGCGGTCAGTATTGACCTGAACGGCGACGGCGGACGACGCATGCGCGAAGCCACCCGTAGCAAAATTGGCAAGTCCATGGCCATCGTTCTGTTTGAAAAGAACAAGGGTGAAGTCCTGACCGTGGCCACCATCCGCGACGAACTGGGGGCGCGCTTCCAGATAACCGGCATGGGCTCCGCTGAAGCCGCCACTGACCTCGCGCTGCTGCTGCGTGCCGGTTCGCTGGCCGCACCGATGGAAATCATCGAGGAAAGCACGATCGGCCCGCAGCTTGGTGCGGAAAACATCGAGAAGGGCTTCAATTCGACGCTCTACGGTTTCGCCGCCATTGCTATCTTCATGTTGATTTACTATCACCTATTCGGCTTCTTCAGCGTATTCGCGCTGGCGGTCAACCTGATGCTGCTGATCGCCGTGTTGTCGACACTGCAGGCGACGCTTACCCTGCCAGGTATGGCGGCAATTGCCTTCACGCTCGGTATGGCGATTGACGCGAACGTGTTGATCAACGAGCGGATACGTGAAGAACTGCGCAATGGCAATACGCCGCAGGCAGCGATTGCCGCCGGTTTCGATCGTGCGTGGGCGACCATTCTTGACTCCAACGTCACCACGATGATCGCCGGCCTTGCGCTGCTGATTTTCGGCTCCGGCGCGATCCGCGGGTTTGCGGTGGTGCACTGCATTGGTATTCTGACCTCGATCTTCTCGGCGGTATTCGTGTCGCGTGGCGTCGCCAATCTCTGGTATGGCCGCAAGAAGAAGCTGTCCAGCGTATCGATCGGCCAAGTCTGGAAGCCAGATACCTGAAGCACTATCGCGCCATCGGGCCGACCGCAAGACGGCGGCCCCTGCGGTTTTCATGAATGCATCAACGATGGCGTGGCAAACATGCCGACGCCATCTGCAGGAATCCTGCGAAAGGAAACAGAGTCATGGAGTTGTTCCGAATTAAGAGGGATATTCCCTTTATGCGCCACGCGTTGATTTTCAACGTGATCTCGGCACTTACCTTCGTTGCTGCGGTATTTTTCCTGTTTTACAAGGGGCTGCACCTGTCGATCGAATTCACCGGCGGCACCGTCATTGAGGTGGTCTATGACAAGCCGGCCGATCTGGAAAAAGTCAGAACTTCAATTGAAGGGCTAGGCTATACAGAAACGCAGGTACAAAGCTTCGGTACTGCGCAGAACGTGATGATCCGCTTGCCAGCGCGTAAAGACGTGAGTTCTGCGCAGCAAAGCGAAAAGGTGATGTCCACGCTGAAAGCGCAGGATCCGGCGGTGCAGTTGCATCGTGTTGAGTTTGTCGGCCCGCAGGTCGGTGAAGAGTTGACGCACGATGGCTTGCTCGCACTGGGCATGGTGATCATCGGCATCGTGATCTACCTGGCTTTCCGTTTCGAATGGAAATTCGCGGTTGCGGCCATCATCGCCAACTTGCATGACGTGGTGATCATTCTTGGCTTCTTTGCCTTCTTCCAGTGGGAGTTTTCGCTGACCGTTCTCGCTGCGGTGCTCGCGGTGCTGGGCTACTCGGTAAACGAATCGGTGGTGGTGTTCGACCGGGTGCGCGAGACTTTTCGTGATCGTCGTTACGGCAAGATGGGAACCGCTGACGTATTGAACCATGCCATCACCAGCACGATCTCGCGGACCATCATCACGCACGGCTCGACCGAGATGATGGTGTTGTCGATGCTGCTGTTCGGCGGCGCAACCCTGCATTATTTCGCAATTGCCTTGACCATCGGCATTCTGTTCGGTATCTACTCGTCGGTATTCGTTGCCGCTGCGGTAGCGATGTGGTTTGGCGTCAAGCGTGAAGACCTGATCAAGCCGGTCAAGGAAAGAGACGAAACCGACGGCGCCGTGGTGTAAGCAGGGACGCGAAAAACTTAGTACGCCATGTACTGTCAGTACAGTTATAAAGCCGGCTTTCGAGCCGGCTTTTTTTTCGGTTAGACTAAGAACGATCAGTCATATTTTTTGCGCAAAAGAAAATACTAAAGCAAGCTGCCAGCCTCATTTGGAGATCATATGAAGAAAGTGCGTGTATGGGATTTGCCGGTCCGTCTGTTTCACTGGACGCTTGCCGTCCTGATCGTCATGGCCATTGTGACGCAGCAGATAGGCGGCAATGCAATGGAATGGCATTTTCGTATTGGTTACGCAGTGCTGACCTTGGTCAGCTTCCGCATTATCTGGGGCATGATCGGGCCGCGCTATGCCCGTTTTTCCAGCTTCCTGCATGGTCCGTCTACCATCGCAGGTTATATCCGTGGTGGCAAAGCCGCGCTCAAAGCTAATTATCTCGGCCACAATCCCCTTGGCAGTCTCTCGGTGTTCGCGCTGCTCGGCGTGGTGCTGGCACAGGCGGTGAGCGGACTGTTTGCCAATGACGATATTGCCAGCGAAGGACCGCTGGTCAAGTTCATCAGCAAGGAAATGTCAGATAACATCACCTGGTTTCACAAAGAGGTCAGCGCCAACCTGGTCTACTTGCTGGTCGCCATGCATGTGATTGCGATCGCCGTGTATTACTTCCGTAAAAAGCAAAACCTGGTCAAGCCCATGCTGACCGGAGATCAGGAAGTCGACTTCGATGCACCACCAGCCAACGATAGTTGGGGTATGCGTCTGCTCGCACTGGCGATCTTTGCGCTGTGCGGCTTCGTGGTTTCCTATATCGTGAATCTGCCCGCGAAAAGCCTGTAGATCATCCACATTGCACGCACAAGTAGAAACGCCCGGGCTTGCCGGGCGTTTTGTTCGATGCAGGAAGACTGTTACTTGTTGCGATAGTTGTCGTGGCAGGCCTTGCACGATTGGCCAACACCGCCAAAGGCAGTCTTGATCGCATTCAGATCACCAGACTTGGCGGCAGCCGAGAGCTTGCTCACTTCGCCCTGCATCTTTTCCGCGGCAGCCTTGAATTTGTCCTGCTCTTTCCAGACTTCCGGTTTGGCCTTCGAGTTCGGCAGGTCGGAACCCTGAGGAAAAGCAGTCCATGGGAGCCGGGACATCATTTCAATCACGGCGACATCGGCTTCGACCGCTGCCTTGTCGTAGGGCTTTTCACCTTTGACGACGGCGCCGACGCGACCGGTATGGGTGCCCATCAGCGAGAAAGCGGACTGGCGGTATTTGACTGCATCTTCAGGTTTGGCAAACTGCGCCTGTGCCGAGAAAGGTACGGCGATCAGGGTGGTCAGGGCAATGCTGGCTAACGCAAACTTCATACAATCTCCTCTTGTGGGTTGTGCAAGGATGTCATTGCCGTCCAGTGGGCAAGGTATGTTACGTACGGCTGCAGGAATCGACATCAGGCGCGGCAAGCGCTGCGTCCAGCTGTCGTTTCAGCTTTGCCAGTTCCTTATCGAGAGCGGCAAAGTCTTCGTCACTGTAGCCCAAAAATGTCTGTTTGCAAAATTGTATGTGCGGCGCGAAAAGGCGCTCGAATTCCGCTTCGCCCTTGTCGGTCAGGCGCACGATCATGCTGCGCCGGTCTTCCATGCACGAACTGCGGATAACCAGCGATTTTTCTTCCAGGCGATCAACGATGCCGGTTAGCGTGCCCTTGGTAATCAGCGTCTTGTCCCCTAGTTCCTTGAATGACATGCCTGGCGTATTTCCCAGCGTCGCGATGATATCGAACTGGGCCGGCGTCAAGCCAAGCTTGCGCACATGGGTATCCGATATCCGCTGGAACGCGTGGAAGCACTCGGCCAGAAGGCGAATACTGCGCAAATAACGCTCTTTGATCATGGCGAATTCATTTCACTGAAAAACACAAAAAGCCGGTGCTTATGCAACCGGCTTTCCGTGGAAAACATCTTGTTGGCTTAATCAGCCTTCAACGCTTCGACCTGGATTGCCAGTTTGACTTCCGGTGAAAACATCGGCGTGCCGTAGCTCAGGCCGAAATCGGTACGGTTGAATTGCGCAGTCGCGTCGGCGCCGCACACTTCACGCTTGAGCATCGGGTGTGGAATGCACTTGAACTTGTTGATGTTCAGTGTCACCGGCTTGGTAACACCCAACATGGTCATGTCACCTTCGACCGCTACCGGGGTGTCGCCATTGAACTTGATCGACTTGCCCTTGTAGACGATGGTCGGATATTGCGCGACATTGAACATGTCCTTGCCTTTTGCATGCTCGTTCATCTTGGCATGGCCAAAATCCAGCGAGTCGGCATCGATTTTGATATCCACCGAGCCCGATTTCGATGTACGGTCCAGCGTCACGGTGCCGCTGGTCTTGGTGAACTTGCCGCGCCATAGCGAAATGCCCATGTGATCGGCTTCGAAACTCGGATACGTGTGGTTCGGTTCGATGGTGTAAGTCTGTGCGAAAGCCGATGTGGCGCTGATGGCGAACAGGGCAGCGGCGAGGTGCTTCAGATGCTTCAATTGCATGAATACTCCTTGTATCGATAGTGAGTGTGCTTATTGTGTCGCAACGACACGGAATTTGATGATGACTTCATCGGCGACCATGCTGGTGTCTTTCCACTCGCCTTCGCCGATGTTGAACGCGAGTCGCTTGATCGGCAGCGCGCCTTCAAAAACCTGGGCATTACCTTCCTTTTTCACTGTCATCGGAAAACTGACGTCGGCGGTCTTGCCTTTGATCGTGAGCTTGCCGGAAACATCCAGCTTGCCGCCGGCGGCCGGTTTCAATGCGCTCGACACAAAGCTCGCCTTTGGAAACTGTGCGCCGTTGAACCATTCTTTCTTTTGTACTTCCTTGTTGTATTCCGGATCGCCCAGATCGAAGCTGGGGACGTCAATATCAACGCTGGCCTTGCCTGCTTCCGGCTTGGCGCTGTCGTAGTCGATTTGTGCGTTGAACTTCTTGAACTTTGCCTCGACGGGCACGCTCATTTGCTTGAATACCGCTGACACGCTGCTTTTGGCAGGGTCGGTCTTCATCGCGGCCGCAAGCACGGGCAGGGCGAAGGCAATCGCGGCGGCGGCTGCGGTACGGCGCAACAATGCGGAAATCATCATGGGGGGCATCCTTTCGAGCGAGTGGTCAGGGCAGCATGCGCTTGAGCACGCCATCCCTGTCAATGAATTGGTGTTTGAGTGCGGCGACAACGTGGAGCGCGAACATGGCGAGCAGTGTCATGTTGAGCCAGTAGTGCACCTGCTTGAGGATAACCTTCCACTCTGGGTTCGGGTCGATCAGCTCCGGCAGTGGAAGCACGCCGAGATAAACGACGGGTACACCTGCCGCCAGGCTGTAAAAATAACCTGACACCGGAATGGCAAACATCAGCAAGTACAGCAAGCCATGCAAGCTATGCGCGGCGCTTTGCTGCCAACCTGGCATGGCTGCAGGATAGGCGGGCGCCTTATGGCCGAGCCGCCAGAGCAATCGCAGACAGGCTAGACACAAAACTGTGATCCCTATCCATTTGTGCCAGGAAAAGTACTTGAGCTTGGTCGGCGTAATCCCGGGAATATCTACCATGGTGACGCCGAGCGCAAAGGCGGCAATGATAAGCAGGGCGATCAACCAGTGCAGGATGATCGCCGGCAAGGTGTACCGGGACATGATTTCCGTTTAATAATTAGTTCGTATTAGGACTAATGTAGCATGAAAGTTGACGAGGGGTATGACGTCCTTATTAGTTATGGTGTACAGCTTGGAGCTTTGATGCGATAGGGACGCCCTTGGCTTACGACCAATGATGCTGCTTGCCGAGGATGGGAAGAGGAATGATTCAAACGGTTTTGGGAGAGAGTCAACCGGTTTCCTCCCCCATTTAGGGAGAGGAACCAGGGTGGGGTAAGGCGCCTTGCGCCATCGATTGCATCCACCCGGAGACGGTGATCTAAGCCGGTAGAAAAACGATTATTAAATCGCCTTTGCCAGCTTTTCCGCCACACCAATGTAATTGGCTGGTGTCATCGCCAGCAACTGGTCCTTGGCCTGTTGTGGAATGGCCAGTCCGTTGATGAACTCACGCAGTGCATCTTTCGAAATACCTTTGCCGCGTGTTAGTTCCTTTAACTGCTCATACGGGTTTTCGATGCCATAACGACGCATCACGGTCTGCACCGGCTCTGCCAGTACTTCCCAGGTTGCGTCGAGGTCTTCGGCCAGGCGCCCCGGATTGACTTCCAGCTTGTTCAGGCCGCGCAGGCAGCTGTCGTAGGCGAGGATGGCATAACCGAAGGCGACGCCGATATTGCGCAGTACGGTCGAATCGGTCAGGTCGCGCTGCCAGCGCGACACCGGCAGCTTTTCGGACAAGTGCTTGAGCACCGCATTGGCGAGGCCGAGATTGCCTTCGGAGTTTTCGAAGTCGATCGGGTTGACCTTGTGCGGCATGGTCGATGATCCGATTTCCCCGGCCTTGGTGCGCTGCTTGAAGTAACCCAGCGAGATGTAGCCCCAGATGTCGCGGTTGAGGTCAAGCAGGATGGTATTGGCACGCGCAATGGCATCAAACAGTTCTGCCATATAGTCATGCGGCTCGATCTGGATCGTGTAGGGATTGTAAGTCAGGCCGAGACGCTGCTCGATCACGTTCTTGGAGAACGTCTCCCAGTCGAATTCAGGATAGGCGGACAGGTGCGCGTTGTAGTTGCCGACTGCACCATTCATTTTGCCGAGCAGTTCCACGCCGGCGATGCGCTGCTCCGCACGCTTGAGGCGGGCAACCACGTTCGCAATTTCCTTGCCCAGCGTTGTCGGGCTGGCCGGTTGGCCATGGGTGCGCGACAGCATCGGCAGTGCGGCATTATCGTGCGCAATCTCGGTAAGCTTTGCGATGACTGCCTGCAGTGACGGCAGCAGCACGTCGTTGCGTGCCGCCTTGAGCATCATGCCGTGCGAAGTGTTGTTGATGTCTTCGGAGGTGCAGGCGAAATGGATGAATTCGGATGCGGCGACCAGTTCCGGCACATCCTTTACCTTTTCCTTGAGCCAGTATTCGACAGCCTTCACGTCATGGTTGGTCACCGCTTCGATGGCCTTGATGCGCTCGGCATCGCCTTCGCTGAATTCACTGGCAAGTTTGTCAAGCAAGGCAGTGGCGGCGACTGAAAACGGTTTGAGTTCGGCAAATCCGGCGGTCGACAACGCCTGCAGCCATGCAATCTCCACCTTCACGCGATGGTGCATGAATCCAGCTTCGGACAGGAGCGGGCGCAGCTTGTCGGTCTTGGCGGCGTAGCGGCCATCCAACGGGGAGAGAGCGGAGAGGGCGGAAAGCGACATGATGTGAAAAGCGGGAGAAGTGAGTAAAAATGTGCGCAAAAACGGGAAAATCGATGCGCCAATGAAGTGCAATCCCGCATTTTACCATTCTGGCCAACGTGAAAAGCCTTAGCTCAGCGTCGGTCTGGAAGCCGCCCGGGCCGGAATAGTGAGCTTCCTCAATGTTATAATCGACGCCACTTCATACCATACTCATCTATGAAACTCATCGGTTCCTTCGCCAGTCCCTACGTCAGAAAAGTCCGCGTCGTGATGGCGGAAAAAAAGCTCGACTATGAATTGATCATCGAGAATGTCTGGGCGCCCGATACCAGGATCCTGCAATCCAACCCGCTTGGCAAAGTTCCCTGCCTGGTCATGGAAGATGGCGGCGCGATGTTCGATTCGCGCGTGATTGTCGAATACCTGGATACGCTGACACCGGTGTGCAAGTTGCTTCCGCCGAACGGTCGCGAACGTGCCGAAGTCAAGTGCTGGGAAGCCCTGGCCGATGGCGTTGCCGATGCCGCGGTGCTGGTACGCCTCGAGCGCACCTTGCGTCCGGAAGCCCAGCAAAACGCGGAATGGATACAGCGCCAGATGGACAAGGTGCGTGCGGGACTGAAGGCCATGTCCGCCGGCCTGAAGGACACACCATTTTGCTGCGGCAATCACTATACGCTGGCCGATGTTGCGGTCGGATGCACGCTGGGCTGGATCTCTTTCCGCTTCCCGGAAATCGATTGGCGCGGCGATTACCCCAACCTTGCCAAGCTGTTCGACAAGTTGTCGGAGCGGCCTTCGTTCAAGGATACGATTCCGCAATAAAGGATGTGCGGATAGTAAACGTTCTGCTGTTGCATGTGCATATGTGGTACGTGGACCTGCACTTGCTGCTTCTTAGACCGGTGAGCAGATAGGCAACGCACAAGCACAAAGGGCAGTCGAGTGTATCGACTGCCCTTTGCTTTTGCTGTCATGGAATGAGCGGCTTGCCCACCATGACTGCATTATTCGTCCATCTGGGACTGCAAATAATTTTGCAGACCTACCGTGTTGATCAGGTCAAGCTGGGTTTCGATCCATTCGATGTGCTCTTCGGTGTCTTCGAGGATGTCACGCAAAATTTCTCGTGACACGAAGTCTGCCGCAGCTTCGCATGCCTTGATGCCATCCTTGACGGTTTGCTGTGACGCCTGTTCCAGCTTCAGGTCGCATTCCAGCATTTCCGGTGTCGACTCACCGATCATCAGCTTGTGCAGCGCCTGCAGGTTGGGCAGTCCGTCCAGCATCAGGATACGATTGATCAGGTTATCGGCATGCTTCATTTCGCCGATGGATTCTTCGTATTCCTTCTTGGCGATCTTGCCGAAGCCCCAGTGCCGATACATTCGCGCATGCAAAAAGTATTGGTTTACTGCAGTGAGTTCGTTGGTCAGCTGTGCGTTGAGCAGCCGGATGATGTTCGGGTCGCCTTTCATGGAGTCCTCTGCAGTAATGTATTAGGGTCGGCGAACCTGTCGCTGCCAGCTCGTCCGGTTGTCAGGCATCCATGATAGCGCACCATGTCGTTTTTTCCATCCACCACGATGCTTTTTCCGTTCACCGCGAAACTGCATCCAGTTGCGATGCGCGCTCAAGTTGAAGTCATTACCTTAAAGCCGTGGTTTGATTTCCGTCAGGAATTGTGCCCGCGATTGAGCGGCGGTACTGTGCGATATATATTGGCGAAAATCTTTTTGCCAGCTCTTAATCAACCGCGTACCTTAGTAAAGCAAGCCGAGCGCGGTGGCTTTGACGGCGGCCTGGGTTTTGTTGGAGGCGCCAAGCTTAGTGACCACGTTGTTGATGTGGAAGTTAATCGTACGTTCGGATACGATCAGGATCTGCGCAATTTCAGATGCGGTTTTCCCTTCCGCAGTCCAGCGCAGTACTTCTTTTTCCCGAGCCGTAATACCAACCTGCGTCTCGGGAGCGAGCCTCGGGGTCAGACGTTTTGACATGGCGGCATGGATACACTGAGTCAGCCAGACCATTCTTGGCTGGTTCGCATGGAGTTCGCTTTCGGACAGCTGTTCGGTGCTGCGGGCAAGCGTCAGCAGGCCTACGCTCCCACGCGCATCGCGCGAGGATTGCGCCCACCCGAATTTCAAACCGTGTTCGCGCGCATCCTCCCACATTTCCTGTGCAGAGGCGAACAGGCTATTGGACCACACTACCGGCAAGGTGGATTGCAAAGCGTGCCGTACGGTCGGGTCCACGTGCAAGTAGTTGCGCTCGTGATAGTAACTCTGCCACTGGCGGGGGTAATTGCTGAACATCGTGACACTCGGGCGCGATATCGGCACCGGTATCTGGATGCCGTATGCGCAATATTCGAAACCGATTGCAGCCGCCATGCCGGCCGCCCGATTGAACAGCTGGTGTTCCGATTCAGGCTCCAGCAATGCTCCCAACAGATCTTCCCGCCACCATTCCATGCTTATACCTCCGCGAACGGACATTATTGCATGAATGGCAATTATGTTAATGCCAACTTTGCAACGATCTGGTGACAGTGCTCAATATCCAGCGCAGGAGAAACCATGTATCGATGCGCCCGTGGCATACAGTGTGGCAGCGGGCACTGCAGGGGTCGTGCGCTCAAGCGACGACTGAGCGTACGTGGCGTAGGAAGGCTTATTGGCGTGCCAAGGATGATCGTGTTGAGCCGTCTGCTCGTTTCCAAGGGCGATACAAGTTATATCGTCTAGCTCGATCCAGCATGCAAAGACGGGTTTGCCATCCACCAGCGCCGGTGGGCCGGCCCGGTGTGCATGCACGCCCATACGATGCAACAGGCGTTCGATGCCGAGCGGCGATACCGTAATCAGGCGTCTGGCTCCCAGCTCCATCGCGCTTTTCACGGCCGCAGCAAGCAAAGTGCGGGTATTCAATGCAAGATCGACGGCCGAGACCGCATCGATTGTTGCAGCCGAAAAGCGCGACAGTTCCCAGACATCGTGCGCATGGGGTGCCGGCATGCCCGCCAACAGGTGTGGAAACACTTCGCTCAGGAGGTAAGGCTCTGTCGTTGGAAGAAGGCGGGCGCAACCGCAGATGGCACCGTCCGGTTCGCGGGTGATCACGTAAAAGGTGTTTTGATGGTCGAACTGATCGCGTTCCAGGCCATTTTCCACCGGCAGCGGCCAACCGAGTCGCTCGATGAAGATCTTATGCCGGTACTGGGCGAGCGCAGTTTCGATATCCGGAAAAGATATATTCAATCTGCCACAGATTGTGTGCATGTTCGGTCCCTTTTGTGGTTGCCCGGTTGCATTAAATCGCTGCGGCCCATTCTTTGGAAACTGTTAAAGTTGACAGGCAATCTCTAGACTGGACAGGCGCTATCCTTATGCAACGCGCTTCTGACCGCATCTTGCCACTTGAACGCCTGAAGCCAGGTATGCAGCAGACTGGAAGTCCTGAGCGGCCCCAAGTCGTAGCCCGTTGTATCGATCAGCATCAGGTTGCTGCGCACACCGTCCGGTGCGACCAATATTTGTCCGGAATGCGATTGGATAAACCATCCCCATCCAAGTGAGATATCCGGTTGTGTTTCGCTTTTCCATTCGGAGAAACCTGCCACGCTGACAGCAATGGAGTTATCCCTGAGGTCTTCCAGGAAGTCTGTGTCGGTATGGGAAAAGAGATGCACGAATGGCAGTGAAGCGAGGCTGCCCAATGGCAGTCGAATATAACCATCGGGCGACATGCGTGGCAGCCGATGTTCAACAGGGCGATGGTATAAGTAGATGTCCACGGCGAAGCACGCTCATGCTGGCAAACGTCAGCAGGGGTAGTTCAGGATGATGCGAATTGTAGGCAAGGTCGGCGCAGTTGACGACTGTCAGTTTTGACAAGCTGCCAAGCGGTATCGGACAGTCATCAAGAGGCGGGATAAGAGTGTGCACCAAGCATCAAGCGGATGCTGGCGGGTCCGATAAGTGGAAGAACGAAATACGCAGAATGCCAGGATCGGAGGAAAACTGCTGTCCCCCGATCCTGCGTGATGAGAGGGCGCGCAGTGCTACGGCCCCCTCCCGAAACGCCGTGTGTTAGGCCGATTATGCGGCGATCGCTGACTGAAACATCATGGGTTGTCCTTCCATTTCACGTTCTTCCAACGCTTCGCGCAGCACGGTCTTTGCGCAGGAGTGACATTTGCCGCAGCAGGTGCCGACCGCCAGTTTTTCGCGCAATTGCGGCATCGTAGTGAGGCCTTCATCGACGGCCTGGCGGATTTTGCGTTCAGAGACGTTGTGGCAAACACATACAATCATTAATGCACCTTGCTGTTATCTTTGATCTGATACTGCGCTCAAGTTAGTTGAAACGATTTCCGGCAACCAGTCGGAGTAGACGACCTTGTCGGGACGGCGTCATCGCCCGCTCCACCACCATGGCCCATTGCTCCGACAACTGCTGGCAGGTGGCACGCAGCACCGGCGCTAGATCCGGCAGTTCGGCCAGTGCTTTGAGGTGCCGCTCAATGACTGATGCCAGCTTGGTGCAGGCCCTGCTTTCCTGGCTGTTTGCCGTGTAATGCGACATCAGATGAAGCACGGCCGAAACCAGCAATTCAGGTTGGGCAGGGAGGTGCGTCGGTTCAAAAAAAGCCGGATCGAACGTGTCGATAGCCATGGCAGTTTCCTTTCGCAATGAGAGGCGTTGGTAGCTGGCTATCGCACGAACTGATGCTGCGGCTGGCTGGCAAATCATGGGTTTACTGATTGAAAACGAGTTGGTAATGCAAGTCGGTAATGCAATAGCTGCGTAGCTGCCTGACGGCATATCAGGCCGTCAGAATCAGTTTGTTCAGCTGAGTCAAGCGCAGCCGGTAAATTCGGCCATGATGATCAATCTCCAGTTCACGCTGCTGCTGCAACAGGTCTTCACTCTTGATTCGCACTATGCGTGTATCGGAATCCGTAGTCGCACCGGTCAACGAGGTCGTGCCTGTCTTCTGCTCTGTAAGTCGGTCCATTACGTGTCCTTTTGTAAATGCGAACAATTCTTATTTAGATTATTGTCCAACTTAACAGGCTTGGCAAGCGGTTTTGTGCAATTCGAGCGAGAATTATCAAGAAGGCCAGAGGCGAAATTGACGCTGGGAAATATTTAACCAGGGGGGCTACGATGTACGCAGGAAGTTGCCTGTGCGGCAAGGTGAAATACGTAATCTCTGGCGAACTGGACGATGCCAGCCATTGCCACTGCACGATGTGTCAGAAGGCGCATGGTGCCGCATTCGGATCGTATGCGAACACGGCGCGAAGTGCGTTCAGGTTTACGGAAGGGTGGGAATACGTAGCGTCCTATGCGTCTTCGCCGAAGGTACAGCGCACGTTTTGCAGCGTTTGTGGATCGACGCTGCAGTGGATGGCCGATTACAAAAGCGATGTGCTGTCGATTGCTCTGGGTACGCTTGACACGCCGTATCGCACTCCGGTGCGAAAGCACATCTATGTGGATACCAAAGCACCATGGAATGATTTACCCAGCGATGACACGTGAGCGTGCCGGCAAATCTAACCCGCGTCCGGTATTCGGCGTCAGCTGCTGGCCGAATTAATGATGCCGCCACCCAGGCAGACTTCGCCGTCGTACAGGACCGCCGATTGCCCCGGTGTGACTGCCCATTGCGAAGTGTCGAACGACAGGGAGAAGCGCTCGGCATCATCGACCGTGAGAACGCATGGCACGTCGGCCTGACGGTAACGCGTTTTCGCCGCAAGTTGTCCCGCCGTTGGCGGTTCGCCGGCGATCCAGCTTGCCTGGGCTGACTTTAGTGCACCGGATAACAGCCAGGGGTGATCATGTCCCTGCACGACGTACAAGGTATTGTTTTCCACATCCTTGCGTGCCACATACCAGGCGTCGCTGCTGCCCTCCGCATTCTGGTAGGACTTGATGCCGCCAAGGCCGATTCCCTTGCGCTGGCCCAGCGTGTAGAAACTCAGCCCGACATGTTCGCCGACGACTGTGCCATCCGGTGTCATCATCGGACCCGGCTTGTACGACAGATAGCGGTTCAGAAACTCGCGGAAAGGACGTTCACCGATGAAGCAGATGCCGGTGGAATCCTTTTTTCTTGCATTCGGCAGGCCGATGCGTTCGGCGATCTTGCGGACCTCCGTCTTCGGAATTTCACCCAGCGGGAACAGGGTTTTCGATAGCTGCGCCTGGTTGAGGCGGTGCAGGAAATAGCTCTGGTCCTTGCTTGCATCGAGCGCCTTGAGCAGTTCGAAACGACCGTTTTCACCCTGCCGCACACGCGCGTAATGCCCGGTGGCGATGAGGTCCGCGCCGAGTTTCATTGCGTGGTCAAGGAAGGCCTTGAATTTGATTTCGGCATTGCATAGCACGTCGGGGTTCGGTGTGCGGCCAGCCTGGTATTCGCGCAGGAACTCGGCAAACACCCGATCCTTGTATTCGGCGGCGAAATTTACCGCTTCGATGTCGACGCCGACCACATCGGCGACGCTGGCGGCATCGATCCAGTCTTCGCGTGTCGAGCAGTATTCCGAATCGTCGTCGTCTTCCCAGTTTTTCATGAACAGGCCAATGACTTCGTAGCCCTGTTCCTTCAGCAGCCAGGCCGAAACCGAGGAATCGACGCCGCCCGACATACCTATGACGACCCGTTTCTTAGCCACGGAACTCTCCAATGACACTGGGATGGGTGTAGATCGTTGACAACGGTGACAGCTGGCCTGCCAGGTAATCGTCGATGCAGCGCATGACCAGTGGACTGCGGTGCTTGCTTTCGCAGGCCAGCAACTCTTCGTGGGTCATCCAGACGGCGCGCAGGATGCCGGTGTCGAGCGGGAGCTGAAGATCACGGCCAACTTCGCCGCAGAACGCGAAACGCAGATAGGTAACCTGTAGGTTGGTGCGTGAAGAGACATAACGCGACATGTATATGCCGATCAGTGCTGTCGGTGTGAATTCATGCGCGGTTTCTTCCATCGTCTCGCGCGAGACAGCCTGAATCAGCGACTCATTGGGATCGAGGTGGCCCGCCGGCTGGTTAAAGCGGATTCCATCGCTGGTTTCTTCTTCCACCAGTAAGAAGCGTCCATCGCGTTCGATGACAGCAGCAACAGTAACAGAGGGTTTCCAGACGTCAGACATGGTATTCCTTGAAGAGGGCGACATTTTACCCTGCAAGTATTAATTGCGCCGTCTTCACAGTGAGTGTTGATGGCCTTGGTAAAAGTTGAGGCTAGGAATATTCCATTGACCTTGTAAAGGCATCTTGATTTTTCACAACACTATTTGTCTGTTGCTCATCTTCACCAAAAAAGCTGGTACATTCAATTTTTTTAACACGGTAGAGAGTCGAAACCCCTACTTTTCTACCCGAGACAACTGGCTTTAGACGTAATTTTCGACAAAAACATAAAAAAGAACGGTTGTGCTAATTTTTGAAATCCGTGTAAGATCGGCGTAAGAATTAATCATTTGTAATATCAGGCTTGAAACTGCGACCGTAAGGCGAATGCTCGCCCTGCGGTGGACACATCACAATTCACATCAATAAGGGAAGCGTATGGCTTTGGTCATTGGAGTACCCCGGGAGGTTTTTCCCGGCGAAAAGCGCGTTGCCACCGTACCGGACGTTGTTGAAAAGCTCATCAAGTTGGGCTTTTCTGTCGCCGTCGAGTCCGGGGCGGGCGATGCGGCCAACTTTAGCGACGACACGTATCGCGCCGCCGGGGCGCAGATTGTCGATAACGCAGCGCAGCTGTGGTCGACTTCGGACATCGTGTTCAAGGTACGTGGGCCAAGCCCCGAAGAAGTTGGCCTGATCCGTCCGGGCACCACCCTGGTCAGCTTCATCTGGCCCGCGCAGAATCCCGAACTGATGCAGCAGCTGGCCACAAAACAAGTCACCGTGCTGGCCATGGACAGCGTGCCGCGCATGTCGCGCGCGCAGAAGATGGATGCTCTGAGCTCGATGGCCAACATCGCCGGTTACCGTGCAGTGATCGAGGCCGCCCATCATTTTGGCCGTTTCTTTACCGGCCAGATTACGGCTGCAGGCAAAGTGCCGCCCGCCAAGGTATTCGTAATCGGTGCCGGTGTCGCCGGACTTGCTGCGATTGGCGCGGCATCCGGACTGGGTGCGATCGTGCGCGCCAACGATACCCGTCCGGAAGTGGCCGACCAAGTCAAATCCATGGGCGGTGAATTCGTCGGGGTCGACTACACCGAGGAAGGTTCCGGTGTCGGCGGCTACGCCAAGGTGATGAGCGAAGGCTTCCAGAAAGCCCAGCGCGACACCTTTGCCAAACAGGCAAAGGAAGTCGACATCATCATCACGACCGCGCTGATTCCCGGCAAACCGGCTCCCAAGCTGATCACCGCCGAGATGGTGCAGTCCATGAAACCGGGCAGCGTCATTGTCGACCTCGCGTCCGAGCAGGGCGGTAACTGCGAACTGACCGAACCGGGCCAGGTCGTCGTCAGGCACGGCGTGACCATTATCGGTTATGCCGACCTGCCGAGCCGGCTTTCCAAGCAGGCAAGCACGCTGTATGCGACCAATCTGCTGCGCCTGACGGAAGAGCTGTGCAAGAACAAGGACGGTACCATCAACGTCAACATGGACGACGAGGTGATTCGCGGCACCACCGTCATCAAGGAAGGCAATATCACCTGGCCGCCGCCACCGCCAAAACTTTCGGCCGCTCCGGCAACGCCGGCGGCAGCCAAACCAGCCATCGCACCGGCACCCAAGGGCCATGGCCACGGCGCTGGCGGTGCACCGGCATCGGGCAGTCGCATTGCGATCATCTTCGGTATCGCGGCCATCCTGTTCTGGCTGATCGGCGCCTACGCGCCCGCGGCTTTCCTCGGTCACCTGACGGTGTTCGTACTGGCGTGCTTTGTTGGCTACATGGTGGTGTGGAACGTAACACCGGCATTGCATACACCGCTGATGAGTGTGACCAATGCCATTTCCAGCATCATCGCCATCGGCGCACTGGTGCAGATTGCGCCGCCATTGGCCGCGGGTGCAGAGCGTCCGGGTGACTGGATCCGCTGGCTGGCCGTGATTGGCATCGTGCTTACCACCATCAATATGTTCGGCGGCTTCGCCGTCACGCGCCGCATGCTGGCGATGTTCCGCAAATAAGGGAGCGATAAATGTCTGAAAGTCTCACAACAGTCGCCTACCTTGGTGCAGCCATCCTGTTCATCCTGAGCCTGGGTGGTTTGTCGAATCCGGAAACTTCCCGGCGCGGCAACCTGTACGGCATCATCGGCATGGCGCTGGCAGTGCTGGCCACCATCTTTGGTCCGCATGTCACAGCAATCGGCATTCCGTGGATCGTCGGCGCCATGGTGGTCGGCGGCGCCATCGGCCTGTACGCGGCGCGTACGGTGCAGATGACCCAGATGCCGGAACTGGTCGCATTGATGCACAGCCTGGTTGGCCTGGCTGCAACGCTGGTCGGCTATGCCAGCTTTATCGACCCGGCAGCGTCGGCGAACTTCTCCGGGGCCGAAAAAGCGATCCATGAAGCAGAAATCTATATCGGTGTGCTGATCGGCGCGGTGACCTTTTCCGGTTCGATCATCGCTTTCGGCAAACTGTCCGGCCGCATCGGTGGCAAGCCCCTGTTGCTTCCGGCCCGTCACCTGCTGAATCTGATCGGCCTGCTGATCGTGATCTGGTTTGGCGTGCAGTTCCTGCGCGCGGAATCGATTTCCGCCGGCATGACGCCGCTGATCATCATGACAGTGATCGCCTTGTTGTTCGGCATCCACATGGTGATGGCGATCGGTGGCGCCGACATGCCGGTGGTGGTGTCGATGCTCAACAGCTATTCCGGCTGGGCGGCGGCGGCGACCGGTTTCATGCTGTCGAATGACTTGCTGATCGTGACCGGCGCATTGGTTGGTTCGAGCGGTGCGATCCTGTCGTACATCATGTGCCGCGCGATGAACCGTAACTTCTTTAGTGTGATTGCCGGCGGCTTTGGCAGCGACAGCGGCAAACCGAAGGCCGTTGCTGGTGCGGCGGCCCAACCTGAGGGCGAAGTCACCGCGGTGACTGCCGGGGAAACGGCTGAACTGTTGCGCGAAGCGAAGAGTGTGATCATTGTGCCGGGCTACGGCATGGCGGTTGCGCAGGCACAGCATACCGTGTTTGAAATCACCAAGACGTTGCGCGAGAAGGGCGTGAATGTGCGCTTTGGCATTCACCCGGTGGCGGGTCGTATGCCTGGGCACATGAACGTGCTGCTGGCGGAGGCCAAGGTGCCTTATGACATCGTCATGGAGATGGACGAAATCAATGAGGATTTCCCGGATACCGATGTGGCGATGGTGATTGGCGCCAATGACATCGTTAATCCTGCGGCGATGGAAGATCCGACCAGCCCGATCGCGGGTATGCCGGTGCTGGAGGTGTGGAAGGCGAAGACGTCGATTGTGATGAAGCGGAGTATGGCTTCGGGATATGCGGGGGTGGATAATCCGCTGTTCTATAAGGAAAACAATCGTATGTTGTTTGGGGATGCCAAGAAGATGCTGGATGAGGTGTTGGTGTCTTTGAAGTCGGCTTGATGGGGCTTCTGGTTTTTCTTCGGTGATGCCGGTCTGTTAGATCTCCGTGGATGCTTGCCGGGACTGGCCCCGGCGGGCCACTTACCTTCTTTGCTTCGCCAAAGAAGGTAAGCCAAGAAAGGCGACCCCGGTTCGCCGCCCTTCGGGTTCCCAAAAGAGCGCGGGCCAAAACGGGAAGCGAAACAAACTCGCCTGCGGCTCAGACAGGTTTCGCTTCTTTATCCGTTTTGGCCCGTACTCTTTTGGCGGCTGCACAGGGGATTTTTAACACCATCTCCGCCCTAACCCTCCTCTTGAAGAGGAGGGAACTTCGGCTCGCTCGCTGCGCATCGCATTGCCGATTGCCGCTATTGGCACTCTCTACGGACGGTACTTTCTTCGGACGGTAATCCATCCTCACTACTTCCCAACATCAAGAACGTCCCCTCCCTTTCAAGGGGAGGGCTAGGGTGGGGATGGGTTTAAAAACCCCCTGTGCAGACGCCAAAAGAGCAGTGCCGCAAGCGGATAAAGAAGCGCAGTTGTCTGAGCCGCAGGCGAGTTCTGCGCTTCCCGCTTGCGGCACTGCTCTTTTGGGAACCCGAAGGGCGGCTGAACCGGGGGCGCCTTTCTTGGCTTACCTTCTTTGGCGAAGCAAAGAAGGTAAGTGGCCCGCCGGGGCCAGTCCCGGCAAGCATCCACGAAGAACGAACAGACCCGAATCACCGAAGAGAAGAAAAACCAAATTCACGACGACAACAACTAAGACCGCCGCCCAAACATCATCTGCTCCGCCAATACCCGCTTAGCCGGCCCAACCGCATCCACCACCCCCAGCGACAATCCCAGCAGAGCCTGCGACAACGCCCCATCCGGCGCACTCGCAAACACCCGCGCCAGCGCATCCGTCAACCGTATCGTCACCCCACGATCAACTTGCCGCTCCTCGGCAAATCGCTGCAACGCCGAAGCCGTCAATTCGCTCGCCAGCAGCCGCGCCAGCACAACCGCATCCCGCAAACCGAGATTCAATCCCTGCCCGGCAACCGGATGCAAGGTCTGCGCCGCATTACCAATTGCCACCGTCCTGGCCGACGCCGCAGGATTGGCATTCAATCCCAACGGATAAGTCACGCGCTGACTGATTCCCGTGAACCGTCCCACGCGCCCGCCAAAGGCATTGCCAAGTTCCGCAAGAAACGCCGCATCTGATAAGCCGTAAAGCCGGGAAGCAGTATCCGGCCGCACACACCACACCATCGCATAGCCACCATCCTGCGGCAGCAGGGCAAGCGGCCCCTGGTCGGTGAAACGCTCGAACGCGCGATGCTTCAAGGCCGCACTCGTGGTGACATGCGCAATGATCGCCGTCTGTTCATAGTCGCGCCGCAAGGCCTTGGCAGGTTGATCCGAAAATACACCGCCTTCGGCCTGCACCATGATTTGGGCAGTCACCGAATGGCCTTCGGCAAACTGGATCTCCACATGGTCATGGCGCTCGGACGACGAGCTGACATGCATCGGGCGCAGCATGGTGATGCCCGCATGTGCCGCGACCGAATTCAGTGCTGAAACCACAGACCCGTAACGCGCCACATAGCCCAACGCCGGCAACCGGTATTCGTTGCGGTCAATCAGCGTACGCCCGAAATGGCCGCGCCGCGATACATGGATTTCGTGGATCTCGTCTGCATCAATCGGCCAGCAGCCGACATCTTCCAGGATCTGCCGGCTGCCATAGGACAGGGCAATCGAACGCGGATCCTGCGCGGACTGTTCGGGCAATTTTGCGTCGATCAGCGCAATGCGACCCGCTGACATGCCGCGTTTGACGAGCAGCAATGCCAGCGTCAGGCCCACCGGCCCGGCGCCGCAAATGGCGATGTCGTACTGATTGTCCTGTGTTCCTGCCATCGTTGGTTGGTACGTCGATTGATGCATTAGCGTTTCATTACCGCTTCGATCTCGGCAACGGTTTTCGGCGCATCGTGCGTGATCAGTTCACAGCCGTTCTCCGTCACCACGGCATCGTCTTCGATACGGATGCCGATATTCCAGTACTTTTCCGGCACACCCGCTTCCGGGCGCACATAGATGCCTGGCTCGATGGTCAACACCATGCCCGGCTGCAGCTGGCGCCATGGTTTTTCCGAACCGGTCGCGCCGATTTCGCGGTATTCGCCCACGTCATGCACATCCATGCCGAGCCAGTGGCCGGTACGATGCATGTAGAACTGGCGGAACGCCCCTTTTTCGATGACATCTTCCAGCGAGCCGACCTTGTTCTTGTCGAGCAGGCCGGTGTCGAGCATGCCTTGGGCGAGCACTTTCACCGCGGCGTCATGACCGTCCATGAAGCGCTTGCCGGGACGTGTCTCGGCGACGGCTGCGGCCTGCGACGCCAGCACAATCTCGTACAACTCCTGTTGCGGGCCGGTAAATTTGCCGTTCGCCGGGAAGGTGCGGGTGATATCGGAGGCATAGCTGTCGAGCTCGCAGCCGGCGTCAATCAGGACCAGGTCGCCATCGCGGATTTCAGCGTCGCTGGCGCGGTAGTGCAGTACGCAGGCGTTGGCGCCGGTGGCGACGATGGAACCGTAGGCGGGATATTGCGAACCATTGCGGCGGAATTCATGCAGCAGTTCCGCTTCCAGTTGGTATTCACGCAAGCCCGGGCGTGAAACCTGCATCGCGCGGCGATGTGCTTCGGCCGAGATGGCGGCCGCACGCTTCATGATGGCGATTTCATCGGCATCCTTGATCAGGCGCATTTCATCCAGCAGCACATGCACATCATGGACGACCGATGGCGCCGCCACGCCGGCACGTGACTGCATGCGAACCGCCTGCAGCCAGTTCTGCACCTGGGTGTCGAGCTTGCTATCGCTGCCGAGCGCATAAAACAGCGCCGGCGCATCCGCCATCAGCTTGGGCATCTCGGTATCGAGCGCGGCGACGGGATGGGCGATGTCGAAGTCAAAGCTTTCGCGCGCCGCTTCCGGACCATAGCGGTAGCCATCCCAGATTTCGCGTTCAAGATTCTTTTCGCGGCAGAACAGGATGGCCTGGTTGGTCTTGCCAGCCACCAGCACGATGACTGCTTCCGGCTCGGTAAAGCCGGATAGATAGTAGAAATAACTGTCGTGCCGGTACGGATAGTCGGCATCGCGGTTGCGCATGACTTCCGGTGCGGTGGGAATGATGGCAATGCCGCCGCCTTTTGCCTGCATCTGGGCCATCAGTGCTGCGCGTCGTGCTGCGTATGATTTCATCTGCGGTTTTCCTTTAGGCGTTCTTTAGGCTTTTAATTCAGCCATTCAACTCAAACGTTCAACTGAGCAAGCCGCTCCGGGGTGCCGACATCGGTCCAGTCGCCACGATACACTTCGCCGCCCACCTGTCCGCGTGACGCATACTCGCGCAAAATGGGCGCGATCGGCGCCGATTGCCCGGGCTCGACCGAATCGAAAATCTCGGTGCGATAGACGCCAATGCCGGAGAAGGTATAGCGCGGATCGCCTTCATTGGCGATCGAAAAACTGTTCAGCGCAAAATCCCCCTTGAGGTTGTGCGCCGGGTTCTTCACCAGGTAAAGCCATGCAACATCGCGCTTGTCGGCCGGATGCGGGTTGCCCCACATATCGTTGTCCTGCAAGGCTTCTTTCACCTGCTCAAAATCGAAGTGCGGGCAATAGATATCGGCTGCGACCGCGACAAATGGTTCCTCGCCCAGCAGATGGCGGGCTTTCGCCACACCGCCGGCAGTTTCCAGTGCCTTGCCTTCGGACGAGTAACTGATGCGTGCGCCGAATCTGGATCCGTCGCCCAGCGCTTCTTCGATCATGTGGCCGAGATGCGCATGGTTGATCACGATATCCTTGATGTCGGCACGGACCAGGTTCAGGATGTGCCAGACGATCAGCGGCCTGCCCCGGACGGTCAGCAGTGGTTTGGGGCAGGTATCGGTGAGGGGGCGCATCCGCTCACCTCGGCCGGCGGCGAAAATCATCGCTTTCATTAAATGGCTTTCTGAAATGCATGGACTACGGCGGGCAGGCAAGCCGTGCACAGCGAGGTTACGCTACACATGGTGCACCTACCCTGACGCAGTAAATTGTATGCCTTAAAACGTAAAGCCCACGGAAGGACCTTTTTCTTCCAGGTCATCCAGCAGACGGATCAGCGGGGCCAACTGGTTGTAGCGGCCAGCCGCCTTGCGCGTGTATTCCATGACCAGCGGCAGGTCCTTGAGATACGCATCCTTGCCGTCGCGGTGGTACAGGCGCGCAAAAATACCCAGTACTTTCAGGTGGCGCTGCAAGCCCATGAACTCAAAGTCGCGGTAAAACGCATCGATGTCGGGATTGACCGGCAACCCGGCCCGGCGGGCGCGTTCCCAGTAGCGGATGGTCCAGTCCAGCACCATTTCTTCGTCCCACTGGATGTAGGCGTCGCGCAGCAGCGATACGAGGTCATAGGTGATCGGGCCGTAGACCGCGTCCTGGAAATCGAGGATGCCCGGATTTCCCTTGGCCGTCACCATCAGGTTGCGCGAATGGTAATCCCGGTGCACGAACACCTGGGGCTGGGCGAGGTTGTTGGCCAGCAGGACATCGAATACCTTGTTCAGGGTCTCGGTTTGCTTTTCTGTCATGGTGACGCCAAGGTGCTTGCCGACATACCAGTCGGGAAACAGCATCAGTTCGCGCTGCAGCAGGGCGCGGTCGTATTCCGGCAACACGCCCGGCTGGCTCTGCGTCTGGATCAGGATCAGCGAATCGATCGCGTCCAGGTAAAGCTTGTGAGCGGTGTCATGGTTAAGCTGGTTCAGGTAAGTGGTCGAACCAAGGTCGCTTAGCAGCAGGTAGCCGCGTTCCACATCCTGGGCCAGGATATGCGGCACCGAGGCGCCGGACTTGCCAAAAAGTTCAGCAACATGGATGAACGGACGTACATCTTCCTGCGGCGGAGGCGCGTCCATGACGATATAGGTGCTGTTACCGGTGCCATCAGCGGCATCAACCCGGAAATACCGGCGAAAGCTGGCGTCCGAAGAGGCCGGACGAATCGATTCGGTGTGGATCTTGATTTCAGGCAGTGTTGCGAGCCATTGTTTTGCTTCGTTAAGACGGGTATCGGATGCGTTATTTACAGACATGAAACAACCTGGGAAGTGGAGACAATCCGTTGAGGGATAGGGTAGGGTAGGAAGGGTCTGTTGCCAGAACCCCTCCCCCCTAAGAACCGTGCGTGCGACTTTCACCGCACACGGCTCAAGCACAATATAAGTTCCTATGCAGGAACCGGTTTCGTAACTTTTATGTC
>NZ_JBHTDH010000021.1:0-66768 GCF_042666555.1 Herbaspirillum sp. GCM10030257
CATATCCACTAAGGCACGTCGCCACATCGTTCGCGTTACGAATACCAAAGAAGGCGAACTCGTCAACCATGAGCCGAGCTACAATTTGCGTCCTTCCCGCACGCTGCATACTTACCTTAATTGCATATAGCTCTTGCTGTCCGACCAGGAACATGAACAGCTTGATCTGCATGCGGTCGAGATGGTCCTGCACATCGCGTAGCCATTCATATTCGTTTTCTGCGAGACGCTGCGCCTCGTCGACAAACATAATGGCAGTGCCGCTTCCGTTCTTTGAGCAGGCCTCTTTTATTTTGTTAATCAGGCGAATCCGTTTCGTAGGGTTCGAACCTGAATCCGGTTCGGGATATCCGACGGCGTCGAGTAAATTGGTAAAGAACGGCCCTTCTGCATGGCGCGGTTTGTGTTCAGCCTGCAGGTGGTACGTCGTGATCTTCGGGTGCGTTTCAGCCAACAAAAGGCGCAAGTATTCAATGGCACGCGTCTTTCCAATTCTTGAGGGACCGTATATCAAGGCGCCTGTGGTTCGGTATCGCAAGCAGCGATTGACCAGCTCAAAGAACGCCTGAATTGCAGGTGTAGCAATACGGTAGTTGCCGGTTGCGATCGGGTGCATGTCCTGATCGATCGGGCGTGCAATTCTGGTTGCCATAAGCCTCCTTGCTGACCGCTGTAGTGGTTAAATACTCGTGGTGTAGCCGAAACCGATAGTGAGAACCTCGGCCTTGGGTTTTTGGCTTGAGTCCCTCTTCTCTTCCGAGGTGCCGGTACCTTGGTGCTGCGGTAGAAGGCCTTCAGGTACCGGCCAACGCTGCGTATCGGATGCGGCCTCAGCTTCACTAAAGCCGGTCGGCGCGCTGGATAGAACTCTCGCCGTTCTTTCAAAGTCATTTGCAGCACGCCGACTGGTTTTCGCCTTGGCGCGTTTCTCCTGCATGAAGCCTTCCAGGAAATCGTGATCGAGTCTGAATTCCAGTCGTTTGCTGTCCCTCTTCTTCAGGATTTCCCGCCGCAGCTTCAAGTCATGCGTTATCTCACCCCACAGGCCTTGTGCTTTTAATACTCCGAGTTCCGAGCCGTCCGGCAGGAATGCTCGTACTGTACGGAGGTCATCGCTGTTGTAATAGATCCGCAGATCCTTTCCGAACAGGTCGGCGCTGGTTGCAAGGGTTACATTCGTGTAGCGCACCCGAAAAAGGTTGATGTGTGCACGTGTGCCTTGCGCCAGATAACCGCGTACCCGACATCGACGTGCCTTTTGCATTAGGCACAGCGTACGACGCTTCGGCTCTGGTAACCATGAAATCAGGTGCCCCTTCCCCCTTATGAAGTACTCCATCGCCTCCAGTGGCGAGCGGCCATTCAATCCAGCATGCGGCGTCGCGTTGTAGTTGGCAATCGACGCTTCCATCAGTTCTTCCATTTCCGAGAGGGAAATGAATAAACGCAAATTGCTCTTTGGGCTGCATAGTGCTCGTCGCACGTCCTGTGGGCTGGACCCGGTATATCCGGGCAGGCGTGACGAAAGCGTGCTGGCCACCGTGCCGAAGAACCGTTCGATGTATGGTCGATCGTTCGGTTGGTGTGGGGGTCCTGCATCTACCGCATAGCCAATGAACTCGCACAGAGCGCTAACGGTATCCTCGGCAAGGTTCGCCTTCGCGCTATCCAAACGGACGCGCTCCCAAACCGCATATCCAAGTTCGGGTAGCCTTCCGGATGGAAAGTCACCATGCATGCCGTATCCGACATTGGGTAGCGTGAAGGATCGTCGTACGTGCGGCGTCAAGGCATTCTCTATCGTCTTGATGACATCGTAGCGGCTGTATTCTCTCGAGAGAACAAGGTTATAGCCGAGTACGGCGCGGGTGCACACATCAATTATTACCAGTAGCCAGATGCGTTCGATCTCGACTTCCTGCTCGAACCCAAGCGGATCTCGAATCACTATCTTTAGCCGTACATCCAGGCGGTGACCATCAAACTCTACAACCTGATAAGGGCGTAGCGGCCCTCGTCTAGGGCTGACGTCGGTATGGGGAATACCCTTTACACGCCCAGCCCCGGCCGCTCGGGAGGCAGTCCGAAACTTACTTAGCAATTCACTTTTGACGTAGACGGAAAGTGAACGCATGCCCATATGCCCGGTGTTAAGTGGATAGTCGGCACCAGTGATGCCAACCTTACGACATTGCTGTATAAAACCGGTATGCAAATTGGACAGATTTCGCAATCGCGTCTTTAGCTTTCCTTCTGTGCTGATTTGTTCGAGCACAACTGCGCGTTGGTCGATCTTTGTTTTAAGCCACGTCGCTAAAATTGGAAAGCGGTCAAGCAGCATGGCGAAAGCGCCAGCAAACCCTGCCCTTGTGCCTACATGGCCGGCCGACAAATCGCACTTACGAGTATAGGGTTCGACATGCCGGCTTTTCAGCAACGCGCGGAATCCAAAGATCTGTCCGTCTTCAGCTTGTTTCAGACAGCGATCCAGCAACCAATATAGCTGGCGGCTCTGGATGCCCGTTTGAGTAGCAATTTCCCGCAGCGTCGTTCCGCAGACATAAAGCTCGACGGCCTTGGCCCGTGCCATGAACGCTTTCCGCTTCTCAACCGGCAAGGCGTGGTGATCGACCGCAGGCCACGTACTCAAATCAATCTGCATGAAGTCACTACGACGTCGATTCATGGCCTGGCATTTTCCGGTTCGAAATGAGACAAGAACGAGAGCGGCTCGGTTCGTAACTGCGGGGCATGCAATCGGCCACGGTGAAGCAAGGTAAAAACGGCGGCGCGTACCGTAGTGGGATCTGACGTGCCCAACTCCTTCTCAATGAATGAAAGTTGCATTGGTTCGGACACGAACTTCTCGACCGATTTGAGGAAAGAATCGGTGAGGAGATCCCTGTATGAAGTAATCACTGGCAGCATTCGCTCCCAGTTCTCAATCCATGTGCGCATTGGGGCGAGCTCAGCACTTGGGATCGCCCTTACGTCATACTGTGTTGAGCCAATCGTTGTTGTAGATATTTGGCCGCTTTCACCGATAAGCAGCAGTGATTCACGATTGTCCTCCTTGACCCAATAGTCTGCCGGGATCCTGACTCCGCCGAAGTCGAGATAGGCCGGTCGTTCGCAATACAGCTGGACCGAAGGACTGGCTTCGAGGCGAACCCACTGGCTGTAGGCAGCCTCCCCGAAGCATTGAAGACGACGGCCGATTTTAAGGCCGTAGACGTCGATTCTCCGTGTCCCTCTTGGCCGTGCCATTGACACAGGGGCCTGGAAGCATGTTGTCAGTTTCTTCATGCCGACAACGTACGCCCGAAACGCAAAAGTCAAAGCTGCGAATAGCCAGAATTACTTCCCTCTGATACGAAACTCCAAATTTACTTCTTTTTGTACGCTAGTAAATTTGGCTGAAAATCGATGGCTTAGGAGCGGCAGGTGTCAAAAAATGCAGCCAAAATTACTTCGCTCTACGTTTGAGAATCGGTCGAGTTCATTTTTTGCATCAAGCTTAAAAACACTCACCATCTGAGCCAGTTGCGTAGCTTGCTCTTCCATCGCCGAGGCAGCCGCCGCTGCCTGTTCGACCAATGCGGCATTCTGCTGTGTAACTTGGTCCATCTGGCCCATTGCTTGGTTAACCTGTTCAATTCCCGCACTTTGCTCCTGCGTTGCAGCCGTGATTTCGCTCATGATGTCCGTGACTCGTTTGACGCTGTCGACAATTTCTTCCATGGTGATACCTGCTTGGTCGACCAGCTTGGCGCCATCCTCTACCGTGGCTACAGAGTCACTAATCAATGCCTTGATTTCCTTGGCTGCTGCTGCCGAGCGTTGTGCAAGATTGCGTACTTCACTTGCCACTACCGCGAAACCACGTCCCAGCTCACCTGCGCGGGCGGCTTCCACCGCAGCATTCAATGCAAGAATATTGGTTTGGAACGCAATACCGTCGATAACTATTAAAATATCGAACATACCAGTGCCCTTTCTCTTGCGTCGCCGCGCTATTACGGTGAAACGGTATCGCTGGGCGCGGCAACCCTGGCCTTTAAGGCCTCGCTCATAGGCAGGCCAAGGTTCTGGTTGTTCGGAGGAATCGGTGAAGTGAACCATTTTTCATAGATTTTGGTGAATTCACCTGATGCCATTTTTTCTTTCAAGACGCCATCAACAAAAGCCTTGAACTCTTGGTCATCTTTCGGGAGCATCAGACCGAAGTAGTCGAGGCGTGAAAGGCCGCCAAGGTTTGGGAGATAGGTATAGGCTTTCGGGTCGGGCGACGTAGCGACCAGACCTGCCAATATAATGTTGTCTTCAAAAAACGCCGAAGCGCGGCCTGTACGAAGCATCAAGATGGATTCGCTATGGTCTTTAGCTTGGGTGATCGTCAAACCTAGTTTATTGTCCGTATTAATTTTTTCCGCTACAGGTAAGTTGAGTGACCCTTGAGTGACTACGACTGTTTTTCCGCGGAGCTTGTTTGGATCATCGATTCCGCTTGATGTCGTGGTAAGCCATCGGGGCTGACTGACAAAGATCGCTACCGAAAACGCGACCTGCTTCTGACGGTCCAGCGTGTTCGTGGTGCCGCCGCATTCAATGTCGATCGTCCCATTCTGCAATAATGGAATACGGTTGGAAGCGTTGACAGGAACATAGGCCACCTTCAGGTTTGGTAGCTTTAACTCGGCCTTCGTTTTTTCAGCGACTGCGGCACAGAGGTCCAGTGAAAAGCCTACTGGCTTTTGACCGGTTCCTAGGTATGAGAACGGTATGGACGCCTCACGGTATCCTAGTGTGAGCGTTGTAGAAGAACGGATCTTCTCCAAGGTAGGACTCTTGGCATACACATTAGTAGCGCCGGTGAAACCGGCCACCGCCGCAATCATGACCATAAACGCCCGAGATGCTGTGAATTTCATGTTAATTCCCTCATTGATGTGAATGTAGAACGTCCGATGCGGCGATGTTGCCAGGTACTTAGGCTGCCTTGCGGGATGTCTCGTCCAGACTTTCCCGAAGCGACTTCTCCAGAATATCGACGGCCTGGTCGATTTCCTGCGTCGAGACCGTCAGTGGCGGTGCGATGCGCCAGACAGAGCCACGCTCGGGACGACGACGAATATTCATACTCAAACCCTTCTCGAAGCATTTCTTTGTCGTCAATGCACCAAGCTCGTGCGCCGGCGACCGTGAAGCACGGTCAGTGACCAGTTCCACTCCCAGCAGCAGCCCTGCTCCACGGACGTCACCGATGACCTCGTAGCGCTGCTGCAGCTCTTCAAACCGTCCGCGCAGATACTGCCCCATAACCCGCGAGCGCTCGACAAGGTTTTCCCTTGTCAGTACGTTGAGCACGGCCAGCCCAACTTCTGCTGTCAGCGGATCCGACACATGGCTGGTGTAGAAGGTGAAGTGCTTGTCATGGATCGCGTCCTCAATCTTCGCCGTCGTGGCAACCGCTGCCAGTGGCAATCCGCCGCCCAGGGTCTTCGACATGGTCATGATGTCTGGCACGACACCAAAGAACTCCGAACCGGTCTTGGTGCCGATCCGTCCAAAGGCGGTCTGCGCCTCGTCAAAGATCAACAGCATGCCGCGGTCATCCGCGGCCTTGCGGATTGCCTGCATGAACGACTTCGGCGGCACGAGCACACCACCGGCACTGATGATCGGTTCGATGATGATGGCTGCACCGCGGCCCGCGGACTGCATGTCAAACATCTTGAGCGCCAGGTTAAGGTTGGCCAGCGCCGCCTCTTCCTCGTTTGCGCCCTTGATATACGGACGGTAGGCATTTGGCTCAGGGATGATGAACACGCCCGGCGCCGGCACGCCGTAACCTTTGCGGTCGCTTGCAAAGGAAACGGTACTTGCCCCGCCGGTGATGCCGTGCCACGAGCCGCCCAGGGCAAGGATCTCGTAACCATCGGTGTACATCTTTGCCATGCGCAGCGCAACTTCCGTGGCTTCCGATCCGGTGTTGATGAAGATGGAACGCTTGAGATCGCCTGGCAGCCAGTCGCGGGCCAGCGTCTGCGCCAGCTCGACCACGACCTCGGGAATCATCCCGCTGAACATGTGAAACGCCTTTTGCCCAGCCCGGTTCACCGCTTCGACAATCGCAGGGTGGTTGTGTCCGATCGTGGCGCACATTTGGCCGGAGGTGAAGTCCAGGTACTCGCGGCCGTTACTATCGGTAACGATGGTACCCTTGGCGGACCGGAAAAGGTTCGGGAAGGCATCGCCGCCGTACCTGACCAGGAATTCCTTGGACGCTTGCAGTAGTGTTTCACTCATTTTTATCTCCGTTAGCGGTTTGCCGGCTGCTGCCACCATTGGCCGCCTAGGCCGGCAAAGTCATGTGGCGCTGTGTTGACCTCGGTGATGATGCTATCGAGGCTGCCCTCCCACCGCCAACGGAAAAAACTCAACACCCCGTTAAATCGGCTCAAGCGACGATTCAGTGCGCAACTGCCAATCCATATGGTGCAATGCAATAAAATGATGCGTTGCTGTTCCCTATAAATGGTTGGAACAGCTGTAGCACGCGACAAAAGTTCGGTACCAATTAAGGAAGAGATTTCGCGCTTGAGCGAATGACTATGTGGCGAAGCAGGCCGACACTTTGGCAACCTTCGCATCGAAAAGGCGGATCGTGCCTGTAACCAAATCTTTACAACAAGAGAAGAGGCAGCTTTAAACGGCTATTACGGATTTCCAGGCACTGCGACGCTTGCGGCCGTCGCTCTTGCTGTCGAAATCATCGGTTGAGAAAGAATTGGTTGAGGATTCAACCGGAAGCTTTCGTGTGTTTCAAGCTGCTGCCCAAAACCTAGATTCTTCCCGATCGACGGCCGCACCGGCCAGGCAATAACTGTAGTCCCGAGCAAAAGTAAATCTCTAAGCAACCTGTCGCCTGGACAAGTCAGCAAACTTCCCCTGCTGTTCTTTTTGCGTAACCAATTGGGGTTTTGAGCGAAATCTACGGATGTTTAACTGATATCTACCAGTTAGCTTCCAATCCATGATCGCAGTTTAATTATAGATTGCATCGAGTAGCAGATAAGTCTGTAAGACTTGTTCGGAACCCCAAATACGCTTTATGTAAAATTGAATCAATAAGTTTGAAACGATGCTGATGAGTGTACCAACTCGACGGCATCTACTCGATCCAACCCGTAAAGTGCGATTTCGCACGGTCACATAATTGAGCTTTTCGGTACTAGGCAGGAAATCGTGCATGATCGTGATCATCTGCCGATATGATAGTTTTGCGGCCAGCTTTGCTTTAAGAAGGAGCAGGTCCGGTGCAGCGCGTTCCGGAATGATCTGCGACATCGAGCTAAACAAGCCTTCCAGATAATATGGCGGCTCGCAAGGACAGGACATAACCGGGGACTGCGGACACTGACCGTGCCGAATACCGTGTCCACCTTGAGGCGCCTGTAGTCCTTCAGCCGGAGCTGTCGGCGGCAGTTATTACAGAAGCTTCGAACTTCGCAATACTCGCAAGCCTAAGCGGGGATGAAGAATTTCTACAGATTGGACAGGATCTGCTTGCCGTCTGCCAGCGACAAGCCGAGGCACTCAGGTTCAAGTTCAGAAACAGGTCGATCAAACTGTGCCACCTCGACGGCCATGGTCTCTCCCCAATCCGTGACCAGCTCAGCCCGAACAATGATCTTCATCACGCCCCTTGATTTTTGTTTTTTATAACTGACTACTTTTCTCGTCTTACCCCTCATTCCCAAAAAAGCCAAACTTTTCAAGATTTCATCATACCAAAAAATTAACCCACCATATTCTTAACAGTCCCGTCCGCATCCTCTATAATCATCAGAGCCGAGCGTTACCGTCGGAACTTGCTAACGGTTCGCACCTTGGAAATTATATATTGGGTAGCGCTAACACCTACCTCGGCGCGGATCATAAATATGCCTTTTAAATTCGATTTGTAATGGACACTCGTCGCATGTCATTGACGGAAGACCTAGTCGCCCTGACCTGTCGGCCGGTTAGTGATTCCGGTCCTCTTCAAGGAGTTTTTTACCATTCGGACGATGATTACAGAACGATGGTGGATGCCGTCCTCGAAGCACATCCCGCAGGAAAAGACGCTTGGTTATTTGCGTTTGGGTCGCTCATCTGGAAACCGGAATGTGAATATCTGGAGGAGCTCTGCGGTATCGCACCAGGATGGCATCGTTCTTTTTGTTTTCGCATCCAGCGTCATCGTGGCACGCAAGAATTTCCCGGACTGATGATGTCTCTTGACCGAGGTGGTCAATGTAAAGGCATCCTCTTCCGATTATCAGGTCGTACGTTACGAGAACAACTCGAAAAGTTGTGCCGGCGGGAGATTACGGTCAAACCCGCAAACACCGTACCACGTTGGATCAAGGTCGTAAGCGGAGGCAAGCCTCTGCGGGCCATAGCTTTTGTGATGAATCGACAGGCTAATGCCTACGTGGGTAAGCTTCAGCACAGCGAAATAGCGGATATCTTGGCAAGGGCATGCGGCCATTGGGGGTCCGGGGCGGAATATCTTTTCCACACGGTACGTAACCTTGAGGAACGGGGAATTCACGACCGATATTTATGGCAGCTCCAACGACTTGTGGCAGAACGCATTGCGGCAAACCAGCATTCTTTGTACGATTAAAGCAGGACCTTAGTTACGCGCAATATAACGCAGCATTGCTCTAAGCTAATATTTCTAAGAATGCGCCCACAGAACCAAGCGTACATCGCGGCAAAGCCGCGCGCAACTGCCTACAGATCATCCACTATGGATACGCTTCTGATAACCGCGGCCAGATCAGCATCAAACGAAACAAACCGCATGCTATTTCTTGAGGCATACCGCCGATGACCACAATAGACATGGGAACGTAAGCTTTGACTGCTAACAATTTATTAATCGGCGTATTCATTTCTTATTTCTTTACCTGCGACGGCTTGAACCCTCATGAGCGACATAGCTCGGTCCTGTCGCATGCACATCCCGAGCCAATTCCAGCGGTGCTCGTCAAGACAGTTGTCGCGTAAATTAAGCTGCCACCTTCAATGCCGTGGCTGGCGGCGGATTGAGCCATACGTGATCCGGAGCCTGCCAGGAGCGCGTATGCTGCTTCCATCGCAGCGGATGCCGTTGACGTGCTGCCTCGTAGACGGCACGGCGCTGGACCAGCAAGGGTTCAGCCGTACCGTTGTGACGTTGCTCTGGCGTTACGTAAGCAATGCCGCTATGCCGGTGGTTGCCGTTGTACCAGGTAACAAACCGCAGCACCCACTCACGCGCAGCGGCGATCGTTTCAAAGCCACCAGGTGGATAGCCAGGCGCATACTTGCAAGTCCGGAACCACGCTTCAATATGGGCATTGTCATCCGAGACACCGGGACGGCTGTGTGACGGTGTGATGCCCAGTGCCTGCAGCTTTGTCCTGAGTGTATAAGACGTCTGCGCTGCACCGTTATCGGCATGCAGGATTAGCGGTTGAGTCCGGCGCTGCTCACGCCAGCAGGCACGTTCGATCAGAGCAGCCGCTTCTTCACCGTTTTCCCGCTCATGCACTTCCCAGCCGACGAGCTTGCGGCTATACAGGTCCAGCACCGCATACAGGTAGAAGAACTGGCCCCGCACACCGCTGGGCAGGTAGGTCACATCCCACGACCATACTTGCCCAGGGCCGGTCGCCACATGCCGCACTGGCTGCGACGCTACGGGCGCCTTGCTGCGGCCACGATGGTGCTGCTGCTTTGCTTGCCGCAATACCCGGTAAAACGACGACTCCGAGGCCACATAAACGCCTTCATCGGCCAATTGCGGCACGATCTGCGCCGGTGGCAGGTCGGCAAAGCGGGGGGCATGGCACAAGGTCAGGATTTGCTGGCGTTCTTCCGGCGTAAGCTTGTGGCACGGTTCCGGTCGTTCGGCATGTGGGCGGGCATCGGCTTGCACCTGGCCCTCCCGCTGCCAGCGCTCGAACATGCGCAAGGAAATGCCCAGCTCTTCGCAGGCGCTCACCAGGCGTACACCGGCCTGTTGGGCTTGCAGGATGTCGGCAACGAGTTGCTGGCGCTGCGGCAACGCAGTCATGCGTCCTCGCCGTCGATCCGCAGCGCCTCGTACTTTCGCGACAGCACCAGTAAGGCCGCCGCTTCCGCCAGCGCCTTCTCCTTGCGCCGCAGATCTTTCTCCAAATCGCGGATGCGCTTTTTGTCCTGGGTACGCTCAGCTTTGCCATTGGCTACCTGGCCCAAGGCCATTTGCGCTTCGGCGCGCCAGCGGCGTACCTGTTCCACAAACAAGCCCTTTTGCCGGCAATACTCGGCCAGCTCTGCCTCGCCCAACGGCGCTGTTTCCAGCACCACGGCAAACTTGTCGGCCGCGCTCCAGTCTTCCGGATTCTGCCCGTCACCCGGTACGGCACGTCCCGCGCTACGAGCCTGCTTGCGCCACAGGTACAGTGTCGCTTCCGGAATGCCGGTGAGCTTGGCTACCTCAGACACCGGCTTGTTCTGCGGCGCACTCATCAACGTCAGCGCGTGTTCCTTCTTCTCTTTCGTGTATTGCGTCATTGCGGTCCTCGTCACCCCCAGAGTTTATAGAACTCCAGTCATTGGAGGCGACAACTATCATGACACAGGGGGTTCTGCTTAGCCTAGTCCGTCGACGCTGAAGCTTCGTAATCGAGTTTTAACATGCCAAAACCTTCGAGCTCACAGTAAATGCTGGCAACGAAGGTGCCGATTTCCCGCACCCATGGATCGAATAACAATAAGCTCTTTAATCCTCGAATGCAGTCTATCCGTTGCGCCTGTCGGTCCCAGTTCGATGTACCAGCGTGAAAAGTCAATGAATGCAGATGCCCCCATCAAACTTGCAGCCCGTTCAACACCAGAATAGGTTCCGTCATGAAGCACCCCAGCAAACAGCTTCATGCAAATAAATGGAATCTTATTTAAGTTGGCTGCATTTTTTACGTACCTAAGCAGTTCGAACATTCTGCTGTCGTCGAAATTAGTGCCACATACGATTGCGTGAAAGTGTGCACGTTGCTGAAGCAACCTTTGGGCATCGATGGTATGGCAAAATGTTAAAGAAAAGTCAGATCCGAGTTCACTCTCAAGACTCGCTAGAGCTTTGGGTCTAACCGCCATCAAAAGCTTAGGTTTGCACATTATTGCGATCTTCTAATCCAGTACACAGCAGATACATTGTGAAGGACGTAAACGCTAGCCTCATTGCTGCTACTTTAGTCAGGCCTAGCTTTTCTCTCGATGAAATGCATTGGGGTCATTCCGAGCACCCGCCGGAACATTACAATAAATGCAGAGGCGCTTCGATAACCGAGGTTGAGGGCCACGTTTTCCACCGTAAGACCCGCCTCAAGCAGAGGCATCGCAGTTATCACCCGGAGCCGCTGCCTCCATTCCGCAAAAGGCATTCCCAACTCACGCTGGCATCGTCGCATTAAAGTGCGTTCCGTCGTGTTCGCATCGCGAGCAAGCTCTGCAAGCGAACGCGTATCGCCGGGTTGATGGATAAGCGCCTGTAAAACGCGACCCAGGATAGGATCGTCCGAAGTGGGCAGGTAGCTTCCCATGAAAGTTGCGCCGGCCAGCTGATCTACCAGCACCTGCAAAAACCTCTCGTTCTCTTCTGAAAAGAGGGCTCCAGGCACCCGATTGCGCAAATGTTCAAGCATCGCCCTAAGAAGAGGACTTAACGCGACTGCACATGGGGATTGAGGAAGCCGATCGCAGAGCTCTTCCGCAACGTACAGTGAGCAGTGCCCCGTCTCCTCCGTATTCAGTTCCGAGCGCTGTACAGCCGGCGGCAGCCAGATAGCGTGCTGTGGCGGAGCCAGATAATGATTTCCCGCAACCGTTATCTTCATGACACCATTGGATCGATACACCAGTTCCCCCTGTGCTTGACGAGCCCGTAGACATGCGGCATTCGCCGGATCCAAAGGCGAGCGAAACAAAATCGAAGGAGCTGGAACTGCGTGAGATCGAGACGAATTGAAATACTTTTCTGCGGCTTTCATCACTTGGCCTCAATGATTGGGAAGGCGTTGCATCAAGTAGAACGAAACCGCGCCTCGCGATTTGGGATTCAGCTGCTCACGCTGCTGCGTTCAGAATAGCTCCCATTGCAAGGGTGCGATTGATCGCTTCGAAGACAGCAATTTTTAGGGACACCAACCTGAAGTGCATATACAGCCATTCCAAATTCAACATGGCCGTCAGGTGATTCATGATCTTGCTTTCTTGAACAACGAGGCAAATTCGCCAACGATTCCGCGACGGAAAGTGAGGACGCAGACGATGAACATGAAGCCGGTGACAATCGTGACGGACTCGCCGATCGACCGAAACCACTCTACGTTGGTCAGCGTCGCTAGCCAGTTACCCATGTCACCCAGCTTGTTTTCCAGCGCAATGATCACAATGGCACCCGCCACCGGACCAGCCAGCGTGCCCAGACCACCGACGAGCGTCATCAGCACCACCAAGCCCGACATGCTCCAGTGTACGTCCGTTAGCGTCTCAAAGCCCAGCACAACCGTCTTGGTCGCTCCTGCCAAACCCGACAGCGTCGCCGACAGCACGAACGCCAGTAGCTTGTAGCGGTCCACGTCATAGCCCAGCGAAATCGCACGCGGCTCGTTTTCCTTGATCGCCTTCATCACCTGCCCAAATGGCGAATGCACCGTGCGCACAATCACCGCAAAACCGACAATCGCAACAGCCAGCACCACAAAGTACAGCGTCAAATCGCTCGACAGATCCACCACGCCCAACAGCTTGCCGCGCGGCACACCCTGCATGCCATCCTCACCACCGGTAAAGGGCGCCTGCAGAAACACGAAGAACAGCATTTGCGCCAGCGCCAGCGTGATCATGGTGAAGTAGATGCCTTGGCGGCGAATAGCAAGCAGACCAATTGCTAGACCAATCATCGCCGCAGCCAGCATGCCGGCCACCAGTCCCAGCTCGAACGGCAGGCCGACATCGCGCAGAGCATAACCGGCAATGTAGCCAGCGCCGCCGAAGAAGGCCGCATGACCGAACGACAGCAGGCCCGTAAAGCCAATCAACAGGTTGAAGGCGCAGGCAAACAGCGCAAAGCACAGCACCTTCATCAGAAACACTGGATACACCACAAATGGTGCCACAATCGCAGCGATCAGTGCGATCGAATAACCGACTTTCTTATTCATGGACAACTCCTCATTTCTCTTTGCCGAACAAGCCTGCCGGACGGATCATCAGCACGATGGCCATGATGATGAAGACAACGGTGGCGGAGAGCTCGGGATAGAAGACCCGGGTCAGGCCTTCGATCACGCCCAGACCTAGGCCGGTGATGATCGAGCCGAGAATGGATCCCATGCCTCCAATGACGACGACCGCAAATACGACGATGATCAAGTTAGAGCCCATGAGCGGCGAGATCTGCACCACCGGGGCGGCCAGCACGCCGGCGAAGGCGGCCAGGGCCACGCCGAAGCCATAGGTGAGTGTGATCATCAGCGGCACGTTGATGCCAAAGGCTTCGACCAGTTTTGGGTTTTCGGTGCCGGCGCGCAGGTAGGCGCCCAGCTTGGTCTTCTCGATGACGAACCAGGTCGCCAGGCAGACAGCGAGAGAAACGAGAACCACCCAGGCACGATAGTTCGGCAGAGTCATGAAGCCCAGATCCATTGCACCCGTCAGTACGGAAGGCACCGAATAGGGCTGCCCCGATACCCCGTAGAAGGAGCGAAACAAGCCTTCCATCATGAGCGTGATACCGAAGGTAAGCAGCAAACCATAGAGGTGGTCGAGCTTATAAAGCCAGCGCAACATGCTTTTCTCGATGATGACGCCAACGGCACCCACCATGAAGGGTGCGGCCAGTAGCATGACCCAGTAGTTCATTTCAAAGTAATTCATCCCCATCCATGCGAGGAAGGCGCCCATCATGTAGAGCGCGCCGTGGGCGAAGTTGATGACATTGAGCAGGCCGAAGATGACCGCGAGGCCGAGCGACAACATCGCATAGAACGAGCCGTTGACCAGGCCCAGCAACAACTGGCTTAGCATGGCTTGCATAGGAATACCAAAGATTTCCATTACTTCCCCTTAAACGCCGAGCAATTCATTGAGCACTGGCATCTTGGCGTCAAGTTCGAACGAAGCGAAACTTTCGACAATTCGACCATGTTCCATGACATAGAACCGGTCCGCCAGCGGCGCGGCGAAACGGAAGTTTTGTTCGACCATGACAATGGTGTAACCCATGGACTTCAGGGTTTTGATCATGCGCGCTAGCGCTTGCACGATCACCGGCGCCAGGCCTTCAGAAATCTCGTCCAGAAGCAGCAGACGAGAACCGGTGCGCAGGATGCGGGCCACCGCCAACATCTGCTGTTCGCCGCCCGACAGGCGGCTGCCTTGGCTGTTGCGGCGCTCTTTCAGGTTGGAGAACATGCCGTAGATCTCTTCGATCGACATACCCTTCCCTGTCTTTGACACCATCGGCGGCAACATCAGGTTTTCTTCCGCCGACAATGAGGAGAAAATGCCCCGTTCTTCCGGGCAGTAGCCGACGCCAAGGTGCGCGATCTGGTAGGTTGGCATGCCGATTGATTCAACGCCGTTAATCTTGATCGAACCCTTGCGTGCACCTGTTAAGCCCATGATGGCGCGCATGGTGGTCGTTCGGCCAGCGCCGTTGCGGCCCAACAGTGTGACGACTTCCCCTGGTTTCACCACGAGATTCACATTGTGCAAAATGTGCGACTCGCCGTACCAAGCTTCCAGCTTGGTGATTTCAAGTGCTGCGGTTGCCATTAAAGTGCTCCTTCCAATGCGCAGGACGCAGTGCCCATGTAGGCTTCCATCACCTGTGAATTGCTTGAAACTTCGTTATAAGTACCTTCCGCCAAGATCGTGCCGCGCTGCAACACCGAGATGCGGTCGCAGATGCCGGACACCACGCTCATGTTGTGCTCGACCATTAGGATGGTGCGGCCGGCGGACACCTTCTTGATTAGCTCGGTAACCCGTTGCACATCTTCGTGGCCCATGCCCTGCGTCGGCTCGTCGAGCAGCATCAATTCAGGTTCCATCGCCAGCGTGGTCGCGATTTCCAGAGACCGCTTGCGACCGTAGGAAAGATCACCTGCAATTACATCCGAATAGCGGTCGAGACCAACTTCGGACAACAGGCAAACGGCCCTGTCATTCAAATGGTGCAGCGTTTTTTCACTCGACCAGAAATTGTAGGAGGATCCAACGCTCCGCTGGAGCGCCAGACGCACATTTTCAAGGACGGTCAAGTGTGGAAAGACTGCAGAAATTTGGAAGGACCGTACAACCCCGCTTCGTGCGGTCAGGGCAGCACGCTCGGACGTAATATCCCGACCTTTGAAGAGAATGTGACCGCGGCTCGGCGCAAGGAACTTAGTCAACAGGTTAAAACACGTGGTTTTCCCTGCCCCGTTCGGTCCAATAAGAGCATGAATGTTGCCCTCGTGAACTTTCAAGTTCACATTGCTGACTGCGGTAAAACCCTTGAATACCTTGGTTAGCCCTTTAGTCTCCAGAATAATTTTTCTCATTGTGTGCTCAATGCTTATCTACCGAAAATGAAAAACGTTAATAACTTCTCAAACTTAAGCCAACTCGGCGATCTCCAGGTGGGTAACGGGCGATGCTTGTGCCGCCGATCGCTATTCACAACGCCGTCGCAGCGCAACCTCAGCTCGGCGCCTTTCGCTGGGCCGCATGCCGGTGCATCATCTATTGGGATGTCCTAAATAGCCGATTCAGCCCGCGTGCGGCCGCAATTGCGTATGCCGCGGTCAGCACCTCGTCGCAATAGGCATGTCCATCCCCGATGGCTTAAACCAAGGTTTTAACCCAGTGAAGCAAGCGGCGATGGAGAATGTCAGCCTGCGTTCCATGCCCTGAACGCCGCTTATTAATCACTATCCGGCCCACGAAGCCGTTCAGCGCTGAGCCTGAGCAGATAAGGTGGCTGGGGCGGAACGCTCGCCTGCTATCGCGAGCCCTTTCATCGGTGAAGAGGGCGATGCAGCAAATTTGCTGGGGATACGGCCGGCCAGATATGCATCGCGCCCGGCTTCCACCGCCAGCTTCATTGCACGCGCCATTCGGAGCGGATCCTTGGCGCCTGCGATCGCAGTGTTCATCAGCACGCCGTCACAGCCCAGCTCCATCGCTATCGCTGCATCAGATGCCGTGCCGACCCCCGCATCCACCAGCACCGGCACCTTGGACTGCTCGATGATCAATGACAGATTCCACGGATTTAAAATGCCCATGCCGGAGCCGATCAAGGACGCCAGCGGCATCACCGCCACGCAGCCAATCTCTTCCAGCATGCGGGCCTGGATCGGATCGTCACTGCAATACACCATGACGTCGAAGCCCTCCTTTACCAGTTCCTCCGCTGCCTTGAGGGTTTCGGGCATGTTGGGAAACAGTGTCTTTTGGTCGCCCAGCACTTCAAGCTTCACCAGATTGTGGCCGCCCAGAAGTTCGCGCGCGAGTTGCAGTGTATAGACCGCATCCTTTGCACTGTAGCAGCCTGCGGTGTTTGGCAGAATGGTGTATTTCGATGGCGGGACCGCATCCAGCAGACTGGGCGCGTTGAGGTCTTGACCAACGTTCACACGTCGGATCGCGACTGTAATGATGTCCGCGCCGCTGGCTTCGGTCGCTAAGCGGGTTTCCTCGAAGTCGTGGTATTTGCCGCTGCCCACCAGCAGGCGCGAACGGTAAGTCTTGCCGGCTATGGTAAAGCCCTGGTCTTGGTGTGTTTCTTGTGTATTGCTCATGGCATTTCCTTGTTGCCCCCCGGCGGGGGGAGGGTGCATCGGGGATAGGTATCGTCCAACGGCGGCAGGCTTAACCGCCACCGATGGCCTTGACGATGTCAACTTTGTCGCTCGTCTGCAGCACTCGCTCCGCCCACATGGAGCGCGACACGACTTCGCGGTTGATCGCCACCGCCAGCGACTTGTTCATCAAATCGAGTGAGGCGATCAGGTCCTGCACGGTCTGGTTTTCCAGAACCACGTGCGCTTTGCCGTTCAATTCGATTTCCATAGCGACCCTATTGTTTTTGATACAGTTCAGCGCCGCTCTTGACGAACTCGACGGCCTTGACTTCCATGCCCTTCTTCAGGGCCTGCTCGTCGGAGATGCCTTGGCTGGCCGCGTAATCGCGTACATCCTGCGTAATCTTCATCGAGCAGAAATGCGGACCGCACATCGAGCAGAAGTGGGCGACCTTGGCTGAATCCTTCGGCAGCGTCTCGTCGTGGAATTCGCGCGCCTTGTCCGGGTCGAGGCCGATGTTGAACTGGTCTTCCCAGCGGAATTCGAAGCGCGCTTTGGACAAGGCGTTGTCGCGGATCTGCGCGCCGGGATGCCCCTTCGCCAGGTCGGCTGCATGTGCCGCCAGCTTGTAGGTGATGATGCCTTCCTTGACGTCATCCTTGTTCGGCAAGCCGAGGTGTTCCTTCGGCGTCACGTAGCACAGCATCGCCGTGCCATACCAGCCGATCATCGCGGCGCCGATGCCCGAAGTGATGTGGTCGTAGCCGGGGGCGATATCGGTGGTCAACGGCCCAAGCGTATAGAACGGCGCTTCATGGCACTGCTCCAGCTGCAGGTCCATGTTTTCCTTGATCAGGTGCATGGGCACATGGCCAGGGCCTTCGATCATGACCTGCACATCATGCTTCCAGGCGATCTGCGTAAGTTCACCGAGCGTCTTCAGTTCGCCCAGCTGCGCTTCGTCGTTCGCATCGTAAATCGAGCCAGGACGCAGGCCGTCGCCAAGCGAGAACGACACGTCATAGGCTTTCATGATTTCGCAGATGTCTTCGAAGTGCTCGTACAGGAAGGATTCCTTGTGATGCGCGAGACACCATTTCGCCATGATGGAACCACCGCGGGACACAATACCGGTCATGCGCTTGGCGGTCAGCGGCACGTACTGCAGGCGCACGCCGGCGTGGATGGTGAAGTAGTCGACGCCCTGCTCCGCCTGCTCGATCAGGGTGTCACGGAAAATTTCCCAGGTCATGTCTTCAGCCTTGCCATTGACCTTTTCCAGTGCCTGGTAAATCGGCACCGTGCCAATCGGCACCGGTGAATTGCGGATGATCCATTCGCGGGTTTCGTGGATGTGCTTGCCGGTCGACAAATCCATCACGGTATCGCCACCCCAGCGGATCGCCCAGGTCATTTTTTCCACTTCTTCGCCGATGGACGAGGTGACCGCCGAATTGCCAATGTTGGCGTTGATCTTGACGAGGAAATTGCGACCGATGATCATCGGTTCGATTTCCGGATGGTTGATGTTGGCGGGAATAATCGCGCGGCCGCAGGCGACTTCGGCGCGGACGAATTCCGGCGTAATCTCGGAGGGAATCGCCGCACCGAAGCTCTGGCCGGGATGCTGCCGGCCCATTAGGTCGGCCAGCTTCTGGCCCATCGGGCCGGAAGCTTTCAGGCTTTCCAGGTATTCGCGACGGCGCATGTTTTCACGAATCGCGATGTATTCCATTTCGGGCGTGACGATACCTTGGCGCGCGTAATGCATCTGGGTGACGTTCTTGCCGGCGACAGCGCGACGCGGCTTGCGGTGCAGATTGAAACGCAACTCGGCAAGCTTGGGGTCGTTCAGGCGCTCGATGCCGTATTTCGATGTCGGCCCGGGCAATTCCTCGGTATCGTTACGCTCCGCGATCCAGTCGGCGCGCAATGGCGCTAGGCCTGAGCGGATGTCGATCTTCACTATCGGGTCGCTATAGGGACCGGAGGTGTCATACACGGTGATCGGCGGATTCTTTTCCGCGCCAAATGAGCCTGGCGTATCGGCCTGGCTGATTTCACGCATCGGCACGCGAATATCGGGACGCGAGCCTTCGACATAGATCTTGCGGGAATTCGGGAGGGGCTGGATTGCTGCTTCGTCGACCGTGGCGGTTGCGGCGAGGAATTGCGGATTGGCGTTCATGGAATTCCTTTGTCGGTGAGGCGAAAGGCACATGGAGAGCGGACAGGCTGTTTTCCAGGTGTTCCCTTCGCTCGCATTACTCAGATCAGATACGAACGTATCTTTGGTTTCTCAAAAAGTATTTATGGATTTGAGGTAATCCGACTTCTCCGACTTTGGCCGACGACTTCGCGGCCAACCTCTCTGTCTACTAAAATAATGGCGTTATCACTACAACGTATCTGCGAGTTGCGGCACGATCTCGAACAGGTCGCCGACGACGCCATAATCCGCTATGGAGAAGATAGGCGCTTCCGGATCCTTGTTGATCGCGACAATGGTCTTCGAATCCTTCATGCCAGCCAAGTGCTGAATGGCGCCTGAGATGCCAACGGCGATATACAGCTGCGGCGCAACGATCTTACCGGTCTGGCCAACCTGCCAGTCGTTGGGAACGAAGCCGGCGTCGACGGCAGCACGGGATGCACCCATTGCGGCGCCGAGCTTGTCAGCCAGCGGCTCTAGGATCTTGAAGTTATCGCCCGAACCCATGCCGCGGCCACCGGAAACAATAATTTTGGCGGCAGTGAGCTCTGGACGGTCGGACTTTGCCAGTTCTCGGCTGACGAAGGACGACTTGCCAGAGTCGGCCGCGGCGGTGATTGTCTCTACGGCTGCGCTGCCGCCGGTCGCAGCGGCGTCAAAGCCCGTCGTACGCACGGTGATGACCTTGACCGGATCGTCGGACTGCACGGTAGCAATGGCGTTGCCGGCGTAGATTGGGCGCTCGAAGGTATCGGCCGAATCAACCTTCGTGATTTCGGAGATCTGGCCTACGTCCAGTCTGGCAGCAACACGCGGCAGGATGTTCTTGCCGTAGGCAGTGGCAGGAGCCAGAATGTGGGAATAACTGGTAGCAATGGCGGTAATCTGTTCGGCGACATTTTCAGCCAAGCCGTCGGCGAACTGGTCCGCGTCGGCCAGTAGCACCTTGGTGACGCCAGCAATCGTGGAAGCGGCTTCGGCGGCGGCGGCGGCATTGTGGCCGGCGATGAGGACGTGGACGTCATCGTCACATTGTACGGCTGCGGTAACGGTGTTGAGCGTGCTTCCCTTAAGCGAAGCGTTGTCGTGTTCAGCAATTACGAGTGCAGTCATAAGTATTTATTCTGTTGGCTATGGCCACAGTTCACTTTAAATTTTGAGAGGATGGGTGCTGACGATTGCTTAGGAGGGCCAAATCGTTTTCACCGACCTGCCATCCCAGTTGGCCCCTAATGACTTCGAGGCTCGGTAAAGGCCGACGGTGTAGGTAACGGCAGGCAAGCCATTCCCGTACAGTTTCCTTGGTCAGCGGGGTAACACTTTTGCAAGGCATAAAGAATATTTTCAAATGACCTTAGCTTCGTTCTTGAGCTTGGAGACTAGCTCTTCAACGCTCTTGACCATGATGCCGGCCGAACGCTTCGGTGGCTCGGACACTTTCAGTGTCTTCAGGCGCGGTGTCACGTCGACACCGATATCAGCCGGCTTGATGACTTCCAGCGGCTTCTTCTTTGCTTTCATGATGTTGGGCAGGGTCACATAGCGCGGCTCGTTCAGGCGCAGGTCGGTCGTGACAATCGCCGGCAGTGGCAGCGCCACGGTTTCCAGGCCGCCGTCGACTTCACGTGTCACAATTGCTACATCTCCTTCCAGAGTGACCTTGGAGGCGAAAGTTGCCTGACCCCAGCCCAGCAGGGCTGCCAACATCTGGCCGGTCTGGTTGCAGTCGTCGTCGATGGCTTGCTTGCCCAGGATGATCAACTGTGGCTGCTCCTTGTCGGCGACAGCCTTGAGCAGCTTGGCCACGGCCAGTGGCTGTAGTTCGACGTCAGTTTCAACCAGGATGCCGCGGTCCGCGCCAATCGCCATCGCGGTACGCAGGGTTTCCTTGCACTGCGTCACGCCGCAAGACACAGCGATGGCTTCGGTGACCTTGCCGCCCTCTTTCAGGCGGGTCGCTTCCTCAACGGCGATTTCGTCGAATGGATTCATCGACATCTTGACGTTGGCGATGTCCACGCCGCTGCCGTCGGATTTCACGCGGACCTTGACGTTGTAGTCCACCACGCGTTTGACTGGTACAAGAACTTTCATGGGGTAGTAATTAAATTAAAAAAGTAAGAGTGCAAATTGCATGACAGCGGCGATCAAGGGTAAAAGCCACGCATTTCGCGCGCTTGCAGAACGCGTGTGCAGGCGACAATAAAGGCAGCAGTTCGTCCCTGATTCATGGAATAGGTGTCCATAATCTAGGCCATCACTTGCTCATTGGTGTTTACATCGGGAGCTGGAATATCTTTATCGGGGCCGATAATAATGTTGATTTCACTGGTGTAGCGGCGGGTCATCCGCATCAATTCGCCGCGGCTCAGCTGAGCCGGATCTACACGAATGCCGCCCTTGGCACCGCCATATGGTACGTTGACTGCTGCATTTTTGATTGTCATCCAGGCCGACAGCGCCATGACCTCGGAGAGGGTGACATCCTGATGGAACCGGATGCCTCCTTTCCCTGGCCCACGCGACATATTATGCTGGACACGACAGCCCTCAAAATGTGCGATTGCCCCATCGTCGCGCTCAATCGGGACGTCGACCACCAGGATGCGTTTCGGCCGTCTTAAGGTCCCAACCCACCGTGCCAGCTCCCGAAATAGGGCGTTACCCGGTCGACTTGCTCCAGATAGTCACCGCAAGGTCCCATATTTTCTTGATTGGCAAGATAGGACGGAAGAGAAAGGCCAGTATGCATCGATCGGCTTCGTGGTTAATGAAAACTATTTGCAGGAGTTAATCAAGCTGAGCCGCTTGGCACCAACTTTTATTTCTTGACGAGAGGGCAACGCGATTCAGACAAGGGTTGAAACGCCTCTTCTGCAGGAACAGTGCTAACGAGTTTCAGGTAATCCCAGGGCGATCTTGATTCAGCCGGTGATTTCACCTCCATCAGATACATGTCATGCATCATGCGGCCGTCTTGCCTAATATAGGCATTCTTGGCAAAGAAGTCGTTGATTTTCTCGGACTTCAATGACGCTATCACCTTATCGGAGTCATCCGTCTTTAATCTGGCTACGGTCTTCAAGTATTGTGTGACAGCCGAGTAAGTGCCTGCGTGAACCATGTTGGGCATACGCTGCATACGGGAGAAGAAGCGTTGCCCGAAGGCTTTAGCTTCTGCATCCTGGTCCCAATACCAGGCATCGGTGAGTTTCATCTTTTCGGTTTGTTTCAGACCGAGTCCGTGTACGTCGCTGATAGTCATCACCATTCCTAACAACGCCTGGTTTTTTGTGATACCAAATTCATTGGCGGCCTTGATAGTATTGATCGTGTCGCCTCCGCCATTGGCCAACGCAATCACCTGTGCCTTGGATGCCTGCGCTTGCAGCAAAAACGAAGAGAAATCCGACGCATTTAATGGGTGCTTGACGGAGCCGACGACATTGCCGCCGGCGGCTTTCACTACATCCGATGCCGCCTTTTCGAGCGACGTGCCGAAAGCATAGTCCGCTGTCAGGAAAAACCAGTTCTTTTGCCCTTGCTTGGTAATAGCTTTCCCGGCCACGTTGGCCAAGGCATAAGTGTCATACACATAGTGAACGATATAGGGCGAGCACTCCTCGTTCGTATGGCGTAGGTTTGCACCGCCTGTCACCAACGTAATGCGCTTTTTTTCGGAAGCCAGGCGCGCAACGGCGAGTGCTACTGAGGAATTTGGCAGATCGACGACCACGTCCACGCCATCCCGATCAAACCATTCGCGCGCCTTGGCGCTGCCGATATCGGCCTTGTTTTGGTGATCCGCAAAAACCAGCTCCACCTTGATGCCGGAATTGCTTTTCGCGAAATCCTCAATGGCCATCTTCGATGCTTCGACCGATCCCTTGCCAGCGTAATCCAAGTACACGCCGGAAAGATCCGTCATCACGCCGATACGTACGACATTGTCACTAATTTGTGCGTCAGCGGTGCCAACCGCCACTGCAAAAGGAAGGCAAGCTGCAATTCTGACAAACGATTTCATTGTATCCTCCAGGCTATTATCAAAGGTCGTGTAGACCAATTCAGATGGCTTTCTGTTGTATTAGTCGTTCTATATCAGACTCTTGGTATCCAAGTTCGGTAAGAATGGCATTGGTATGCTGGCCAAGGGCGGGAACGGCGTCCATTCGCGGCTCGAACGCATTGCTCATACCCGGCGGTAGGAGTGCAGGTACGGATCCGGCGCTGGTTTGCACGTCCCGCCAGCGTTCACGTGCTTGCAGTTGGGGATGATTCCAAACAGCGTTCATATCGTTGACATGCGCATTGGCGATCTGCGCTTCTTCTAAGCGCTCAATGACCTGCTCCCCCGTCAAGACCTTGAACTTCGTTTCAATCAAGCTCTTTAACTCCGCGCGTGAAGCGACCCGACGGGAGTTTGTCACGAACCGCAAGTCCTGAGCGAGTTCCGGTTGTTCAAGGACAGTCCCGCAAAACGCCGCCCACTCCCGATCGTTCTGCAGTCCTAGCATGACGATCTTGCCATCGCCTGCAGCAAAAGGCCCGTATGGATAGATAGTCGCGTGGGCGGCACCAGCGCGTGGCGGCGGTGCGGCACCTTCGTAAGCGTAGTACATCGGGTAACACATCCATTCAACCATACTCTCCAACATCGAAACATCGATGTTGGAGCCCTTTCCCGTTTTGCCGCGCTGGATCACCGCCGCGAGAATATTGGTGTAGGCGTACATGCCAGCTGCGATATCTGCAATGGAACATCCCGCCTTCGACGGCTCATCTGGGGTGCCAGTGATAGACAGAAATCCCGATTCGCTCTGAATAAGCAGGTCATAAGCCTTCTTATCTCGATAGGGACCATCAGCACCATATCCTGAGATGTCACACACAATGAGTCGCGGATACTTCTCATGCAGGTTTTCCCAAGACAAGCCAAGACGGACGGCGGCACCGGGTGCAAGATTCTGTACCAGGACATCAGCTTGCTCCAGCAACCTGTGCAGAATGAGATTGGCCTCTTCGTGCTTGACATCCAGCGTCAGGCTTTCCTTCGAACGGTTGGTCCAGACGAAGTGGGAAGCCAGGCCGTTGACACGTTCGTCATAGGCACGGGCAAAATCGCCCACTTTCGGTCTTTCAACCTTGATCACGCGTGCACCGAGGTCTGCGAGCTGGCGCGTACAAAATGGCGCGGCGATAGCATGCTCAAGCGTGACGACCGTGATTCCATCGAGCGGGCGCATGGGGTCTCCTTCCAGATGTCAGAATGAACGGGGCAGTCCGAGAATATGCTCGGCGACGTAGGACAAAATAAGATTGGTGGAGATGGGTGCTACCTGATAAAGACGCGTTTCGCGGAACTTGCGCTCGACGTCGTATTCATTGGCGAACCCAAAGCCACCATGGAATTGCAAGCAGGCATTCGCCGCTTCCCATGAAGCATCCGCTGCCAGCATCTTGGCCATGTTGGCTTGAGCGCCGCATGGCTGATGCGCATCGAACAGTTCGCATGCCTTGTAGCGCATGAGGTTGGCCGCTTCGACGTTCACATACGCTTTGGCGATCGGGAACTGAACACCTTGGTTCTGACCGATCGGGCGTCCAAAGACAACACGTTCATTGACATACTTAGAAACCTTGTCGATGAACCAGTATCCATCGCCAATACATTCGGCAGCGATTAGCGTGCGTTCAGCGTTCAATCCATCGAGGATGTACTTGAAACCCTTGCCTTCTTGGCCAATTAAGTTTTCCACAGGAATCTCAAGGTTCTCAAAGAAGAGCTCGTTGGTTTCGTGGTTGACCATGTTGGGAATCGGACGTACATCCATTCCTTTGCCAATCGCCTCATGCAGGTCGACAACGAAGATAGACATACCTTCGGATTTCTTGGTGACCTCAGCAAGCGGCGTGGTGCGCGCCAGAAGAATCATCAGATCGGAGTGCTGCACGCGCGATATCCAAACCTTTTGCCCATTGACGACATAGCGGTCGCCCTTCTTTACCGCGGTGGTTTTGATCTTGGTGGTGTCGGTGCCGGTGGTGGGCTCGGTCACCGCCATGGACTGCAGGCGCAGTTCGCCGCTGGCAATCTTTGGTAAGTAGGCCTGCTTTTGCGCTTCCGAGCCGTGCCGCAGCAGCGTGCCCATGTTATACATCTGGCCGTGGCACGCGCCGGAATTGCCACCGGATCGGTTGATCTCTTCCATGATGACCGACGCTTCGGTCAGCCCCAGACCGGAGCCACCGTACTCTTGCGGAATAAGTGCAGCCAGCCAGCCAGCCTTGGTCAATGCATTAACGAACTGTTCCGGATAGCCCCGCGCTTCGTCAATACGGCGAAAGTATTCTGCGGGAAATTCTGCACATAGGCTACGCACTGCATCACGTATGTCTTGGTACTGGTCTGCTTTGTTCAACATGTGATTTCCTTAATCATTCATAGTGCGCGTTCTCGACTAGCGCAGCAATGCGGTTGCACTCATGGCAAGTCCACCTTCTGAATTCTTCGCCCAGAGAGAGACCGTCTTGCCGTCTGCTTCGATACGTCCGCACACCGCAAAAGATGCTGTATCAAACAGAGGGCTGATCGCTCTGAAAGTAAAGCTTTCGAGATTTGCATTGGGCACGTTCCGCAGCAGCAGATCCACTAGAAGGGTTGCGATGAGTGGCCCATGCACCACCAGACCCGGGTATCCTTCGCACTCCTGCGCATACCGACGGTCGTAGTGAATGCGGTGACCATTGAACGTCAGTGCCGAGAACCGAAACAGAAGGATAGGGTCAGGATGGATCTCACGAATCCAGTGATAGTCTTGCGGCGCCGAGATGGCGACCGGCTTGGTGCTATGCGGCGTCGGGTTGTCTCGATAGACGATGTCTTGCTCTTCAGAGATGATCGCACCGTCGCTATTGCGTATTTCATGACGTACTAGGACAAAGACCAGTTGCCCGGTTTTGCCCGACTTCGCACTAATATCTGCAATGGTGGAGACCCGACTTACCTCATCTCCAATGCGAAGTGGCCGATGAAAATGAAGTCGTCCTCCCGCCCACATCCGCCGGGGTAGCTCGACAGCAGGAAGAAAGTCACCTCTTTCCGGATGCCCATCAGGGCCGATCCGACTTTGCTGGGGAGTTGGTAGAAATGACAGCCAGTGCGCCAAAGGCGGAATACTGTCCTGATCACCATATGGCTTTTGACCATGATCGAGCATTGCCGCCAACGCGCGTATTGGCATCGGTACAATCTCATCGTGGCATTCTTCAGTCCGGCCAAGCCATTTGGTTAAGTAAGCGGAATTCATTAATCGGTCGTAAGGTGATATCGACAGGATTTAGTGTGCTCGAACAGCGTAGCGATCACAATTCGTAAGTTATGAAGCACAACTTTGGCTTAGCCTTAGTGGCGCTGCGCGACCCACTCGGCTTGCAAGGATAGGTCTAGAGAACTGCGCAACGCAGAGCGCTGCGCCGAATTGCCATCAGTGCTGGTTACCTGCTTCGGCAATGGATTCGATGGTCGAACGCGTGGATTCCTCGAGAATCTGTTGTGCTTTTAGAATCACAGGCCGGTCTACCATTTCTCCGTCCATCGCCAATGCGGCGCCATCCGTTGCACCGGAAAGTTTGATGACGCGCTTTGCCCATTCAATATCATCGGTAGTCGGACTGAACCCGCGGTTTACCGTGGCGACTTGACTGGGATGAATGCAAAATTTCCCGCCAAATCCTAAGCGTCTCGCCCGCATGGTGTCGGCCTCGATCTGGACTTGATCATTAATGGCGGTGGTAACCCCATCAACGGGCGGCAGAATATTGGCAATCCGCGACGCCAATACGAGTTGCGACCTGAAATGCAACAACTCTTCACCATCGCCATCGATTCCCAAATCAAGCCGGAAGTCGATCGATCCAAACATTAGTCGTTGTACACAACGCGCCTGGGCCAGCACACGGGCATTGGCAATCCCCTGTGCCGTTTCGATCAAAGGAAGGATTGTCTTGGTCGCTGCGGCGCATTCGACAAGAAAAATGTCGTCGATTCTCTCGGCCTTTGGCAGAATAACACCAGCAACACCGGGGAGGCGGCACAACTCTAAGTCGTCTCGAAACGACTGCGTGTCGGCGCCGTTGATCCGGATGAGGACCTGCCGATCCGCTCTGAGCCATCGTGCCACCGCAGCACGTGCAGTTGTTTTCTCTGATAGCGGGACCGCGTCCTCGAGATCGACGATGATCGCGTGCGCACCAGAGCTGACTGCCTTATCAAATCGTTCCGGCCGGTTTGCGGGCACAAAGAGATATGAGCGGGGAATATTCTTTATCATGATTTGACTCCTGGCTAATGAAGTAAACTTTGCACACGCTCGGCGCGGGAAATATTCCAGATTTTTTCAAATAGCGCGAACATTTCGCTCTCGGACGCAGCGCCGCTAAATTCCGCGAGGCGCAGCGCCTTTTGCTCCAACTCGGGACGTGACAATGTATTACCTGGATCACCCTTCGGCTCATCCACCCGTCCTCGGAATACCCGCCCATCGACGGTTTCGACAGTCACTTTGCCGATCCACTGCGCGGGATACGCACGATCTACTTCCTCGTCAAGTTCCATTGTCACTAGCGAACGAAACTTTGCTACCGAGTCCGAATTAAAGTTGTCGGCGAATTCTTTCATGCCCGCAGTGCGGAAGTAGGCGATGAGACCAAGAACGGTTCCCATCGAAAATTTGCCTTGATGAATAGTCTTTGGGTTAACGACGGGACCGAGCACATCGATGGCACCTTGATGCACATGGGTGATAACCCGGGCAATATCCTCCGGTTTGAGCTTGTGCTTTTGGATTACCTGAAGCAAGGCGTCGGCCGCAGGATGGGTGTGACGACACGACGCATGGAATTTGAACGATGTCTCGGCGGTGGCCCATCGCGAACCCAGCTGGTCGGTGAGCTTCGCTGGATCTGCATCCGTTGACATGCCCGCCGCCATGCCCTGCTTGCCTTCCAGGATGCGCTTCGCTCCGGTGAACCCTTCGGCAGCAAGGTAGGCCGCTGTCAGGCCAGCGCCGGCCGCATGGGCGGTGTGCAGCTGCTTCGAATCGGCGGCATCACGGAGAAATTCCCATAGACCGGCGGCTTGGGTGCCCGCCGACCCGAATGCGTTGAGCATCTGGACTTCGTTAAGCTGTAGCAAGCGCCCAACAGCGGCGGCGGCGGCAATGGTGCCTACGGTGCCTGTGGTATGAAAAATCCGATAATGCGATCGCCCGAGATACTCACCTACGCGAATTCCGACTTCATACCCGGCGATTGCAGCAGTCAATAGCTCACGGCCAGAGCAGGAAATCGATTGTGCTACAGCCAATACTGCCGGAAATACCACCGCTGCTGGGTGAAACACCGAACCGTTGTGCACATCGTCCTGTTCGGCAAAGTGTGAGGCCGCCGCGTTGATCATCGCCGCAAAGAGTGGCGTCGAATTGCGCCTGGTAAAAAGAATCTGGGAAGGCCCGGTTGCCGGCCCCATCCTTTGACAGAAGCGATTGATCATCTTGACTGGCTCACCGACTGCGCCCGCGAGTGCAGATCCTGCCCAGTCGAGAAACAGATCTTCTGCACGGCGCACTACTGGGTCAGGGATATCGACAAATTTCAGGTTCGCTGCAAACGCGGCCAATACTTGGCTAGGGGATTCTATCGGATTGGTCATGGCTTTCATCGAGATTGTTTTGAATGGAAGAGCCGATCAGGCAAATGCCGAGGTTTGGCGTTTGGAGATAAGTTTCTCTGTGGCTGCAAGCAATACGCATAACCCGATTGCCTTGGACGCCGTGCGGATTTCATTCAGGCTTGGCAAGCTGGGCGCGATGCGAATATTGCTGTCCTGCGGATCATGACCAGCAGGATACGGCGCACCTGCCGTGGTAAGGACAACGCCCGCATGTGCCGCCAACTCAACCACGCGCTTTGCGCAGCCGGGATAGATTTCCAGACTGATAAAATAACCGCCACGTGGCATTGTCCATTTTGCGATACCTCGTCCGGACAGATCGCATTCGAGCTGCGATAACACAGCGTTGAATTTCGGAGCCATGATTTGTCGGTGTTGCTCCATCAATGCGTGAATGCCCTCTTGGTCTTTCAGAAACCTAACATGCCGCAGCTGGTTAATTTTGTCAGGGCCGACGGTGCGCACATCCGTATGCTTGAGCAACCACTGCACATTCTTTTGCGATGAGCCGAAGATCGCGACGCCAGCACCGGCCAGCGTAATCTTAGAGGTTGATGCATACACGAGCGCACGGTGTGGATGCCCATGCTGTGTGCAAAGCTCGACGATATTGGCAATCTCGACGCGCTCATCCGTGAGGTGGTGGACAGAGTAGGCATTGTCCCAAAAGAGCTTAAAGTCACTGGCTGCAGTTGGCATCGATGCCAAGGATTCAATAACGTCGTTTGAGTAGACAGTGCCAGTAGGGTTGCTGTACTTAGGTACGCACCACATGCCCCGGATGGAGGAGTCCGAGGCAACGAGCCGCTTGACCGCCTCGACATCGGGGCCATCGTCATTCATCTGCACTGGAATCAAGTTAATGCCGTAATCTTCACAAATCCGGTAGTGTCGGTCGTAGCCGGGAACCGCGCAAAGAAAGGAAACAGAGCTTTCCTTTCCCCATGGACGATCTGAATCGCAAAAGCCATGACGCCACGCGAAACCGATACAGTCGTACATCATCGCCAGGCTGGAGTTATCTCCAAGCACGACTTGGTCAGCCGGCACACCGACCATAAAGGAAAATAATCTCCGGGCTTCAAGCAGCCCCTGAATGCCGCCATAATTCCGCACGTCGATACCGTCCTCCACTACCAGATCGGCTGGCTGCGGCATCGTGATCAGGGATTGCGACAGAGTCAGTTGCTCGGGTGCCGGCTTTCCCCGGGCCATATTGAGCTTAAGTCCCTTCGCAACAACATCGTCGTAAATGGGCAACAGGCCTTCTCGAAGTGTTGTCAGTTCCTGCCGGTTCATAAGGGTAAGATTGAGCATAAAAGTCAGCGATTACTGCATACGGAAATGGGTTGGTAGACAGGATCAGTGTGTCGGTTTCCGTCAGCTTCGACAATTTGTAAGTTTCGAACCTCGGCTTAGGCGAAGTCGAAGCCGGCCGGATACCGTTACATATTGCTGTAAATCGGTCCCTGCCCTCCGGGCGGCACTGTCCACTCGATGTTCTGCCGGGGATCCTTGATGTCGCATGTCTTGCAGTGAATGCAATTCTGGTAATTGATTTGCAATTGCGGCGTGTTTTGCGCGGTTGAAACGACTTCATAGACGCCCGCCGGACAGTACCTTTGTTCCGGACTGTCATAGAGGTCGTAATTAACCTTGATTGCCAACTCTGGATCACGCAACTTCAAGTGCGATGGTTGGTGTTCGTTGTGATTCGTATTGGACAGATAGACCGACGACAACCGATCAAATGTAATCCGTCCGTCCGGCTTTGGATAGCCAATCTCTTGGCTGTCCTTTGCCATCTTGAGTGCATCATGGTCCGCCTTGAGCCGCAATGTCCATGGCGCTTTGCCACGGAATACATGCTGGTCAATGCCAAAAAGCAACGATCCCACATATAAGCCCTTCGACATCAAGGGCTTGAAATTTCTGGCCTTGTACAGTTCTTGGTAGAGCCAACTCTCTCGGAAGCGTTGCGGATAATCGGCTAACTCGTCGCCTGAACGTCCCGCCTGCACAGCGGCATAGATGGATTCCGCCGCGAGCATACCGGACTTCATCGCTGCATGAGTTCCCTTGATTCGGGATGCGTTGAGAAAACCAGCGTTGTCGCCGATGAGGCACCCACCTGGAAAAACGAACTTCGGCAGTCCTTGCAAACCTCCAGCAGTAATCGCTCTTGCGCCATACGACAGCCGCTTGCCCCCTTCGAGAACAGTTCGGATCGACGGATGAGTCTTATAGCGCTGGAATTCCTCGTACGGCGACAGATACGGATTGGAATAGTTGAGACCCACCACAAATCCGACGGACACAAGATTCGTCCCAAAATGGTAGAGGTATGATCCGCCGTAAGTAGTTTTGTTCAAGGGCCAGCCTGCAGTATGGACGACAGTCCCAGAACGGTGTTTCTCGGGTTGTATTTCCCACAGTTCCTTGAAGCCGATTCCATACACTTGGGGTGAGTCACTGTTCCGCAAGCGATACCGCTTTTCCAAAGCTTGACCAATATGTCCGCGGCAACCTTCCGCAAACAACGTGTAGCGCGCGCGCAGCTCAACTCCGGCTTGAAACTGCGCCGTGGGGCTTCCATCACTACCCACACCAAGATCAGCGGTGGTCACACCACACACTTGACCGTCATCGCCATAAATCGGCGCGTGTGCGGCAAAGCCCGCAAAGACATCAATTCCAAGCTCTTCTGCCTGCTGTCCTAGCCAACGGCAAAGCAGACCTAGACTTCCAATGTAGTTGCCATCATTTTTAAAGCAGTTTGGCAGTGCGACGTGAGGTACGCGAAAGCTCCCCTTCTCTGACAAAAAGAAAAACTGATCTTGCTGAACCCTCGTTTCAAGAGGAGAAGATTTCTCTCGCCAATCCGGCAGTAGTTCATCAAGTGCCCTCGGGTCCACCACTGCTCCCGATACGATATGGGCACCAACCTCTGCACCTTTGTCAATGATACATACACTCACATCGGAACCAGCTTCGCGGGCGAGTTGCTTGAGCTTTATTCCCGCTGCCAGACCCGCTGGGCCGGCACCGACGATCAATACATCGAAATCCATCACTTCACGCTGCATTCATCTTCCTTTTTTGTTGTTTATTCCAGTTCCAGCAGTAGATCTTTGGCGGTCACCGTATCGCCACGCTTGACATGAACTCGACGAATCACTCCATCACGCTCGGCTGATACAAGCGACTCCATCTTCATTGCCTCAATGGATAGCAGCGGCTGGCCTTTCTTCACACGCAGACCTTCGCTGACGGACACAGACACAACGGCCCCAGGCATTGGCGCAGCAACGTGGCAGGGATTCGACGCTTCTGCTTTGGTACGTGATGCCTTGGCTGCCCCTGCCAACGCCAACGGTACCCGTACCAGACGGGGCTGGCCATTGAGCTCAAAAAAGAATTTTTCCACTCCCGCCTCGTCTGTCGCAGCGGTATGTCCATGCATCTTCAAAATCAACTTCTTTCCGGGCTCGATCGACACCTGAATCTCTTCGTTCCCCTCGAGGCCGTAAAAGAAAACATCGGTCGGCAAGACACTGACGTCGCCGTACTGGGCTCGATGGCCGGCATAATCTAAGAAAATCTTCGGATACATTAGGTACGACGCTAGCTCACGGTCGGATACACTCCTGTGTAGGCGCACTTCAAGTTCTCGGCGTTCCAAGTCAAAATCTACCGATGGCAAAAGACTTCCAGGGCGTGCAACGAGCGGCTTATCTCCCTTGAGCACTTTCTTCTGCAGTTCCACAGGAAAACCGTCTGGCGGAAATCCCAGCTCACCCTTGAAAAGGGAAACCACCGATTCTGGAAAAGCGATATCTTTCTCAGGATTCAGAACGTCTTGCGCAGTGATGCCACCGGCGACCATAAAAATAGCCATGTCGCCAACGACTTTGGAGGTGGGTGTCACCTTAACAATGTCGCCAAAGAGCTGGTTCACATCGGCATAGGCTTGCGCGATTTCAGACCAACGCTGCTCTAGGCCCATTGCGCGGGCTTGCTCTCGCAGATTAGTATATTGACCGCCTGGCATTTCATGGCGGTACACGTCTGATGTGCCAGCGCGAATATCACTTTCGAATGGACTGTAGTATCGACGTACACCCTCCCAATAACTGGATAGTCCACGCAGTGCATCGTTGTCGACCATTGACCGGCGGGGCGTCGATTCCAGTGCTGCGGCCATGGCGCCAAGGCTTGGTTGCGACGTCAGTCCACTCATCGAATCAAGCGCACCATCAATAATGTCTGCGCCGGCTTCCACGGCGGCCAGTGCGCTCGCCGCAGAGATGCCACTGGTGTCATGCGTGTGGAAGTGGATTGGCAGCCCGACCTCTTCCTTGAGCGCCTTCACCAACTGGCGGGCTGCCTCCGGCCGGCAGACGCCAGCCATATCCTTGATGGCTAGCAAATGTACACCTGCGCGCTCTAATTGCTTGGCGAGGGATACATAGTATTGAAGATTGTACTTGGAGCGTTTGCTGTTAAAGATATCCGCCGTGTAGCAGATCGCTCCCTCGCAGAGCGCTCCCGATTCACGGACTGCATCAATCGCCACACGCATGTTATCGACCGCGTTGAGGGAATCGAAGACCCGGAAAAGATCGATACCGGCCTTTGCCGACTGCTCAACAAAGAAGCGGACGACATTGTCGGCGTAGTTGGTGTAACCGACGGCATTTGATCCACGCAGCAGCATCTGAAACAAGATGTTCGGAATCGCCGCGCGAAGTCGCGCAAGCCGTTCCCATGGGTCTTCCTTCAAGAAACGCATTGCTACGTCGAAAGTTGCTCCACCCCAGCATTCGATTGAAAACAGCTCCGGTACAAGACGTGCATAGTGTGCGGCGATCTCCTCCATGTCATAGGTCCGCATCCGTGTGGCAAACAGCGACTGATGCGCATCCCTCATCGTGGTGTCCGTCAACAACGTGTGCGGATGGGTCTGAATCCATTCGCTGAAGGCCTCGGGTCCTAAAGCTCTAAGCAAGTCCCGGCTTCCAGGTTTTATGTCGCGGTCAAGCGCAATAGTCGGCTTGACAGGCTTGGAAATTGGAAGTGGCGGCCTACTACGCCCCTTCATCTCAGAGTTGCCATTAATATGCACATCGCCAACGAATTTCAGCAGCTTCGTAGCGCGGTCGCGTCGAGGCGCAATCTGTGTCAGACCTGGTGTCGTGTCAATGAACCTGGTCGTGCAGGTACCCGACTTAAAGGAAGACGTGGAAATGACATTTTCCAAAAATTGCAAATTAGACGCCACGCCCCGGATACGAAATTCGCGCAGCGCACGCGTCATGCGCGCGATCGCTTCGTCCCTGGACTTGCCCCACGCTGTTACCTTCACCAGAAGTGAGTCATAATACGGTGTAACCACAGCATCGGCATAGGCCGTACCACCGTCAAGCCGAATGCCAAATCCGTCCGCGGATCGGAACGCCGTCAGTCTGCCATAATCCGGCATAAAGCCATTCGCTGGATCCTCAGTCGTGACACGGCATTGGAGCGCAAAGCCATTGAGGCGGATTTCATCCTGATGAGGGACAAAGGATGCTTCCTCTCCAAGGCGCGCGCCTTCGCTAATCCGGATCTGCGCTTTGACGATATCGATCCCGGTGACTTGCTCGGTCACGGTATGCTCGACCTGAATGCGCGGGTTCACTTCGATGAAGTAAATAGCATCCGTGTCAGCGTCCATTAAGAATTCAACCGTCCCTGCATGGGAATAGCCTGCGGCGCGTCCGATTCTCAGTGCCGCCGAGCACAATTCTTGTCTCTGTTGCTCGTTGAGGTATGGCGCAGGCGCCTGTTCAACGACCTTCTGATTTCGTCGTTGTAACGAGCAATCGCGCTCAAACAGATGAACCAGTGTGCCATGCGTATCGCCGAGGATCTGGACTTCCACATGCCTGGCACGGCGAACCAGCTTTTCAAAATACATTTCGTCATTGCCGAAAGCGGAAAGTGCCTCACGGCGCGCGACGCCAAGATTGCCAAGAAGATCACTTTCTCTTTCGATGATCCGCATGCCTCGACCACCGCCGCCCCAACTAGCTTTGAGCATCAACGGATAGCCGATTTCGAGCGCAATACGTTTAACCTTTTCGTCGTCTTGAGGCAGTGCATCACTCGCAGGCATGACGGGGACGGAGGCCGAAATCGCTAGGCGTCGTGCCGCGATCTTGTTGCCCAACGTGCGCATGACATCTGGTTTCGGGCCAATGAAGATGATGTCGGCGTCCGCGCATGCCTGTGCAAAGTCCGGATTCTCGGACAAGAATCCATACCCGGGATGGATGGCGTCTGCACCAGTTTGTTTGGCGATACGCAACACGTCGGCAATATCAAGATAGGCCTCCAGCGGCCTTTTTCCTTCGCCAACCTGATAGCTTTCGTCCGCCTTGAACCGATGCAGCGAAAATCGGTCTTCGTGTGAATAGATAGCGACTGTCTTGATGTGCAATTCTGCTGCCGCGCGCATGATGCGGATAGCGATCTCGCCCCGATTGGCCACCAGGATTTTCTTGATCTTTTTCACTTTGTATTTTGCCTTTCACCATTATTAGCGTATTGGAGCTGTGCACGCGCAGTCATCGGCTTCATGTTGGCCGGTCGCGTACTTCAATCAATGGTGATAAGTGTGAGGGATTCGATCAGGCGCTGACAATTTGATTGTCTTGAACTCTGGCTTTATGGTTTGCAAAGCGAGCGTTCAGCTTAAACCCCTATAGACCGTTGACGACACGCCCCATGCGTCGTACAGATGCATGGGGGTTAAGGAGGAAGGTGAGGGAATGACGTGTACGAAAATTATTTAGGTCTGGATGCTGGCGCGGATTTCGAGCGTGACTCCCGCACCCTTGTCGGCAGTATCGAAATAGGTAAATCCCGAACCTTTGGCCATTCGTCCGCGCATCGTAGGGGAAAGGCCAAGTCCTTTGGCTTGCTCCTCACCTTTGTCACAATCCGGGACGGTAAAGCCGAGGTGAAAGACACCTTCACCTTTCGTGTCCAGGAACCGCCGCTGCGGCGTGTTACCTTCCGGCGGCTCGCAAAGCTGCAACTGAACGTTGCCTAGGTTGGCATACCGGTACTTCATTTTGAAGAACGACACTGGGTCTGGCACGTCGAGGTTGTCCTTGAAAACTTCAAGCGACGGGAATTGATTCCACGGTCCAATACCAATAGAGGTATAGTATTCAATCGCATCGTCAATGTTCCTTACGACGATGCAAATGTGATGAAGTTCGTTAAAAATATGCTTGGCATCCATCCTCATGCTCCTATTCTCTGAAGTTACTGTTTTGTTGAACTGTTGGCGTAGTGCACAGCTGATTGTTCGAATGACTGACCTGACCGTGGGTTCCATTGCACACCGGAGCGCGCAATTACGCCTGGCTTGAGTCGCTGAGTTTCATCGTAGTCGCTCCACGGATGGAAGAACAAAGGCTCACTTCGATCGAGATGCTCAAGTCGAGCCGCGTAATCGGACAAGTACTTGGCTCGCTCGTCCTCAGTCACGCGTGCGGGCATCCAGGCGGCGAATGGCGGCAAGACGGTAAATCCGGTGTAGCCCAAAATTCCATTATGGATCGGCCACAGTATATGGTGCAAATCTCCGTCAATACCGTTTGGCTCGTAGAGCGTCGATGCCGTACCCGTTGTCAGGCAGATCATGGCGCGTTTGCCTTTGAAATGTCCGGACTCATATTTGTGACCAGTCGAGTATGCAAACCCGCGACTAAACACACGGTCCACCCAGCCTTTTAAGATGGCCGGCATCGAGAACCACCATACAGGGAAGTGAAACAGAATGAGGTCCGCGTTGCGGACTTTTTCCTGTTCCGCTCTTACATCTGCAGTGTGCGTACCGTTGGCAAAGGCATGTTCCTGCTCTCGGGAAAGGTCCAGATAATCAGGGTCGGCTCTGTCTGAAAAGTCCTCCGGACCTAGTGCCGGAGACCAGCCCATCTTATACAAATCGCTGACAACTACGGCATGGCCCTGCTTGGTCAGGGTATTCACAGCAACATCCTTCAGTACCGCACTGAAGGACGACGATTCGGGATGTGCAAAGACGATCAAGACATTCATGGTTTTAACTCTTTTAAAGAAATACGGTTTAGTGTGCGATGTTGGTTACCTGTATGCTGCCGGAAAATCCACCGCCGCCTGCAATTTGCTGCCGGTGTCTGTCACCAGCATTTGAATCAAATCCCGGCCAAACGCCGGAAGTAAGCTGAAGCTACGGACACAGATCTGGAGTTGTCGCTCGGCCCATGGATCTGCCAGAGGTACAGTGACAAAGTTCGAAGTCTTCGAGCACCGTTTTGCCACTGATCCAGGCAAAACCCCGATACCAACGCCAGCTTCAGCCATGCGGCAGATAGCCTCGAAGCTGCCTACCTGAATCCGGATCTTCAGTGTCCGATGCACTGCGCTGACTGCTTGGTTAAGAAAGGTATGGATTGCACTTGCCTCAGACAGACCTACATGATCGAACTCAATTGTGTCCTCCATGAAGACATTGGTGCGGTCGGCCAGAGGATGTCCCGCAGGTACAGCTAGGACCAGATGATCTTTATGGTAAGGGATGACCTCTAAGCCTTCCGTTCTGACATTCCCTGCGACTATTCCAATGTCCGCTTTGCCTTCGCTTACTGCGAGGACAATGTCATGGCTTAGTCGCTCACGCAAGTCAATGCTTACGTCCGGATTTTTTGCCAGAAACGCAGACAATACCTGCGGAAGATGCTCCGACATCGCAGTCGTGTTTGCCCATATGCGGACATGGCCTCGAAGTCCCTCGACGTATTCCTGAAGATCACGGCGTAAATGTTCGATCTGCTGCAGGATCAATCGAGAGTGATGAAGAAACGCTTGCCCAGGAGGCGTCAATGTGACGCCCTGGTTCGCGCGGTGCAGTAGTTTGGTACCGAGATGGTCCTCGAAGTTTTTGATACGGGTGCTGGCGGATGGCAACGACATGTGCGAGCGCTCGGCTCCGCGCGTGAGGCTATTCGTCTCTGCAATATTCACAAAGAGACGCATATCGATAAGATCAAAATGTAGCCGCATTTCGGGTTCCTCAAGCATCCAGCACGGTAACGGGGCAGTGGTGTCTATGACCTGCCTAATTTAAAATTCATTGAAATCAGTTTCATTAATCATGCGCAGGTCGAAATTGCCTAGACCTAGCTTCCTGATACGGAACCCTTGATAACGGTGGTTAGGGAAAATTGCCTTTGCAGGAACATGTTGAAGCTTAAAGATTGGATAGTCTTGCAACTGACTAGCGATGCATCTATTAATTTCCAGCGCTGCCTGCATCCACATGATCTCCACACTTTCGTCGAGGCGAATCTCGCTATATGCAATATCTCCTTCGACAAACAACTCCTCGCGTTCCGCCAAGACAAAGTCATAAATATTACTTAAGCTGATTTCCCGCCGTTGGCATGGTAAATGCCATTTATTGCCCGCCTCTTGGTCACTTACGATAAGCCCCGCAGTTGCAAGGCGTCTAAGCAAAGCCAATGTCAGGCCAGGTGGACATTGGATACGGCGACTGATCTGTTCTACATCCATGGACCGAGGTGCCACGCGGGCAAATAGCGACAAAACCGCCGTCACGTAACAAAGCTGCAAGTGCAGTAGCTTGTCGCCGACAATAAATTTTTCAGTTTCCACGACTGTCTCCTACCTGGCCAGCCCCTAAGTCAGATCAGTCGGGGCAATGATTAACGTAGTACAAACGGATTCGCAGTGACGGCTCCCGAGTTAATCCAGATGCTCTTAACCTGAAGATATTCGCGGATCGCATCGATGCCGTTCTCGCGGCCAATGCCCGAATCCTTATAGCCACCAAAAGGCGACATGTAACTGACTGCTCGGTAGCTGTTTACCCATACCATACCGGCCTGAATGCGCTCGGACATTCGAAACGCTCGCGCTATGTCCGACGTCCATACGCCAGATCCCAGTCCAAAACGGGAATCGTTCGCGATCCGGACTGCGTCGTCTTCGTCTTTAAATCGAATGATGGATAGCAGCGGCCCGAAGACTTCTTCTTGCGCGATACGCATTTGGTTATCCACTTCACCGAAAATGGTTGGCTCGATAAACCACCCCTTGCCGCATTCTTTGCGATTAGACGGACCGCCCCCGAGGAGTAATTTCGCACCCTCGCCGCGCGCTATATCGATGTATTCCAACACCTTTTTGTATTGGGGCTGAGTTGTGACAGGACCGACTTGGGTATCAGCTTGCATCGGGTCGCCCATGCGCGCGGTGCGAGCCAGCGCAAGAAGTCGCTCAACGAAGCTGTCATAGATACTATCCTGCAGCAATAATCTAGACCCCGCAATGCAAGTCTGGCCCGTAGCCGCAAAAATCCCTGATACTGCGCCATTGACGGCATCGTCCAGATTAGCATCGGCGAACACGATATTGGGTGATTTACCGCCCAGCTCCAAGCTGACGTGCTTGAAATGCTTTGCCGCCTGTTCATTGATATGACGGCCGGTGGCATCGGATCCCGTAAAGGTAATTTTTTTGACGAGGGGGTGTTCAACCAGGGGCGATCCCACTTCCTTGCCAAATCCGGTCACGACATTGACAACGCCTGGCGGGAAACCCGCTTCTTCAAATAGCTTGACGAATTCAAGCGTTGACGCCGAAGTGAATTCGGACGGTTTGATCACGACGGTACAACCCGCTGCCAGTGCCGGCGCAATCTTCCATGCTCCAAGCAAGAGCGGCGAGTTCCATGGTGTAATTACTGCAACAACGCCAACAGGCTCATGTCGGGTAAAGTTAAAATAACCCTTCTTATCCAACGGAATGACAGCACCTTGGATTTTGTCGGCTGCACCGCCAAAGTAGTAATACCATTGAGGTATATAGTTAAGCTGGCCCTGCATCTCTGCGATCAGCTTCCCGTTGTCCCTGACTTCGATTTCGGCGAGTTTTCGTGCATCGCGGGCGATCAAGTCGCCGAGACGATGCAATAACATCCCGCGTTGGCTGGCGGTCATTGTCGCCCAAGGGCCCTCGCTGAACGCCTTATGTGCTGCCTGAACTGCGATATCCACATCCGCCGCAGTGCCTTCCGGAATTTCTGCCCAAGGTTCGCTAGTATAGGGGTTGTAACTTTCGAACCAGCGATTGGAAGCAGGGTCAACTGACCTGCCATCGATATACATTTGATAGCGCTGCATCTTAGATCCTTTAACGTCGTTTACTCTTTGCATCTATCGGAAACCGTTTGCGGTCGTGACAATAATTTCTCGCAACTTAGTGAGGCTGCCATTAAAGAAATGATCCGCGCCTGCCATCGCGATTACGGGATGATGCTGTCTGCCTGCCCATTCATACACACGCTGGATAGGGACACGATCATCCTCCATTCCATGGATGAGCACTGTGGGGATCGGCAAGTCGGGCGTATCGTAAAATCGGGTCGCCCTCACATTTCCGAGTGCTATGGATACGAGCAGCATATGGCAGGGGTGGCGTCCGATATCTGCGAGACGGACGACTGCCTTACTTTGTACATAAGCCCCAAACGAGAAGCCGGCAAGGATCACCGGCAGAGTACCGTAACTGCGTAACGCATGTTGGTAGACGGACACCATGTCATGGGCTTCACCTTCGCCTTGATCATGCTGTCCATCAGTCCTGCCGGTGCCTCGAAATGCCGGCCTGCAAACAATATATCCGCAGTCTGCCAAGGATTTTGCGATCGTATGCGTAACCTTGTCCTGCCACGTCCCGCCCAATAGCGGGTGGGAATGTCCCACCAAAGCGATACCGCATGGCTCTAGCCGGGGTAAATCCACAATTACCTCAATGTCCCCGGCACGACCTTTCACAAGGATATGCTCGCGCAAAGCCGACGCAAAGAAAACTGATGGATCCATCATTCCCACGGAATTGGCAGACTTATTTCAACGCGCTCGCACCGAGCAATGCTTCCCGGAACCGGCTGCGCAAATACGGCCCATCCCGAGGAGGTAGGGCAACGGGTGACGGATCTGTCGAAATCCGAACTGCAGCAAAGACCAGCCCCTTCTTGCTGTAGAGACGTGATCCCAGGTCTTCAACGTCCCCTTCCGTGCGAATGTCGTAGGTTTCTTCGAAACCACTTGCCTTTGCGATACCGGTTAGGTTCACCCCACGGCCAGCATGTGCTGCTTGCATCCCTGTTTCTGCGTAGTGCTCATTGTTGAGGACGATGACGGCCAAGTTGGCCGGCTTTTCCACCGCCACTGTTGCGAGGGAACCGATCCCCATCATCATTTCTCCGTCGCCAGTGAAAACCACCACGCGGCGCTCGGGTTGGGCCAGCGCCATTCCCATCCCGACCATGACAGCACCACCCATGGCACCCCACAGGTAGAAGTTGTGTGGCGTATCACCGGCGGCAGCCACATCGAAGGTGGGATTACCCAAGCTTGTGACAACAAGCGCGTCTCCACGCTTTTTCAAGAGTTGAGCCACGACTTCGCGGCGATTCAGCAGTTGTGATGTGCTAGTAGTCATGTTTTTGCTCACTTGTTGAAATTCTTCGTTCCGATCACGCGCTGACCGATCAGCACCGCAATGGACCGTCCCGTCTGATACGCCATCAATGCTGCAGCACGAACCGTAGGAGCAATTTCCTCTGCCGAGTCGGCACGGTAAACATACATGCCAGCCGACTCGAGCGACTCCTGCACAGATTTGCCCATCGGGACCTGCCAAGGGTTAAATTCACCCCATTCGCCGCGCATCGTCACCAAGGTGAGCAAGGGAATGCGACACTCGTGGTTCAGCGACAGCATGTTGATACAATTGCCGACACCACTTGATTGCATCAGCATGACGCCGCGATCACCAGCGAGCCACCCCCCGGCGAGCATCGCAATCCCTTCTTCTTCGGTGGTGAGGGAAATTGAATGGATCTCAGGGTCGGCAATGCACATTTCAATCAATTTGCTGTGCCCCGCATCAGGGACATAGGCAACCTGTTTAACGTTCAGCGACTTCAGTTCTTCAAAAATTTGTTGTGGCCAATTAGCGGACATAAATAACACCTATTTAAAATGGATTAGAAGCGTTCTGCTACGGCCTTCATTTGAAGGAACTGCAGCAGATAGTCGGGCCCGCCAACTTTGGTGTCAGTACCTGACAAGTTAAAACCACCAAACGGCTGGATACCTACTAGGGCGCCTGTATTCTTGCGGTTGAAATAGAGGTTTCCAACATGGAACTCTCTGCGGGCATATTCCAGGCGCTCGCGAGTCCGCGAATAAACCGAACCGGTCAGGCCGTAATTGGTGTTTGCGACGACCTGCATGCCTTCCTCGAAGTTCTTGACACGAATCGCTGCGACAAATGGTCCAAACACTTCTTCCTGTGCGATCCGCGCATTCTGATCCACGTCACCATAAATGGTGGGGGCAAAGAAGTAGCCAGCGCCGTCCAGGCGGCGGCCACCGGTGACCAATTTGCCTTCGCCTTTAGCAATGTCGAGATACTGCAAGATCTTCTTTTCCTGTGCTGCATTGATGATCGGACCGTTGCGCGGATTGTTTTCAGCTGCGCCCACATTGATTTTTTCCGCATGCGCCACAACACGATCGATCAGCGCGTCATAGACCGAGTCGACGACGACCAGGCGTGAGCACGCCGAGCACTTTTGACCTTGATAGCCATAGGCACCTTCGATGATTCCCGTGGCCGCGACATCCAGGTCGGCGGATTCATCGACGAGGACGGCATTCTTGCCGCCAAGCTCAAGGAATACCCGCTTAAACCACTTCTGCCCTGGGGACAGACGCGAAGCAATTTCATTGATACGGGCACCGACAGCTAGACTGCCAGTGAAACTAATAAATCGCGTTTGTGGATGGGCTACCAAATATTCACCCACGTCGCGTCCGATGCCGGGCAGGAAATTGAGGACACCGGCTGGCAGGCCAGCTTCTTCAAACGCCTCAACCAGCTTTGCGCAGGAAACGACAGTGTCCTCAGCAGGTTTGCATACCATGGTGTTACCGACGACGATTGCACCGGCCACCATCGTGGTCATCAAAGCCATCGGGAAGTTCCAAGGAGCGATCGCCACACCCGCGCCGAGAGGAACGTAGAAGCTGCTGTTGTGTTCGCCCGGGTACGGTGTCAAGCCTTCGATTGAGCCCGAATGCTTCATCGCCTGACGGGCATAGTATTCGAGAAACTCAATTGTTTCGGCTACTTCTGCGCTAGCATCGACAAGGTTCTTGCCGATTTCCAGCACCAGGCACGCCTCAAATTCACGCCGACGCTTGCGGATGACTTCTGCAGTTTTGAGGAGCACCAGAGAGCGTTCTTCCTGCGGCCAACGCTTCCAGGAATCGAATGCTTTCCATGCCGCTGCCAGTGCCTGATCAGCATGTTCATTGTTGGCCTGCGCGGTCGCACCGACGACTTCCGAAGGGTTCGACGGATTCGTGGAGACAATGCTGTCCTTGGTATGGACCTTTTTACCTCCAATGACCAATGGATAAACCTGCGACGCATGGCCACGCACCTTAGCCAGCGCCTCTTTCATTTCGCGCTGTGCTGGCTCAGCAGCAAATGATTCAATTACTTCGCTCTTAAATGGACCAATCTGCATTTCATTCTCCAAAGGTATGCTTACAGTTCAAAAGTGTGATCAAGTCGGAAGCTGGCCGCAATTCGGGATATTTGAAGACGGGATTTGTTTGCGACAAAGCCGCTGCGTCTCGTCCTAATAGACCCCAAGTTCAACAATCGGCTGACCGTTGGCAAACCGATCAGGTGACAGCGGGCTGAGATCAATCGACCGGTATTCGCCAAACGTGATCAGTTCTGCAAGACTTCGGCCCACGCCGGCACTGTGCATGAGACCGTGTCCACTGAATCCCGCTGCGACATAAAAATTCTCAATCTCCGTCTTGCCGACGATCCCGTTGTGATCGATCGTGTTGTATTCGTAGTAGCCAGCCCACGCGCGTTCGATTCGCAATGCTTCGAAGGCTGGAATCCGCTCGGCCAACACCGGCCAAATTTCCTCCTCGAATTGGTGCAGATCCGGATCCAATGGCAAATGGTCGAAATCCAGCTCTACATCAGGGGATAAGGTACAAAGGTAGTGATGCTGTTCCGGCCGCACGAAAATTCCTGAGGTGTCAATGAGGATCGGGAAGTTTGCAATCCGTTCAGGACAGGAGATGACGAAGATCGTCCGTCGGCGCGGCTTGATTGGAAGGGATAGTCCGACCTGCCTAGCCAGGTCATCGGCCCATGCGCCGCACGCATTCACCACGATATCTGCTTCAAGTGTCCTGCCATCGTCGAGTCTTACTGCCTGTATCCTGCCGTGTCGCTCATCCATGCCGACGACATTGCCGGTGATGTAAGACACCCCACCCGTTCTTGCTCGCGTGCGGTATTCCTGCATGAGACAGTACCCGTCGAACCAGCCCTCCCCCTTGGCTCCTTGCACGCCGTAGGTGATGTCTTCCATCGCCATCCAAGGAAACGTTGCCTTCAGTTGCGCAGGCGTGTATTCGCGCAGGTCCACACCGAGCGCACGGGCCAACTGTGTGCGCCGCCGCAGTTCGGGTTCCTGATACGCCTTTGCGAGAAACAGGTAGCCACGAGGAGTCAATCCAACGCCACTTGATTGCGCTGCGCCGGCCCCTTCGAGGCTGCTCATGAATTCGTAGCCATACTGCGAAAGTAAAATGCTTACCGGAGTCGAAAACTGCTGCCGAATCGAGCTTGCGGATAAGCTGGAAGAGGCAATCCGGTAAGTGGGATCGCGCTCGACTACGGTGATATTGGCATCGCTACTTTTTTGTGCTGCCAGAAAGCAGGCTAATGAGCTTCCCATCGCTCCGCCCCCTACAATGACTACTGACTTCGACATGGATGACAGCCTCCGTTTGTTATTGCGCACATGTTGAGCCTTAGGGCAAAATACGACAAACGAATAATTATGGCTTCAGTATTCGAAAAAGGTGAATCATGTTGTTTCCCCAGCTCAATTTTGGGCAACTCCGCACCTTCGTTGCAGCCGCCGAACAGACCAGCTTTGTTGGCGCATCGAAAACCGTCAACCGATCCCCGGCTGCAATCAGCAAGCAAATTCAAAACTTGGAAGAAACGCTGGGGAAAGAACTCTTTACCCGCGATACGCGGCGGGTTTATCTGACGAGTTACGGAGAGCGTTTGCTTCCGTACGCACGTCAAATCTTGCAGCTGGAGCGGGATGCGGTCTCAGCGGTGCTTAGTGATGAAGTCACGGGAAAGGTTGTATTCGGCGCGCCCGATGAATTCGTGTCGTCCTTGCTGGGCCCGGCGCTGGAACGGTTTGCGCAAATGTACACGCAGGTCGATTTTGAACTGGTTTGTGCGGAAAGCACGGCTTTGGCCCCGATGCTCGATAGCGGAAGCGTCGACCTGGCCTTTGTCACTCGCGACAAGAATTTACAGGGAACATTCGTTCGACGGGAAGCCATGGTCTGGGTGGGATGTGAGCGCACGCCGGTATGGAAAAAGACACCGCTTCCAGTTGCACTGAATGAGGACGGTTGCGTCGGCCGCAACCATACCCTGATAGCATTAAAGAAAAGCAAGATTTCATATCGGGCAGCCTACAGCAGCCCTAGCATTACTGGCATTCTCGCGATGATCCATGCGGGATTGGCCATTGCAGCAGTACCGGATTGCAGCGTTTCGGGTGAGTTGATCCGCCTTGGAGAGGCCGAAAACCTGCCCGTAATTAAGCCGATCGATCTCGTATTGGTAAAGGGTGCGAACGGAAATTCGCAAGCGGCAGATTATCTGGCTAATGAAATCATCAGTAGTCTTGGGAAGTAAATTATGACTACAGCGTCTGCGCGTTCATAGTCTCAACAAAGCATGCCAGCTTTGTAAAGGCAGCCCACACCTGCAGAGACCCTCCGTGCCGCATCATGTTGCGATGCCTTCAGTATCCCAAGCAGCGAACGTCAGCTATAGGTTGTACGACTTGTGACCCACCTGGTGAACTCCTGTGCGGGAATTGGTCGACTAATAAAGTGCCCTTGTGCTACGTCGCACCCCATGTCTGCCAGTTCGTCCCAGACCGATTGGCTCTCGACGCCTTCGGCGATGACTTCAAGTCCGAGACTGTGTCCCAGCTCTATGGCTGACCGTACGATGACCGCGGAATCATGATTTGCTAGCAGCGGCCTCACGAAGGATTGATCGATCTTAATGGAATCTACCGGAAGACGCTGTAGGTAACTAAGTCCTGAATATCCAGTCCCGAAGTCATCGATATAAAGGCGCGAGTTCATTTGCTTGAGCTTTTCCAGTGTCCTTAGTCCTTCGCTTGGACTATCGAGCAATGCTCCTTCTGTCAATTCGAATTGGATCTGGGTACTGTCGATATCCCATTGCTTAAACAACGCGTGGATCCGGTCCATGAAATGGGGATCACCTACGTCTTGCGCTGAAAGGTTGACCGCGATCGGATAGCGAATGCCTTCACAACGCCACGTGTGGACTTGCATTACCACCGTCTTCAACACCCATTGAGTCAGAAAGGTAATGAGTCCGGTTTGCTCTGCCAATCCGATGAATTCCGCTGTCGCAACCATACCCAATCGTGGGTGATTCCACCGTACCAATGCTTCTGCTCCACAAATCCGTTTCGACACCATGTCAACTTTAGGTTGCAAATAGAGCAACAGCTGATCCTGTTCAATGGTTCGGCGTAGGTCCACCATCAAAGAAAGCCGTCGTGCATTAATCTCTTCTTGTCCTCCAGAATAGTAGGCAAAGGCTTGGGAAAGGTTCTCTGCGTCGTCCGCCGCAACTGAGGCTCTGCGTAGCAGTGCTTCGGCACATTGCCCATGTTCTGGATATATCGCTATCCCGATCACTGCACGTGGCTCAATGAGCATCCCTGACACTTCGGTCACGCGGTTCAGGTGCTCCAGCAAGCGATTGACGACCGTAAGTTCCTCGCGATCATTCGTAATGGGAACGGAAATGGCGAACCCATTGTCAGTGACGCGGGCGATGTTGTACCTTCGTTCAATGCAACTTTGCATCCGGCCACTAATTTCCTGAAGTAACAAGTCGCCAGCTTTAAATCCGAATATCTTCGCGATTTCAGCCACTGCCCGCAGACAGATTTGTAAAACGGCAATACGTCCATGGTCTGTGCCGGAATTGGCAACTTCATCGTTAAGTTTGGTAAAAAAGCTCTCTCGGTTAGGCAGCCCGGTTAAAGAGTCAAAGTAAGCCAAGTACGTCAGCGTTGCCTGCAATTGCTGTTCGCGCGCGCGCGTGCGCAGGTTTTCGATGCCGTATGAAAGATTCGCCGCGAGTTCGGCCAACAACTCAACTTCCTCTTTATTAAATGCATCGGCTTCCACCGCATGTAACGCTAACGCGCCAAGAATTTTTCCTTCCACAGTGAGTGGAAATGCGGCGGCTGCCGCATAACCCCGACGTTGTGCATCTTGCCGGAGTTTCGTAAACGATTGATGCCCATAGACGTGGTCCTGCAGGAGATTTCTTCCGACAATGGCACGCCCGGTACGAATCGCATCTCCCGTTGCGGTATGACCATGTTCATCATCGGCCCATGTATAGCGGAGTTCATCGAGTAATTGCTTGTCGACCCCGATACATGCCATCCAGCGCAAGGTTTTTTGATTGTCACCACTGTCGTAACCTACACTGGCCGAGTGATATTCGCCTTTTTCCACAATGGCACGGCACATTCCGTCAAGCAGCGCTTGTTCCTCGTGCATGTATAGAAGCACTTGATTTCCGGCGCTTAATGTCCTCAACGCACGTGTTGTTCGGTTGAGGGAAATGACCGCACTACAAGGTTCTTCTGAAGGACAAGATGACGTCTTCACCAGGCGAGAGGGTGTCTTCATATTAAGCGATGGTTCCTCACTCGTTGAAAAATCACTCCATGTAGCCATCTATAATCCGTCGATCCGGCGCGGTCTGCAAGTGAAAAACCTACTGAGACCTCCTGAAAGTGTTCTTGCATGCAACCGGGAAAGACTGTTTCCACTTTAGATGAACGCATAAGTCCTGATACGGCGGCCTACAGCCACATGCCGGCAGGATGGACAGCAGGATGCGCAACAAAGTCATCCCTACGATGCTAAGAAACGCACCGCATTCCCAGCTTTTCGAGTAGTGCCCGGTCTGCATCGACGTCCGGATTGCTGGTGGTTAGTAGCTTGTCACCATAGAAAATGGAGTTCGCGCCAGCTTGGAAGTAAAGCGCCTGTACTGCTTCGCCGAACTCTCGACGGCCTGCCGACAAGCGAACCCGTGCCTTTGGCATAGTAATGCGTGCCACCGCAATGGTGCGCACGAATTCCGACCCACCTCGTTAAGTCATTGTTCCCTGTCCTGGTCGGTCGCAATTGCTGTGGCTCCTTACGTTAAAAGCCGAAAACTGAAGGAAAAGGCAATGCGATGAACCGAGGCGGACAAGAGCCCGTTAATCAAACTAGGCAATTGTCCATCTAAAGGAGTAAACAATCTTGATGCTTACTCCGGAGCGACCGTCGCCTGGCTCAAGCTTGCGTCGAGCCCCATTCGGCGCGGGGCATTCGGTGTCCATTGTGCCCAGTTTGCGCCAAGAGCAGCGTTGTTAGGATTTCCCGTTCGTATGAATGCCGCAATGCTTTTTTGCATGACATTGGACAGAGCCAACCTCCCCGGCTCATTCTCTTTGCTCCAGCCGAAGCTATTCAGGTTCAAGCCGAAGGTGCCAAAAATGAATGGCAGATCCCCGGTATGCCATGCGCCATAAACATCATTCCATGGCGCCGGTTGCTTATTCCATTTAAAGTTATAAGCGAACAAAGGAACTTGCGGATAGTAGGCCGCACTCGTCGCACTACTTCCAGCAAAGAAGAAAGCGGTAGTAATACCCGGCGCAGGAGCAATCTGGTTCGGGTTGTTATAGGTGTATGCATTGTAATTAGCAACGGTCAGCGGATTGACTATTGCGCTGTCGATCACGTCCTCGAACTTGATATTACTTACCGTCCCGAGATAGGTTCCGTTCATCCACTTGATGCGCGTATAGTCATCCACCTTGAAGGCGGATGATAACAGCTTGCCTTCTTCGGCTGTATTCCCAACTAACTGGGGTACTTTGTTGAATTTTCCGCTCATAACGGCCATCGCTACGTTGCTGGGCACGACGGTGCCGTCGGCGATGGGTGCCACGGTTGCCCACAATGTCGCGGTATTTGAGCCCGGTTCAAAGGTTCGGGAGCCAGTACCCCATTTACCGCCTGTCGGATCTACCTGAATGTCATACAGGTCCGTATTCGATTTAGACATTAGGTACTTTTTTAGCCAAGCGTTGTCCTGCGCCGCTCGATATGCGTCGGCGGACGCCTTGTCCTTGGCAAGACCATCCTTTATCAGCAAGGCATTGATAATGGCATTCGCCTTGGCCACTGCCGTCGTCGTTGGGCTGGCACCCGCGGCGCCGCTCAGAGGAATGGCCTTATGGAAAAGACCTGAAGCAAGCGGAGAAACAATCAATCCGTGAACATTCCCGGCTCCTGCAGACTGGCCCATGATCGTCACGTTATTAGGATCGCCGCCGAAGTTGGTTATATTGTTTTTCACGAACTTCAACGATTGAATCAAGTCCAGAAGAGCATAATTTCCGGAATCTCCGACAGGGTCGCCAGTGTTCATCGCGGGATGGGAGAACCAGCCCATGACGCCGAGCCGATAGGCGACGGTGACCACGACCGCGTTGGCATTGTTCGCCAAATTGGCGCCGTGGTAGAGCGGATCGAAAGAAGCGCCCACGACATTGCTCCCTCCGTGAATGAACACAATGACGGGCAGCTTTGTGCCGTCGTCGTTCTGCGGCCGCCAGATATTCAAGTATAGACAGTCTTCGGAACCGATCGGTTTATAGAAGGTTTCCGAGATGGCACTGTAATCCTTGCCTTTCGGCGGCGGACCATACATGCCCCCGATTTGTGTACAGGCACTGGCATATTCCTTGGTTGCCTTTACGCCGGACCATGCTTCTGGAGGCTGTGGCGGCTGCCAACGAAGATTCCCCACGGGCGCCTTCGCAAAGGGCACTCCCAACCAAGCGATGCTTTTATCGCCCGTATTCCAGACGCCTTCGACCTGACCAAATTCGGTCGACCGGATCACGGTGCTATCGATCGAGCCAGTGCCGCCGCACCCGGCGAGGGTAAGGCCGAGGCCAGCAGACGCGGCCCATGCGAAGACGACGGAATTTATGCTGCGGATGTTCATGTCTCATTCCCATTAAGTTTATGTAGGTCCAGCTTTGATGTTCGCTTTCGTATGACAAGCAAGCTTGGGGATTAGCCAAAATGCCAGTCGGTCAGCGTAATTGCCAAGAAACTCTCAGTGACAAAATGTGTCGTTCGAAAGATTTCAATATGATCAACTTTCGACGTATCAGCCACCTCACCTCCAAGGTTGGGCGGCCAGACAATCGGCGCAGTAAGACGCAAGCAGGCTGATTGGAGCCAAACATCGAGACCACCTGCGTTGATATATATGCGAGAACTGCCATTTGTTGAGGGGTGGGTGCCGCTCAGAGCCGCTCGTAAAGTGTGACGACGCAGGCGCCACCTAGCCCCAAGTTGTGCTGGAGCGCAAAACGCGCAAAAGGCACCTGTCGGCGTTCAGCGGTGCCCCGCAACTGGTGGGTGAGCTCGTAGCACTGGGCGAGGCCAGTGGCGCCCAGAGGATGCCCCTTGCTCAAGAGGCCCCCAGACGGATTCGTCACCACCTTACCGCCGTACGTATTGTCACCGTCGCAGATAAACTGCTCCGCACCGCCGTCCGCACACAGTCCCAGTGCTTCGTATGTGAGCAGTTCGTTGTGTGCGAAACAGTCGTGCAGCTCCACAACGTCAAGCGCGTCGGCACCTACGCCGGCGTCTTCATATACTTGGCGCGACGCCTCGCGAGTCATACTGCAACCGACCACCTCGCGCATGTCACGGGCGCCCAAGGCGACCGGGCGGTCGGTCGTCATGCGCTGCGCACGAATGGCGACTTTGGCCGCAATCCCATGGCGCGCGGCGAAAGCGGGTGTGCAGATGATTGCCGCAGCCGCGCCGCACGTGGGTGGGCAGGCCATCAGCCGAGTCATCACGCCCGGCCACAACATTGGTGATTGCATCACCTGCTCCTCGCTCACCACAGTACGGAACAGCGCCAGAGGGTTGTTTGCCGCGTGCCGACTGGCCTTGGCGCGCACCTTTGCGAAAGTCTCGAGCCGGGTGCCGAACTCGCGCATGTGTGCAAGGCCAGCGCCTCCGAAATAGCGCAGCGCAAGCGGGAGGTCAGCATCCACGAGGTCGTTCACAGCTTCGTCGAACTTCTCGAAGGGACTAGGACGGTCCTCGAACACAGCGGTTAGCGCTCCGGGCATCATCTGTTCAAAGCCAAGCGCCAAGGCGCACTCCACGGCACCGGAGGCTACGGCTTGGCGGGCGAGGAACAAGGCAGTGGAGCCAGTGGCGCAATTGTTGTTGACGTTGATGATAGGGATGCCACTCATGCCGACGTCGTAGAGTGCGCGCTGGCCCGCTGTGGAGTCAGCGTACACATAGCCTACATAGGCCTGCTGTACGTCCGCGTAATCGAGCCGAGCATCTTCAAGCGCCAAGCGCACTGCAGCCTCGGCCATTTTGGGATAGGGCTCGCTTGCCCCTGGCTTAGTGAACGGGATCATGCCGACCCCAGCGACGAGCACGTTTTTAGTCATGGTATTGCTCCTGGTAAAGGGAATTCGGATTCAAGAAATGCGCTCTCGACGCCATGCATTGGCGATTCCGTCCTGACGCAAGACTGCGCGCTGCACCTTGCCTGTGGCCGTGCGGGGTAAGGCTGCAACAACCCGTACATAGTCTGGTCGCGCGAACCGCGGTAGAGCTCGGTCGGCCTGCATAACGAGTGCTTCGATATTCAGCTCCGCGTGCGCGCTTGGCACAATGGCAAGCGCGAGTTCGTCTTCTCCGCCAGGAATCGCCGACGGCACTGCATATGCAACTACCTCCGCTACGCCAGGGAGGCCAGCGATTTGCGACTCGACCTCATTGGCGGAGATGTTCTCGCCACGCCGCCGGATGCAGTCTTTGATGCGGTCCACAAACGTAAGCAAGCCTTCGCTGTCCATGGTGGCCGCATCACCGGTATGGAACCAGAGGTTGCGCCAGGCCTCGACGGTACGCTCGGGCATTCCGAGGTAGCCGGCCATAAAGCCGAACGGCACCTTGGGCCGGACCAGAATCTCGCCCAACTGGCCGCGCGGCACTTCACGGTCCGTCGCAGGGTCCGCGATGATTACCTCGAAGTGGCTCTCATGGACCCAGCCGGCGGCTCCGGGGCACGGCCGATCAAGGTGGCCCCACACTGGGATGTTGACCTCTGTCATGCCAAATCCGGATACAACCGATGCAATACCGAATCGCTCCCGGAAGACTGCCTCGTGGGCGGGCAAGTTAGGGCCGACGCAGACTGCACGCAACCTATGCCTTGCATCGTAGTCGCTTGCGGGCTGACCTACGACGAACGCAGCGGTTGAACCGAGCAGATTTGTCACCGTTGCACGATGCGAACGCACGTCGTTCAGCCATGACGAGGCAGAAAACCGGTTACGAAGAATTGCCGGAATGCCCGCCAGAAGAGTCGCGCCAAGCTGCATTAGCAGCCCGTTCGCATGGAATAGGGGCAGAGTAATGTAGTACCGATCCTGCGCGGTGAGCTCCACCGATCTCGATGTGCCGATTCCGTAGAGTGTGCAGTGCGCGTGCGGCATCAGCACGCCCTTCGCGGGGCCACTGGTCCCTGAGGTGTACATCACGCACGCAATATCGTGTGCGGCGGGCAAGGGTCCGTCCCACTCCGGTGCGGCACGCCAGCCACACCAATCTATCTGCGGCAATCGGGTTTCTTTGCGAGCACCTGAGACGGCCAACCGTTGCAATGTGGGCACGTCGGGGGAAATGCCATCAACGGCTTCTACGAGGGTACCGTCTACAAGCGCTAGGGTGGCCTCGCAGTTCCGGAGTTGGTGCGCAAGGAACGCGCCTTGCAACTCTGTGTTGAGCAGTACGGCGGTTGCTCCGAGCACGCCCAAGCCTAGCCAAGCACGGACGAAGTCCAAATGATTACCCATCATGACCGCTACGCGGTCCCGCGGGCGAACACCTTGGGAGACAAACCAGCCCGCCGCCTTGCGTGCGTCGCGCCAGGCCTCGCCGAAGGTGCAATGCTCACCGTCGGTAGTTTCGATCCAGTTTGCATCAGGCTGGCGCTTCGCCTGCTCTGCAAGAACGGCAGGGAGTACCCATCGGTCGGGATCATTGAAGCCGCTGTAAAAAGCCGGCGCTTGCAGCGTCTCGGCGGAGATGTTGTTGGGCATTTGTAATGTGTAGTTGTTTATGGATTTCATGTCACGGAGCCTCTGCGGCGCACCGTTTAGGTGGTGCCCTGCGGGTTCCGCCTCCTTGCATAGGACTGCGGTTCTTCCGTTCGGTACAGCAGAAAGCCGCAGCCCGCAGCGCAAGTAGCTCATGGCGGTCTTTACCGACTCCACCGACTGCGCGGATGATATGCCGGCGGAACGGCCTGGGCGGAACCGGAGTAGCTCCCTTACAGAGAGTGAGCTGCATGTGCGGCACGAGGATCATACGGCGAGCCAATCGGCCTGCAACTGGCGGTCCTGGGCAAGCTGTTGTGGTGTGCCTTGAAACACTATCTGCCCGTGACCCATCACGCAGACGCGAGTAGAGACCTTCAAAGCAATAGCAAGCTTTTGCTCTACCAGCACCACGGCAACGCCGCGCCGCTGCATGTCGAGGATGCTCTCGGCAACGGCTGTCACGATCTTTGGCGCAAGCCCTTCAGTCGGCTCATCCACCAGCAACACCAGTGGGTTACCCAGCAGGCTACGGCAGATAGTGAGCATCTGCTGCTCGCCGCCGGAAAGACTGCCTGCGGGGGTGTTACACCGCTCCTTTAGACGCGGGAACCACTCGAACATCTGGTCGATTGACCAACGCGTTGCTCCGGCCACGGGATGCTGTTCGCCCATTCGCAGATTTTCTTCCACTGTAAGGTTGTGGAACACCTCGCGCTCCTCGGGAACGTACCCTACGCCGTTGCGGCATATCGCATGGGGACGCAGACCTGCAAGCTGCTGGCCGTGCAATCGAACCTCGCCAGCCGACGGCGAAACCAACCCCATAATCGCTTTCATGGTTGTTGATCGGCCCGATCCATTGCGTCCCAGCAAGCTAACAACTTCCCCTTCACGGACACTGAAGCTGACGCCACGTAGTATGTGACTCTTGCCATAGTGCACGTGGACTTGGTCGAGCGTGAGCAGCGGTGCCGTCATGCCTCCACCTCTTCGCCCAGGTATGCCTGACGAACCGCTGCGTTAGCACGAATCTGTGCCGGCGTGCCGGTGGCGATCACCTGGCCGTACACGAGCACGCTAATCCGTTCAGCCAAGGCGAACACCACCTCCATATCATGCTCCACGACCAGCAAAGCGCGGCCGCGCGTAACATCGCGAATGAGTTCGGCAGTGTAGTTCGTCTCCTCGTGTGACATGCCGGCCATTGGTTCGTCCAACAGGATCACGCGTGGGTCGGAAGCGAGCGTCATCGCAATCTCCAGCGATCGCTGCTCGGAGTATGCGAGCTCCCCCGCCACCGTATGCGCACGGGCACTAAGCCTTACTAACTCAAGCAGCCGCTCGGTTTCTCGCCGCACCTCCGCGTGGCTGTCCAGCCGGCGCCAAATGCTGAATTGCAAACGGTGCAGCCGCATCGCTGCAAGCCGAATGTTCTCAAACACCGATAGCTTCGGAAAGATATTAGTAATCTGGAAGGAGCGAGCCAACCCTAGGCGGTTGATCGCCTGTGGCGACCGGCCGGAGATCGGCTGACCATCGAACGTGATCGTTCCGTCAGTCGGTACGAGGTTGCCCGAAACGAGATGGAATAAAGTCGACTTGCCAGCGCCATTTGGGCCGATCAGTGCATGCCGTTCGCCTGGCGCCAGGTCTAAGTCGACGCCGCGAATGATCTCCGTGGAACCGAACGATCTACGTACGCCCTGGAGAGAAAGGATAGGGGTGGTCATACGGTGCTCCGTGCGCCTTGTAACGGGACCTCTGTGCTTGACGGTGCATCTGTGTTGGCCTCAGTAAGCAATCTCGCTTGACGCAAGGCCATTACACCGATCGCCAGACCAGCAGCCAGCGCGGCGGTAGGGGCCAGCCACGTTACAGCTTCTCTAGGTAGCCAGCGCAAGCCGAACAGCACTATGGCTTGGCCCACTCCAGCAGCCGCTCGGTAGTCCTGCGAGAACAGGCGCTGCAGAAGTTCGACAAGGAACACCGTGCCGCCCCCGAGCAGGAGGGCTGCAGCGAGCCCGGCGAGCGAGACGGGTAATACGCTTCTCAGGCCCAAGCGTGACTGCCATTCCCACCAGCGCACTAGCAGCCCGGCCAACCCGTCTGGCATGAACATCATTACCAACACGAACAGGATGCCTTGGTAAAGCAGCCATGATTGAGTAAGGTCTGACACGGCATAGCCGAAGAACGTCATCACTCCCGCACCAAGAACTGGTCCGAAGAACACCTTCACCCCGCCGATATAGGCGTTCAGCACAGCGGAGGCCGACACATGTGCATCAAATAGCACGTAGTTGACGGCCTCGTTATTGACAGCTAGCAGCCCTCCGGCGATGCCAGAAAACATCGCAGAAACGGTGAACACGAGCACACTCACCCGATGCACGTCGTAGCCGAGAAAGGCGAGCCGATGCGCGTTCTCGCGCAGGCCAAGCGCGAGACGCCCGACCGGCGTGCGCGTGAAGAAGTAGAGCAGCGCCAGACCAGCCAACACCCAAGAGAGCGTCAGGTAATACATCTGCATCGTCGAGCCGAAACTGAAGCCCCACGCGGGCATCCGCATTCCGGACACGCCAGCCTCGCCTCCGAACCAGCCCTTAAGGTGCGGTGCCAGCGCGTGTAGCAGTTCGGCAATGGCCAACGTGATCATCGCAAAGTAGGTGCCAGAGCGCTTCGTCGCGAACCAACCGGCCGCCGCGCCGATAACCAGGCCGGCAGCGGCACCTGCCAGAGGCAGTAGCGGTGTCGGCAGCAAGCCCGCGCCGCCCACTGCTTTCATCGCGTGCATGGTGGCAAACGCGCCAATTCCGAAATACGCTGCATGACCAAATGACAGCATTCCGGCCTGGCCACACAGCAGGTTGTAGGCGGACGCGAAAAGCGCCGCCACAAGTACCTGGACCGCTGCGTTCAATAGCCCTGGCGATAGCACCAACGGCGCTGATAACAACAGCACCAATACGCCCCCGACTGCCGCCGCGGAAGACTTCGATTGCATCATTGTTTCCCCCCCAGCAGCCCACTTGGCCGCACCAGTAGCACGAGCAGCATCAACGCAAACGGGATCGTCGCTGCCAAACTCGACACCTTCAGCGTGAGCAGCCCGCCGTGGTCTTCGGCCCAGGACCGCTCACCCACTACAGCGAACAGGTCAGCTAGGCTCGCGTCCACCGACACCGCGACGGAAGTGATAAGGCCGATCAGCAACGACGCTAGCATCGCGCCAGCGAGCGAGCCCAGTCCACCGACCACGACCACGACAAACACCATTGCGCCGAGTTCTAGCGCCATGTTTGGATTGGTCGTGTAAAAGGCTCCGGCTACGGCTCCCGCGAGTCCGGCGAGGCCCGCACCGATGCCGAACACACTCATGAACACAAGCGGCACGTCATGGCCGAGCGCCTCGGCCATGCGCGGCTTGTAAATTGCGGCCCGTACTACGATGCCGACGCGGGTGCGCGTGAGCAGGAGGTAGACGACCGCAAACATCGCGAGTGCGACGCTTCCCATGAGAATTCGGTAAGCGGGGTAGTCAACGCTGCCGATAGCGAACGCGGCGAAATCGAGTGCCTTGGGGACTTGGTAGTTAACCGGGTAGTTGCCGAAGATCAGCTTAACGGTTTCCGCAATGATGAAGGAGAGCCCGAACGTCAGAAGCAATTCATGGGCGTGGCCATGGTTGTGCACTCGGCGCAAGAAAAAGCGTTCTACCACCACACCTATCAGGAGCACTAGAATCGGCGCTGCCAGAAGCGCTCCCCAGAAGCCGAGCGCGTTCTGAAGCGCGTACGCGAAGTACGCACCCAGCATGTAGAAGGAAGCATGGGCGAAGTTCAGCACGCCCATCATTCCGAAGATCAGCGTAAGCCCAGCTGACACCATAAACAGCAGCAGGCCATGGACCACTCCGTTCAGGAGCGCTACGATCAGCGCGTCCATCAGTTCGACCGCTGCATCTTGCAAGCTGGCTGGGGCGGCGTTGCCGCCTCATCTGCCCGGAACACTCTCACTGGCTTGAAGCCCATATCCGTGTCGTCAACCTTGAACTTCGCATCCTTGGCCACTGTTGACACAACTACCGGCATGAGCGCTTGGTGATCTTCAGCGCGCATACTCAAATCGCCGAGCGGTGTGCGCACCTTAGCGGTCTCCAACGCGCGTGCAAAGGCGTTCACGTTTAGCTGCCCACCTTCGGACTTAGTACGCTTGAGAGCATCTGCCACCATCAGCAGTCCGAAGATCGCTTGCGGCTGAGTGGCCACGGGCACCTGCCCTGTTTTTGCCTTGTAATCGGCGACGAATTTCTCACCTTCGATCCCGCCGGCCTCAGCACTGAACGTATGGGCGACGAAATGGCCGAGCGCGAGCTCACCCGCATTAGCAAGGTTGCCTGGCTGATCGAGGAAAATCGTGCCAAAGCGCGTCTTTAGACCCGCAGCCTTCGTTGCCTTCATCAGCAGCAGGAGGTCGTTCGACCAGTTGCCGGTGATGACCGTCTCTGCTTTCGCCGCAGCGATCTTCGCAACATAGGGTGTGAAGTCCTGGATCTTGTTGACGTCGTGCAATGTCTTTTCTACTACCTGATAGCCTCCAACGGCCGCTTGGTCGGCAATTGCCTTCTCCATATCCTGGCCCCAGGCGTAGTTCTGGTTGATGGCATAAACGCGGGAGCCCAGCGCGTTAGCGCCTCTCATCGCGGCCACTAGGGCCTTGGTACGCACCTGAGCGTTGCCAGCGAAGCGGAAGTGATGGAAGTGACACTTCTCGCCAGTGAGCTCCAGGGCCTCCCCGCCCACATTGACGTAGACGAGCTCCTTGCCCGGGTTGCGGACGTTATGTTTGCGCACGTCCTCTGAAATTTGTCCCCCTACGGCGGACGACGCGCCTTGCACGACAATCTGCGCTCCGTCCGCTACCGCCGCCTTTAACTTATCCGCCGCGCTGGCAGGTCCCCCCTGGTTGTCGTACTCGAGGAGCTGCACAGGCTCGCCGTTCCAGCCCCCGTCCGTATTCATCTTCTCCACCGCGTACCGCACTGCCGCGCGATACAGCAGCCCTGAAGCGGCCTGCGGACCCGATAGCGTTTCGATCAAGGCAATCTTCACGGGCGCAGCGACGGCGTAGCCGGAAATGAAGCACAGTGCGGCGGCTGCAACGGAATTGCGGGTAAGCATCATGGTTGTCTCCTTGTAGTATTGGATGAAGCATAGTGTCGCGATCACCGCCTCCGTCGCCAATGTGGGATTCGCACAAGCTTGCTGGCCTGTACATGTGGTATTCAACCAAGTAGAATCCCTCGAACACCAACTAGAATCGCCCGGACGCCAATGCTCTGCGCACCGCGCTATGTAGCAAGCTGCGCATCGGCCTCGGAACGGAGAAGACGCAGATGGGTACTGGCACGCTTGTAAAACCAAACGATGATGACAGCGGCGCGCTTGTCGAACTGCTGCACCATGGAGCGGAGGCTGAAGCCTTTTCTGCTTGGTTGGCCAGGGTTGAGCAATGGCCAGATGCTCTGGGGCACAAGACCGAGCTGGTGGAGCGAATCCGCATGGCCATAGCACTTCGCAATCGCCTCGAAATTTGGCAGCAACGGGAGAGCGGCATGCTCGCTGTGATTGAGTCAGCCCGAGACCTGTCCAGCCGGCTCGACTTGCCCGAGTTGCTGCGGGCCCTCGTAACCCGCGCCCGCACCATGCTGGGATCACACGTGTCTTGGCTTACTGAATATGACGAGGCGAATGACACTTTCCAGGTGCTCGCCGCAGATGGCACGCACATGCTAGCCGCCGGGCAAAGTGTAAGCGGCCGCGACACTGGCATAGTAGGCCTAGTGGCCTCGACACGTCGTCCGTTCACTACGCCCGACTACCTGCACGACACTCGCTTTACGCACCATCCATTGCTGGATGCGACCTTTCGCGAAGAGGGCGTTCACTCGATCGTCGGCGTGCCCCTGCTCTGGGAGGACGCAGTGATCGGGTTGCTATTCGTCGGCGATCGGCACCACCGTACGCACACGGCGCAGGGCATCTCGGTTCTGAGCACGCTTGCGACACATGCGGCCGTCGCCATCAAGAACGCCCGCACCTTCGCCCAGGCCAGCACCGCTCTGCGGGCGCTCGAGGAACATGCACGCCAAGTACAAAGCGCGGCAGAAGCGCACGAGCGCATGACATCGCTGCTTGCTCGCGGCGCCAAACTCTCCACCATCTGCAAGGAAGTTGCCGACATGCTGGATGGCGCCGTGCTCGTGCTCGATGAAGCGGCACAGCCGATCGGCCGGGGTATCCCTGCAAGTTGCAACGGAGCTGCCGCCGCCGATTCTTATGCTCCGCACGGCGTGCAAAGCGCACCACTGGCACAGGCACTGCGTCAGAGCCGCCAAGTGGGCCGCTCCGTTGTTGTTTGGGAGATAGACGGCGAAAGTTGTCGGGTTAACGCTGTGATCGGCGGGGATGACATGCTCGGGTCCATCCTACTGTTCCGGCAGGGTGGCCTGGACGACCATGCAGTACGGAATTTCGAGCGCTCTGCGACTATATTGGGCGTGGTGCTGCTGTCTCGCGAAAGGATGGAAGCCTCGAGAACACGCGACGAGGCTGCGCTCCTGCGTTCGCTGCTGTTCCCTAGGCAGGAAGGACAAGCCCTGGTGGCTGAGCGGACGGAGCGTTTTGGGATCTCGCTCGACGAGCCGATGTCACTGTTGGTGCTGGAAACCGAAGACCCAGACGCTTCCTATTCCGCGCGCCGACTGCGCGCCGCGAACGTGCTCGGGCAGGTCCTGTTCGATGATGTAGACGGTGCCATAGTGCTTCTTTGCAGCACACGCCGTGTAGGCGATGTTCGCCACGCCATCGTTCAATACCTGCAGAACCATCACCATGGAGGTGCTTGGAGAGGAATGCTGTCGCGGCCTGCCACATTAGTGGCGGAACTGCCGGCACTGCACGCAATGCTCCGGCGGGCCCTGCCGGTCCTTCGCCGCCTCGGCATTGTCGGCCACGTCATGGGACAGAACGAGATGGCGCTATATTCCACTCTGTTCGAGACGCACGACCACGCAAGCATCACCAACTTTCTGGAGGCCACCATCGGCCCGCTGCTGGCGTACGACCTGAAGCGCGCCACGCAGCTGACTGTGACACTACTCACCTACTTTGAGACTCACTACAATGCGGCGCTCACCGCGCAGCGGCTCGGAGTGCACGTGAACACCATCCGGCATCGCTTCGAAACCATTGAGGATCTGCTTGGCCCCTGGGGCCAACCAACGCGTGCGCTAGAGCTGCATGTGGCATTGCGTTTGTGGCAGGTAACTGCGTCGTCAAATAGTCCGAACAAGGTCGATCATTGAGCAGGCGCGGAAGCTTTCACGCCAGACTTGGCAAGCTCGAATCGATACTGCTCCCCACCCCACGCGGGCACGACTTCACCATCGCGAGCACGAATCTCTTCCATGCGATGGCGCACCTCCGTGGCTGTGCACGCCTCTTCCGAGAGGTGGATGCCTTGAGTCATCGTGACATGTGCACATTCAAAACTGCCCGCCCCGGCGAGCAGGATAGTCCGCGTGGGGGCATCGAGGGCGACCAGCGCCACTAAACCTGGACTGACTTTCTCTGGTGCGAGTCCTACGAGAATGTCAGCGGGCAGCACATCCTCCAGGAGTGCAGTAGATGCCGTGGGCGCGAGACAGTTGACGCGAATACCATGCTTCTCGCCCTCGATAGCCAGGGTCTGCATTAGGCCCACCAGTGCCATCTTTGCAGCACTGTAATTCGACTGCCCGAAATTGCCGTACAACCCAGAGGAAGAAGTCGTGAACACAATCCGGCCATGTCTGCGCGCGCGCATTCGGTTCCACACGGCGTGCGTGCAGTGCACAGCGCCCATCACGTGGACGTCAAGAATGAGGCGGAAGTCGGCGAGCTCCATCTTTGCAAAGCTGCGGTCGCGGAGAATCCCAGCGTTGTTCACAAGAATGTCCACCTGGCCCCAGCGGGCTTCAGCAGCCGCGACCATCGCCTTAACCTGATCCGGCTGCGTCACGTCGGCACCGTTGACGAGAGCTTCGCCACCAGCACGAACGATTTCTGCCGCGACGGACTCCGCCGCAGATCCAGCTACGTCGCCGCCGAGATCGTTGACCACAACATACGCGCCGTGGCGGGCGAGCTCCAGAGCATGGGCACGCCCAAGCCCGCGGCCGGCTCCCGTGACAATCGCCACTTGGCCCTGCAAAATTCTTTCCATCGGTTCCATCCAGTCTCGAGTGAGGTTACAAGTCGGCATTTACTTTCATCAAGTGTAGAAGCTTCTGACGGTCAGGGCCATGGCGGAAACCGCCAGCGAGTTGGCTGAATTAATGTGGGAAACGTCTATCGACGCCTCTAGTGGGTCATTTGGCAACAAAAGCGGGATAAGACGATCAAACCCTTAAGATCGCTGTAGGAGGCTACTATGAGTCGCGTCCGGAAACATCCACTACGCTCACTGACTGATGAAGAGCGGCAGGTTTTGGAACTGCCGCCTTGGTGTTAGCCCAATCTTGGCATGCCATCGGAATACTTTGACCACGATGTTCCCAGAGCTGTCCAGCTAATTCTTGCAGCCGTCTTGCCAGACGGGCGTCAAAGAAGTGATCCCCATCTAATTCGCCATGCAACCAAGCCGGTCCCGGCGCCTTTGCTCTATGTTGCTCCGCGTCCATAGCAACCTCCTGCCTGACTTCGTTCCATCAGGCTAGGTCGTTCAATCTACCATGTCAAAAGTTGTGGGTAATTGAAAGCCGATTTGAACCGTATTGACTTGAACCGATCTGTTTAACGCTTCGTATAACTGGCCGCGAAAGGGTCAGGGTTCATGTCCATGTTAGATATATTATTTGAGTTCAACCTGAGAGCGTGACCCGGACGGGTTCATGAAGCTTCAGCACCATCGGTTGCCTTAACAACAAGGCAAGACCAGCCAGGTCAGAAATCTTAACCTTTACCATTGCCAGACACTGAAAATCTGAAATCAGACGGATCGCTTTCATCCCCTGACTTGCAAATAGTCTCTTCTTCAATTGCGCATATTGACCACAAGACTGATCAACAATTTTCTGGCCGTCATGAAGCGGTCCTCTGCGCACTCCTCTCCTAGCAAATTCGCGATCGATTGGGGTGGTGTCCAGCGTGAGATATATCTCCTGGGAGACACCGTTACGCAGGCTTTCCACAAACTTTTCTGACGCCACGAGCGTACCCGAGTGCGCTGTCGCCGCTGACAGGATCATTGTCCACCCGAGCAAGCAGGTAAGAAGTATTCGTATGCTGCGTTTCATCTTCGAGGGGACTGATGTCTAACGCTACGATGACGGGCGCAGAGCGTCCGTGTTAATGGCCACGTTAGAAACTGTATCCAAGTTCATCGGTGCACTAAAGATGTTCTAAACCCCGGTCAGTAAGCGAAGGTCCGAAGGAATCCATTCCTGAGCCTGTCAAACTATTGTGCTGCAGGAGACGGTGTACCTGGTACCGGGTACAGCGGCCCGGTACCAGGTACAGGATAGGTCACATTCTCGGAGATTGCTCGGATGCTTGGGCTATTTAAAACCGTTACGAGTGACCGCCGAGAATTGACCTGAATGAATGTTTGAGGAACAACAGTGTAGTCACGGATGATCTGATAATTTGAGGCTCCAATTTCGGCAGCAGCGCGTGCTTTCATCTCAGAATAAAGCAACTGACGTGATTCGAGCGTTGCTGGCAACGGCTCAACGACAGTAAAATCGACGAAGAACTGGTTGACGCTTTGGTCTAGCAAGCGATCAAGATAATCTGTACGGCCTTTGCTGAGCGCGGACGCTGACAATGCGGCCAACGCCTCTTGCCTACTGTAGTCAGTTTGCGTCGTCGGTGACACACCCGGCGCAGGAGTCGTGGGCGTCTGGGACACGACCGCAGAGTTGGAATCGTTCCCGCCACAGCCAGTCAGTAATGCACTGAATAGGGTGACTGCCCCGATAGCGGTATAGGTGATTTTCATCGGTATCTCTTGTACAGCATCGTGCCGCTCAGATGCCAGTCCGTTGCGAACATGATGGCTGCAGGTTGTTATGGACAAGCATGCAGACAGTTACAAGTCGGTATTGTTCCCCTTCTGTTTCGGCAGTCTAACGATAAAGCTGACAGGTGACTCGGGCGCCTGCGTCGAAGGGCGTGTTAAACATCCTACATATCACTTTTGGGTTCCCGACAAGCGCCGTTGAACGTTATTTCGGATCTGCTCATTCAGTACTTCAAATTCCTTAACAAGCCTATCGCATGGGTCCTTCTGAGCTTCGCAGAGAAATGCCGACTCAAGAAATACGTTTCCGTTGGATTCAACTTTCAGTGTTCTCTTAGCGACTGCAGGATGTGCATAATGGCCTTCGGGAGTAAATGACCATTGCTCCGTGTCTCCACTATCCGTCTTGATATTTACTATAGTCCATTTGTCCGGCTCAGTTGTGTTCACTCTTGCACCAGGCTGCGATTTAAGTGTCGCCAACGCTTCGGGTAAGCTATTGAAGCCAATGGCTGTTGTCGCAGCAGTTGCGGCTGAGGCGCATCCCAGTGATGTCATCAGAAACAAGTAGAAATAGAATGCTCGCATGATGTTTAATGATGAGCTAACGAGAACGAATACGTGTCTGTGTTGGGCAATAAGTTAAGAGAGTACATCACTGCTGCTCATGAAGGGAAATCAACGAATATCCTGTGATAACCGGTATCGCTTGCTCTTCGTTCACAACTTCAAATCGCACGGCATTACTTTTTACTGTCTCCGTTGGTAAGGCTAATGAAAACGGAATCCTCCCTATGATGGGCATAAGGCCAATTCCTTTACCGATCTCAGCGTTATTCCATATCGCCAAAAAATAAGTCTTATCAGCCTCAAGTGAAATTTGCGTGCTTGCATTCCATGCAGACGATTCGATCACATTCGGCTTTGAAGCGATCTGGTAAATTCCTGGCCGATACATTAAAGATAAATATGACTCATAGGAGATTCGCCCTACCTCCTTTTGATTAACAAGTAAAGTTGGACTGTCATATCGGTCAACAGAAGAAAAACCGGGCCGAAAAATATAGAGCCGTGCGTAGCCAGGCGATGGCTGTTCCGATTCTACAAATCGTTCGCTATTTGAAGAAACCGTAGCGCAGCTCAACAGAATAAAAGCTGGCATTAAAACTAACAGTCTCAAACTTCTGATATTTTTAGTCATGTGTAGTCGATATTCTCAACGCTCAATTGTGGTTCGCAACGTGCGTTAAAACTGAATACCACGTTAAGCGTTATTATGCTTACAATGATAACGCAGAACGTTTGTGCAATTACGAATCCTTTCGCTTCTTCTCTTCTGCACTAATCATAATTTGCGTTAAGCGCGCAGCGACAAGCATTGCTACCCCGATCATCATTAAGAGGTTGCTCAAGCGCCCCAGATCAAAGACCTATCCGATCGCTGTCAATGCCATTCCCGGAACGGCATAGCGTAAAGTCGTTGATGCCGAAGCGTTTTTGAGTTCAACCATAAATAAATTTCAGTAAAAATATGATGTATAACGTGAAGATGACCGGACCACAACACTTCGCGGCGAAGCCGCCTCCTGCTGTTGTGGGTCCGTGTCGATTGACATGTTAGAGCTCAATGCCCTGGCCTTCCGAAGTAGCCACCCTGCTCTTCTTGCCAGTAGCGGTAACCCTCTAGTTCCTCTTCCGTAAGCGCACTTGCCTCAAGAAAGACGGGCTCCCAGGCGGAGAAAGCGGCGTACGACAACGGCATGTGCCCCATGCCAAACCCATCCGGGTCATGAATCGAACCTAGATCCAGACTAGACACCTCGACACGCGATGGCCGCGTCGCAAACTTGTTCTTATGCAGGCGAATGTGGACACCAGCGTCATCAACCGCAAGTACCTTTGCAACGCCGAAGTGGCCCGCTCCATCGTCTACCGAGTACAGAGCGCCTGGTATGGGCGTATCGCGAGCGGCGGTAGTGATCAGGGAATTCATGAGCTCTAACGTTTCGGATAACCAGCGGCACCGCCGCCTGTGTTCATGTGCAAGTTAGCTGTCACGCTGGCTCAAGTGTCCGTGCCAGCAGTTCAGCTGGCCACAGGCTCATATGCCCGCAACCACCGAGGTCGGGGGCGGGCTTCAATAGCCTGCCTTCGATTGTGACGCGTTTCCCGTGCAACCGCTTACATGCTTCTTCGTTGAAACCTAGACTTCCCGTACCTGTGGAAATCCAGATAGAAGAATCATATGCTGCGCGTCGCTGAGCCGTAGGAAAGTGATAAAGCGCCACCTCCTCGAAATCGAAATGGAGTATGCCTTGAACAATAACTTCTTGACCGTCAAGGACCACCAAATCGTCGATTGCCTGGTTGACGCTGATTGGAAGAATCATGATAGCTAACGTAGAAGCTCACCTGCACCGCAGGTGACAGTGTGAAGCGGCATGTTAGGCATTTTTCGGCTCGCTTTGTAATGTAAATGTAGAGAGGTACAGATTCTCCACTTGCTTTCTAGCCCAAGGAGTTTTTCGAAGAAATTTCAGGCTGGATTTCACAGACGGATCATTCTTGAAACAATTAATACTAATTTTATTGGCGAGCTCATCCCAGCCGTAGTGATTAACAAGCTTCTCGACGACACTCTCAAGAGTGACTCCATGCAAGCGGTTATTCGATTGCCCTTCATTCATGCTTGAGGTACGTCCTTGGAATCGATGTTCATCAAATGCCTAACGTTTGGTTGACCGGCACACCCATGTGCCTGAATCGAATTGCACGTTAGGCAACGTGACAACTAGTGTAACCTTAATGAAAAGATTTCCCGGTTTTGCCAAGGTATAGAGCACCGCCCGCTCATCTTGGAACACTGCGCAACACCACGAGACGGGCACTTGCGTAGAGCAGAATGATGCCCAAAGAAAGATTGGGGGCGGCTGCAAGAGTTGGTCCGCCGACTGCATACAATACATTCTCAAAATCGCACAAGCTGCGCCTGCCGCTGCACTCACGAGGGAAATGAAGCGCGCCGGTTAAGGTCTGGAGGCCGACAAATAGGAACCCTAACGCTAGAACGACGCCCACCAGAGCAAATTCGCGACTGGTAGGCTTGAGGTTAGCCCACAGGAGCGCAGTCATAAAAAGAAAGGCACCTGCCCATCCAAGAAGCATGAAGTTGTCGGGCTGATGCGCAAACAAATACAGAATGAGGCACATCACCGCAAGTAAAACGGCTGACAGCACGAGTTTGAAGGCTCTCCAGAGTTTTTTCATGCAATGAGACCTAACGAGGCTGTGCAAAAAGCCAACTTTCAAGCGACATGGCGCCTACTGCACGTTCAGTCATGATTCCAGTTTCCTGAATCGGTTTAGATAATCAAAGTGTCGGCCATACAGCTAAAAATGGCAAGA